>NZ_CP026952.1:1858870-2168682 GCF_003065605.1 Aeromicrobium chenweiae | reverse complement strand
GGGCTCGACCCGCCCGGCGACCTCCTCGGCCCGGATCCGCAGCGCCACCTGGACGCCCAGGACCGCGGCGATGATGCCGGTCAGCTGCAGGATGGTCACGATGAAGCCGAGGGCCGCCGCCCGGTCTCCGGTCGCGCCGCGGGCGAGGGTATCGGCGATGGCGGGGTTGGCCGCGAGCACGTCACCGATCGAGGACGCCAGGTTGCCGAAGACCACGCCCAGCGCGGCGAACGCGACGAGCCAGGCGGCAAGCGCTCCGCGGTGCAGGCGCACGGCCAGTCCCCACGGGGACGTCACCCCTCGCCCCCGTGCGGGGCCGGGCCGGGTGGCGACGGCGCCCTGGCCGAAGTCGCGACGCTCCTGCAGCGCGAACGCCGCGGCGACGAGGAGGAGCGCCAGGGCCACCGCCGGCAGCAAGGGCCACGGACGGTTCTCGGTGGCCGGCCGGGTCGCCTCGAGCCATCCGAACGGGGTCGCCCAGTCGGTCCAGCGCGGGGCCCCGCTCGAGTCGAGATATCCGCGCAGGACGTACAGGACGCCGGCGGTCGCCACCCCCATGCTCGTCGCGGTGCGGGCATCGGAGGAGATCTGAGCGGTCACCGCGCCGACGCCGGTGAACATGAGTCCGGCGCAGGCGAACGTCGCGCACAGGATGCCCGTGGCTGCTGCGCCGCCCCCGCACGCCACGGTGATCAGGAACGAGACGATCCCGAGCGCCACCGACGCGGTCGCACCGAGCGTCACCGCCACGCCCAGGCGGGCCTGGCGACCCATGACGCCGGATGCGAGCAGCTCGGCCTGACCGGAGTCCTCGGCCGCGCGACTGTTGCGCACGACGACGAGAACCGCCATGAGGGCTGCGAAGAACGCGCCGAGGCCGCCGGCCCGCCAAGCGTTGAAGCCGTCCGCAGTCAGGAGGTCGCGGGCCGGACCGAAGATCAACGACAGGGCCGGGTTGCCGCCCAGCGCCTGCGCGAGCGCCGTGCGGTCCTCCCGGTCCGGGAAGATCCAGGCGTAGGCCAGCACCGACGAGGCCGAGAGCGCGGAGATGCCGGCGATCCACGGCACGACGGCGCGTGCGTCCTGGCGGGCGGAGACCTCGAGCAGCGGCCTCGCGCCGGCGAAGGCGCTCATCGCCCGGCTCGACCGGACGGCGCCGTCACGTACTGCTCGAGGAACAGCTGCTCGAGGGAGGGCGGGGTGACGGTCAGGCCGGTCACGTCGTACGGCAGCAGGGCCGCCATCGCGTCGCTGACACGGGGGGACGCGACGCTGCCGGTGAACCGCCCGTGGTGGATGGACGCCTCTCGGAAGACGCCCAGAGCCGAGAGATCGCCGGGAGGGCGACCGAGCGTCGCCGTCACCGCGACCGTGGTCTGCCCTCGCAGGTCCTCGAGCGTGCCGGTCTGCACGATCGTGCCGGCCCGGATGATGCTGACGCGGTCGGCGAGCGCCTCGACCTCGCTCATGATGTGGCTGGACAGCAGGATCGTCGTACCCGTCGCCTTGACCCGCGCGATCTCGTCCTGGAAGACCGCCTCCATGAGCGGGTCCAGGCCCGAGGTGGGCTCGTCCAGGATCAGGAGCTCGACGTCGGAGGAGAGGGCGGCCACGATGGCGACCTTCTGGCGGTTGCCCTTGGAGTACTGGCGGCCACGTTTGGTCGGGTCGAGCTCGAACCGCTCGACGAGCGCAGCCCGCCTGGTCTCGTCGAGACCTCCTCGTAGCCTGCCCAGCAGGTCGATGGCCTCGCCTCCGGACAGTGCCGGCCACAGCACGACGTCACCCGGGACGTAGGCGAGCCGGCGGTGCAGGTCCACGACGTCTCGCCACGGATCGCCTCCCAGCAGCTGCGCCGTGCCGCCGTTGGCCCGCAGCAGACCGAGCAGGACCCGGATGGTGGTCGACTTGCCGGCTCCGTTGGGTCCGAGGAATCCGTGGACCTCGCCGGGCCGCACCTCCAGGTCGAGGCCGTCCAGTGCCCGGAACGAGCCGAACGTCTTGACCAGCCCGCGCGTGCGCACGGCGGGCATGTCCTGCTCTGCTTCGGGAGGCATCGCCGTCGTCCCTCCCAGTGTCGTCCGCGGTCTTGCTCTGCACCCTGCCGTCGGGTGGTGGCCCTCGGCAGGGGCATCGGTCCCGGTTTCGCAGGGGGCTCCGCTCGCCGGACTGAGGGCCGGATCACAGGGAGTTCCCCGGCGGCCCCACAAGTTACGTGCCAGTATCTTTCTGGCTGCAACTTGTGGTTACACGAGGCGACGACACCACCCCGTCCGAGCCTCACTTCCAGGGGAAAGTACTTGCGATGGCTGAACACGATCTGGTGCGTGCGCTCGACCTCGACATGACGCTCGACGACCTCGAGGACGGCGCGCTCGTCGAGCTGACCCGGCAGGGGAGCAACGAGGCGTACGCGGTGCTCTACGACCGGTACGTCTACAGCGCCCGGCGCCTGGCGCGTCACCTCGGTCAGCGAGAGGAGTCCGACGACGTCGTCGCGGACGCGTTCGCGCAGATCCTCGGGCTGCTGCAGCGTGGCAAGGGCCCGGACAGCGCGTTCCGCGCCTATTTGTTCACCGCGATCCGCCACGAGTGCGGCCGTCGCGCCAAGGCCGTCAAGCGGGTCGTGCCGACGGACGACGACACCGTCATCGACAGTGCGGTGCCGTTCGGGGCCGGCGACCTGGACGACTTCGAGAAGACCGCGGTCCGTGCCGCCTACGAGTCGCTGCCCGAGCGCTGGCGCACCGTCCTGTGGCACCTGGACGTCGAGGGCCGCAAGCCGAACGAGCTCGCCGACGCCCTGGGCCTGAAGCCCAACAGCGTGTCCGCGCTGGTGTACCGGGCCCGTGCGGGCCTGCGGGACGCCTACCTGCAGCAGCACGTCAGCGCGGACGACGAGTCCGGCGGCCGCAGCTGCCAGGTCGTCCGCGAGCACCTGGCCGCCGTGGTCCGGCGCACCGCCACCCGGCGCGAGCAGGAGAAGGTGCACGCGCACCTGGAGACCTGCGAGGCGTGCATGGCGGTCTACCTCGACCTGCAGGAGGTCAACCGCGAGGTCGGCGCGACCGGTGCGCCCGTCGCACTCGGTGTCGTCGCCGGCGGGGGCGTGGCCCTGGCCGTCTCGAGCGGAGCCACCGCCCAGCTCCTCGCCGCAGCCAAGGGGGCGCTCGTGGCCGTCGCCGCGCCGGCGACGGCGGCTGTCGCGACCGGTGCCGCGGTGCTCGCCGTGTCCGTGCCGTCGGGCTGGCCGTCGCAGCCGACGGCGACGGACGACCGCGCCGCCGCCGTCCCGACCCGTCCCGCTCCCGCCGGGGTGGGCGCCTCCCGTGCGGCGGCCGCGCCCACGGTCGACTCGGCCACGGTGCTCCCGCTCAGGGCACGGGTCGCGACCTCCGCGCGTGCCGTGGCCCCCGCGCCGGCGACGTCCGTCCCTGCGCCGAGCGGCGTCGCACCGACCGCGCCGTCGGTCGCACGGACCACGCCGTCAGTCGCGCCGTCCGTGCCTGCGACGGACGGCGCGAAGCCGGTGTCGTCGCCGGGTCTCGACGTCGGGGTGGCGAAGGTCGCAGCCGGCTCGCGGAGACTCGACGTCTCGGTCGGTCCCGTCGCGCTCTCCACGCAGGACGTCACCGACCGCCTCAGGGAGGCGGCGCCGAGGACGACACGGGTCCTCGAGACGGTCCTGGGCGTCGCGGGGGAGTAGCGCTCACTCCTCGCCGGTGCACGCGCTGAACGCGGCGCCGAACTCCTCGGTGTCCTGCAGCGGCGACACGTCGGGCTCCACGATCCTGCCGCCGGTCACCGCATACAGGGTGTCGTCGAAGATCACCAGGGTCGAGCCGTCCCGGCACGGTGTCTCGTCCTGCGGGCCGGGCTCGCCGTCCTGCACGCACTGCGCGTAGTCCTTGGGCAGGGTCGCGCCGGCCTTCCAGACGTCGGCACACGCCGGACCGCTGGGGGTCGGTGTCGTCCGGGTCGCGGACGGCTTCCCGGGCTTCTTCGTCTCGGTGTCACCGCCACGGGCGCCGTCGGACGACGAGTCGTCCCCGCCCGACGTGCAGCCGGCGAGCAGGAGGGCGGTCGCGGTCAGGATCACAAGTCGACGCATCCCTCGAGGGTAGTGCGGCTCAGCGGCTGCCGAACAGCAGGCGGAACGGCCGCGCCGCGAGCGTGAGCAGCGGGCGTCGACCGGCCAGGAACCCGATCGGGCCGCCTGGGGAGAACGACCAGCGTCCACGGGCGACCCCGAGCCGGATCCGGCCGCGGACGGGGGAGACCTGCAGCGTCCCGGCGCGGTCCTGGGCGATCCGGAACCCGAGGGGGACCCCGAAGGGCAGCCGTCGCACCCGTGGCACGTCCAGCGACCCGATGCCGTCGGCGTCGTACGACCGGTGCGGCACGACCGAGAAGTCCGCGAGCTCCTTGGGGATGGCCCACAGCTCACGTCCCCCGTCGCGGGACGCGGGGCTGTTGACCCAGATGTGGGTGATCGACACACGCGGTCGCCAGCCCTGGCGGACGAGCACGGTGGACATGATCTCGTCGTACGTCAACGGGCTCGGCTGCTCGTAGACGAAGAACGCCGCCGAGACGATGCCGCGCCCGAACAGGGTGATCGGCCGGGTCGCGGACGAGTGCGGCGCCGGCAGGTCCTTGACCGGCACCAGCCACACGCCGATGTACGCGTGGCCGTGCAGGTCCCACGGCTCGGCCGGGTACGCGTTCACGCCCACGTGAACGCCTCCGGCTGGAGGTGCTTGGTCGCCCGGGCGAACGGGCGTGTCGCCCCGGGCCAGTTGGACGTGATGCGTCCGGACGGGTGCCGGTACCAGTTGTCGCACGAGCTCCACACCGAGCTGTCGAGCTGGCTGGTCAGGTCGCGGTCGTACGCCCGCTCGGCCTCCTCGGTCACCTCGACGGTCCGGTAGCTGCCGGCCTCCATCCGGTCGACGACCTGGCGCATGTGCCGGGCCTGGGCCTCCAGCATGTAGATGATCGAGCCCCCGCCGAGGTTGGTGTTGGGGCCGTACGTGACGAGCAGGTTCGGGAAGCCGGGGACGTACATGCCGAGATAGGCGTGCGCGCCGTCGGTCCAGTGCGTCGCGAGCTTCTGTCCGCCCACGCCCGTGACGTCGATGGACTCCAGGAAGTCCTGGGCGTCGAATCCCGTCCCGTAGACGATCGCGTCGACCTCGTGCTCGGTCCCGGCGTCGTCCACCACGCCGGTGGTGGTGACCCGGGTGACGCCGTGGGTCACGACGTCGACGTTGGGCTGCGCGAGGGCGGGGTAGAACTCGTTGCTGAACAGGATCCGCTTGCAGCCGATGGGGTAGTCCGGGGTCAGCTTGGCCTTCAGGACCGGATCGGTGACGTGCTTGCCGAGGTGACGCATCGCGATGGCCTTGTTGATGCGGCCGACCTTCGACCTCTCGTCGAGACCGCGTGCGAACTGCTCCATGATCGCCCAGATGCCGCCGCGCTCGATGCGCTGCGTGACCGGTAGCGCCTTGAACAGGCCCCGGTGCCAGGCCTTGTAGGGCTTGTCCGGCTTGGGCATCAGGTAGTTCGCGGTGCGCTGGAAGACCACCAGCTGCTCGGCGTCCTTCGCCAGGTGGGGGACGAACTGGACCGCGCTGGCCCCGGCTCCGACCACGGCGACCCGCTTGCCGCTCGCGTCGAACGAGTGGTTCCACTCCGCGGAGTGGAATGAGGTGCCGGTGAAGGACTCGACGCCGTCGATCCCGGGCAGCTTGGGCCGGGAGAGCTGTCCGACGGCGCTGACGAGGAGGTCGACCGTCGAGGTGGTCCGGTCCGCGAACGTGACGACCCAGTGCGCCGCGTCCTCGTCCCACGCGGCCGCGACGACCTCGGCGCCGAAGCGCACGAGCGGGGTCACGCCGTGCTTGTCGGCGACCGCGCGGATGTACGCGTGGATCTCCTCCTGCAGGGCGTAGCGGCGGGTCCACTGCGAGTTGGGCTCGTACGAGTACGAGTACAGCGGCGACGGCACGTCGCAGCCCGCCCCGGGGTAGGTGTTGTCGCGCCAGACCCCGCCGACGTCGTGCGAGCGCTCCCACAGGCGCAGGTCCGTGTGCCCCGCGCGCTTGAGCTCGACGGCGACGGCGATGGCGCCGAAGCCGGATCCGATGATGCCGATCGAGGTCATGGGACTTCCTTCGTGGGAGCGTGGTCGTGGACGAACAGCAGGACGCTGTCGGTGAGCAGGTCGAGGGCCTCGTCGCGTGAGTACGTCTTGCGCTGCAGCCACTCGCGACAGACTGCCTTGGTCAGCGCCGCCATGGGTCGCAGACGGGCGCGCAGGTGCGGCGAGTCCGGCAGCCCGAGCGCGTCCAGCACGAGGCGCGCCGCGCGGTCGTCCGCCTCGTCCACGACGGCCTGCACGTCAGAGGCGCCGTGGAGGTTGGCCGCGCCGCTCGCGGCGACCCAGGCCTGCCCGTACGTCGTCGCGGCGTCGAGGATCCAGTCCATCGTGAGCCGGGCGCGCTCCTCGAGCGTGCGTCCGTCGTAGTCCGGGAGCGCCTGCGTCGGCATGAGGATCGAGCCGCGCATGACCTCGAGGAACAGCTCGCGCTTGTCGCCGAAGTAGTGGTTGATGAGGCCGCGGGCGACGCCGGCGGCCTCCGCGAGCTCGGCGGTGGACACGTCGTCGTACGCGCGGTCGGAGTACAGCACCCGGGCGGCGTCGATGATCTGCTGACGACGCTCGGCGGGCGCGAGACGCGAACGGGTGGTCACGACGGACAGTCTCGTCGGCTATTGGCAGAGTGTCAACAAGCCCGTAGGGTGTGAGCCATGACTCAGCGTGACTACGACGTGATCGTGATCGGATCCGGTTTCGGCGGCAGCGTGGCGGCCCTCCGGCTGACCGAGAAGGGCTACCGCGTCGGTGTCCTCGAGATGGGGCGCCGGTTCGCCGACGACGAGCTGCCGCAGACGTCGTGGCGCCTGAGCCGGTACATGTGGGCGCCCTGGGCGCGCTGCTTCGGCATCATGCGCCTGACGCTGCTCAAGGATGTCCTGATCGCCAGCGGCACCGGTGTCGGCGGCGGGTCGCTGGTCTACGCCAACACGCTCTACGAACCGCTGGACCCGTTCTACCGCGACCGCCAGTGGGCCCACATCACGGACTGGAAGGACGAGCTCGCGCCGCACTACGTGCAGGCCAAGAAGATGCTCGGCGTGTCCGCGTACCCCGGCACGACCCCGGCCGACGACCTCATGTCGACCCTGGCGAAGGAGTACGGGGTCGGCGACACGTTCCACGCCTCCGACGTGGGTGTGCTCTTCGGGGACGAGCCGGGCGTGGACGTCCCCGACCCGTTCTTCGGCGGCGCGGGTCCCGCGCGACGCACCTGCATCGACTGCGGAGCCTGCATGACCGGCTGCCGCCACAACGCCAAGAACACGACCGTGAAGAACTACCTGCACCTCGCCGAGGGCGCGGGAGCCGAGGTCCACCCGATGACGACCGTGACGGACGTCCGGCCGATCGCGTCCGCCACTGCGGGCGGCGCGCCCCGGTACGAGGTGCGCACCCAGCGCACCGGCAACCGGCTGCGTCGCGCGACGTTCACCGCGGACCAGGTCGTCTTCGCCGGCAACGCGCTCAACACCCAGAACCTCCTGCACCGGCTCAAGCGGCGCTCGCTCCCGCACCTGTCGGACCGCATCGGCGAGCTGAGCCGGACGAACTCCGAGGCCGTCCTCTCCGCGCGCTCCTCGGACCACGACGCCGACTACACGCCCGGCGTGGCGATCACGTCCTCGTTCCACCCCGACGAGCACACGCACGTCGAGCCGGTCCGGTACGGGCACGGCTCGAACGCGCTCGCGCTCATCAACATGGCCCTGCCGGACCGTCCCGGTCCCGGCGGACGGCTGCGCGCGGTGGTCCGCGGCTACCGGGTCCTGGGCCTGCGGGGTGCCCTGCGGGTGCACAAGCCACGGCGCTGGGCCGAGCAGTCGATCGTCGTGCTCGTGATGCAGTCGCTGGACAACTCGATCACGACCTACCTCAAGCGGGGGCCCTTCGGCCGCCGGATGACGAGCAAGCAGGGCGTCGGCGAGCCCAACCCGCCGTACATCCCGGTCGCGGACCGCGTCGCGCGGGACATCGCCGAGCGGATCGGCGGGCACCCCGGCAGCTCGATCGGTGAGCTCGCGGGCGTGCCGCTGACCGCTCACTTCCTGGGTGGCTGCGTCATCGGCGAGACTCGGGACGCGGGCGTCATCGACCCCTACCAGCGCGTCTTCGGGCACGAGGGGCTGCACATCTCCGACGGCT
The DNA here is from genome assembly GCF_003065605.1 of Aeromicrobium chenweiae. Lineage (GTDB taxonomy): Bacteria > Actinomycetota > Actinomycetes > Propionibacteriales > Nocardioidaceae > Aeromicrobium > Aeromicrobium chenweiae. The sequence goes on along the minus strand of NZ_CP026952.1, from coordinate 2,160,374 downwards.
CGGCCATCACCGCGAACCTCGGGGTGAACCCGTCGCTGACGATCACCGCGCAGTCGGAGCGGGCGATGTCGCTGTGGCCCAACAAGGGCGAGGCCGATCCGCGCCCGGCGCTGGGCGCGCCGTACGTGCGGGTCGAGCCGGTCGCGCCCGTCCGACCGGCGGTGCCCGCGGGTGCGCCGGCGGCCCTGCTGCTGCCGATCCCGGTCGTCCCGCGCCGCTGACCCGGCCTCAGTCCTTCGGCAGCACGTAGCCGACGAGCCCGGACGACCGGGACATGACGTACGTCGAGGGATCCACCTCCTGGCCGCCGTCCTTGACGGTCGCGACGGTCATGGGCTTGTCGACGACCGTGCCGTCCGGGCTGCACTGCTCGATCATCGGGTCGCCGTAGCGGTCCCGGGACTCGTTCTTCCCACCGGCGGCGAATGCGATGACGTACTTGATGCCGACGGGCTTGCCCTCGCAGGCGAAGAGGTCGCCGGGTGCCATGGCGGCGGAGGTGCCGGTCCTGGCCTCGTAGAGACGCGGCCCCTTGGCGGTCGGCACGACAACCGTCCCAGGAGCGGTCATCAGGTCGACGCTCTTGCCGGTGACGAACGCTTCACCAGCGGCCTGGGCGACGGGTGCCGACCAGCGTGTCGTCCCGGTCGCGGGGTCGTAGCCCTGGACCGTCACGGAGACGTCGTCGGTCGTGCCGAACCTGCCCTTCTTGACCCGCTGGGTGCCCGAGACGGCACACCGCACGGGGTCGGCGGACGTCGCCTCCTCCTCGGTGTCCCCGCGCCAGCCGAAGCACGGCGCCATGACGCCGTCCTTGTGCCAAAGGACCTTGCCCGTGCTGCCGTCGAACGAGTTCTGCGACCACCAGGTCAGGTCGAAGTCGTACGCCTTGCCGGCCTCGGCGCGGTCGCGGACCGCCCGCGGCATGCCGAGGCCGATGAGGCCGGTGTAGCGGTCCGACTTCTCGTCCCACTGAATGGACCAGCCCATGTCGGTCGTGCGGTTCTTGCCTGCCAGCTTCTCCACGGGGCTCGTCCAGAGGGTCTTGCCGTCCCTCTCGACGCCGATCACCTCGCCGGGGCGGTCGTCGCTCGAGAACAGGCCCTTCCGCGCGATCTCGCGTCTGCCGGTCGACAGACCGCTGCGGTCTGCGCCGAGCCGCCCGGTCCCGAGGTCCACACGCAGGCTCTGATAGCCCCTTCCCGCGCCGTAGGAGGCACGAAGGCACGCGTCCACCTCGTCGCCGCACTCGTCCAGCGGGGTGGCGGCATACACGTTGCGGGTGCGGGACCGTTCCTTTCCGGTGGCCGGGTCGAGCACCACGATCGGTGTGAGCCAGTGGCCAGGATTGTCCAGGCTGAGCGGTCGCGGCGGCTCGAGCAGGACGACCGACTCGGTGCCGTCCTCGTCCTTGGCGATCACGGGCGAGAGCGCGTAGCCGGGGGCCTGGGCGCCGGGGCTGTACGGATGCTTCCAACGCACCGTCCCGGTCGCGGTGTCCACGCCGATGAGATCGAGCTCGTGCTGGCGGGCCTTCACGATCGCGACGGCGGTCCGGCCGACGACCTTTGGCTGGCCGAGCATCTTCCGCTCGACGGTCCAGGCGGGCTGCACCGCCGTCGCGTCGCGCTCGAGCCGCCGGGCCGCCGCCTTCGCCGCCCCGTCCTTGCCGTCGCCGTTGCCGTTGCCGTTGCCGTCGCCGTCGCCTGCGCCGTCATTGTCGTTGGCGGTGCACGCCGTCACGCTCAGCGCTGCCGCGACCAGGGCTCCGACGAGGGTCTTGTTCATGGAGACAACCTGCCACACAATGGCCGGTCAGTCGCCCCGGTGCAGGGGACTGCGGCATCAGGTCCCGCGACGGTGAGGTGTCAGGGGAGCGGGACGGTCAGCACGAACGCGCCACTGGGGCGGTCGTCGGTCGGCTCCTCGTAGGTCGCGTCGCCACCTTGGGCACGGGCGAGCTCACGGACGATGAACAGGCCAAGACCCGTGCCGCCGATCTCGTCGCCGGTCGCGAACCTGCCGAACAGCCGCGACCGGACGTCGGCCCGTACGCCGGAGCCGGAATCGATCACGCGGATCTCGGCGACACCGTCGTGTGCGCGGGCCTCGACCCGGATGGGGGCCTGGCCGTGCTTGAGGGCGTTGTCGAAGAGGTTGTCGACGGCCTGGGCCAGCCGGGCCGCGTCGGCCAGGACCAGGAGGTCGTCGGGGGAGTCGACGACGATCTCGTGGCCGCTGTCGTTGCGCGGGACCACGCCTGCGGCCGTCTGCAGGAGCGGCGTGAGAGCGATGGGCTCGCGATTGAGGCGCAGGGCGTTCGCGTCGAGGCGTGAGGCGGTGAGCAGGTCGGACAGCAGCCGCCGCATGCGGTCGGCGCTGGTCGTCATGCCGTCGAGCAGCGCGAGGCGCTCGGTCTCGCCGAGGGCCGACCAGTGCTTGGACAGCACGTCGGCTGAGCCGCCCAGCACCGTGGCGGGGGTCCGCAGCTCGTGAGCCGTCACGGCGAGGAACTGCGACTGGTCGGACGCCGCGTGCCGCAGCTGCATGTTGAGCGTCTCCAGCGCCTCGTTCGCGTCGGCGAGCGACTGGGCGGCGCGTTCCTGCTCCTGCTGCGCGAGGCGCTGCGCCGTCGTGTCGCGGGTGACCTTGGAGAAGCCCACGTGCTTGCCGATGTCGTTGAAGACCGCCGTGATGAGGACGTTGGCCCAAAAGCGCGATCCGTCCTTGCGGATGCGCCAGCCCTCCTCGCCGTAGCGGCCCTCGCGCAACGCGATCTCGAGCTCGTGCTCGGGGTGCTTGGAGTCCTGCAGCTCCTGCGGGTAGAAGACGCGGAAGTGCTGGCCGATGATCTCGTCGGCCCGGTAGCCCTTCGTGCGCTGCGCTCCGGCGTTCCAGCTGACCACGTGCCCGGTGGGGTCGAGCATGAAGATCGCATAGTCGCGGACGGCGTCGACGAGCAGCCGGAACCGCTCCTCGCTCTGGCGCAGCGACTCCTCGGACTCGAGCTTCGCGGTGACGTCCCGGGTGATCTTGGCGAAGCCCACGTGGGTGCCGCCGTCGTCGAACACCGCGGTGATGAGGACATTGGCCCAGAACCGGGTCCCGTCCTTGCGGATGCGCCAGCCCTCCTCGCTGTAGTGGCCGTCGCGCAGGGCGGCCTCCAGCTCGCGCTCGGGGTGCTTGGAGTCCTGCAGGTCCTGGCTGTAGAAGACGCGGAAGTGCTTGCCGATGATCTCGTCGGCGCGGTAGCCCTTGTTGCGCTCGGCGCCGGCGTTCCAGCTCACGACGTACCCCTGGGGGTCGAGCATGAAGATCGCGTAGTCCTCGATGGTCTCCACGAGCAGGCGGAAGCGCTCCTCACTGCGGCGCAGCTCGTCCTCGGCTGCGCGCTGCTCGGTGATGTCCTGCACCTGCAGGAACACGTACAGGGGCAGTCCGTCGCTGTCGCGGACCGGGGCCAGGGTCGCGAGCACCTTGCGCTCCCGCAGGCCGGACACGGCGTGCTCGACGCGGATGACGTCGACCTGCTTCTGCTGGATCTCTGCGAGCGCCTCGTCGAGGAGCTCGCCGTGGCCGGCCATGAGCGCGGCGTAGTCGACGCCGACGAGGTCCTCGTGGCGATGCTGGATGAGCTTGCCGAGGGCACGGTTCGCGCGCACGATGCCGCCGGAAAGCGTCAGCGTCGCCATGCCGATGGCGGCCTCGTCGAAGACCTCGCGGAACCGCTCGAGGTGCTCGTCGAGCACTGCGCGGTCGCCGGAGGGCCGCGTCCGGGTCGCGGGTGCGGCGACGGGCTGGCCCACGGGGGTGCCCTCGTGCACCTCCTGCAGTCGCCGGACCAGCTCGTCGAGGTCGGCGGACTTCTCCAGGAACGCCGCAGCGCCCATCGACCGAGCGACCTCGGCCAGGCCGTCGCCCTCGAAGCCGGTGAACACGACGACGCGCGTGCTCGGTGACACGGCGAGCACGCCGGGCAGCGCGTCGAGACCGTCCATGTCCGGCATCGACATGTCGATGAGCAGCAGGTCGGGACGGAAGCGGTGGGCCAGCTCGATCGCCTCGACGCCGCTCGAGCCGTCACCGACCACCTGGAAGGCGCCGGAGAGCCCGAGATGGGCGCGGACGAGCGCTCGGACTTCCGGTGCGTCATCGACGACGACGACAGTCGGCAGGCTCTGGTCCATAGGAACGAGGTTAGAGCCCCCGCAGGTCTCCTGCTGCACTGCGAGGCCGAAACATCGCGCCCGGGACCTCGCGATACCGTGGTCCGAACCAGTACGCGCCATCCGTAGGGCGCGTCGACACCGAACAGAGGTCACCCCGTGCCGGACATCCAGATCGCCGTCGACCAAGAGTCCCGATCCGTGGAGCAGGGCACGAAGGCCTGGCAGCTCTTCGCCGACACCCCCGAGGTCATCGCGGCGCGGGTCGACGGCCAGCTCAAGGACCTCGCGTACGAGCTCGCGGACGGCGACTCCGTCGAGCCGGTCGCGATCGACTCCAAGGACGGGCGCGACATCCTGCGCCACTCGACCGCTCACGTCATGGCGCAGGCCGTGCAGGAGCTGTTCCCGGAGGCCAAGCTCGGCATCGGCCCGCCGATCACCGACGGCTTCTACTACGACTTCGACGTGCCCGAGCCGTTCGTCCCCGAGGACCTCGCCAAGATCGAGTCCCGGATGAAGAAGATCGTCAAGGAAGGCCAGAAGTTCGATCGTCGGGAGATCACCGACGACGCAGCCCGCGAAGAGCTCGCCGACGAGCCGTACAAGCTCGAGCTGATCGGCCTCAAGTCCACCGCCGCCGACAAGGGCATGGAGAGTGCTGCCGAGGGAGCGAGCGTCGAGGTCGGCGAGGGCGGCCTGACGATCTACGACAACCTCAAGCGCGACGGATCCGTGGCCTGGAGCGACCTGTGCCGTGGCCCGCACCTGCCGACCACCAAGCGCATCCCGGCATTCAAGCTCATGCGCAGCGCCGCTGCGTACTGGCGCGGCGACGAGAAGAACAAGCAGCTGCAGCGCATTTATGGGTCGGCCTGGGAATCAAAAGAAGCCTTGGATGCCCATTTGCACCGCATCGAGGAGGCCCAGCGCCGCGACCACCGTCGCCTCGGCACCGAGCTCGACCTCTACAGCTTCCCCGACGAGATCGGCTCGGGCCTGCCGGTGTTCCACCCCCGGGGTGGTGTCATCAAGCGCGAGATGGAGGACTACGTCCGCCGCCGGCACATCGAGGAGGGCTTCGAGTACGTCGGCACCCCGCACATCGCCAAGGAGCAGCTGTTCTACACGTCGGGCCACCTGCCGTACTACGGCGAGGGGATGTTCCCGGCGTTGAAGGTCGACGGCGGCGACTACCGGCTCAAGGCCATGAACTGCCCCATGCACAACCTGATCTTCCGCTCGCGTCAGCGCTCGTACCGTGAGCTGCCGCTGCGGCTGTTCGAGTTCGGCCACGTGTACCGCAACGAGAAGTCGGGCGTCATCCACGGTCTGACCCGCGTGCGCGGCTTCGCGCAGGACGACTCGCACTCGTACGTCACCCCGGAGCAGGCGCCCGACGAGATCCGGCACCTGCTGAACTTCGTGCTGAGCCTGCTGCGCGACTTCGGCCTCGACGACTTCTACCTCGAGCTGTCGACCCGGGACGACTCCAAGCCGGACAAGTTCATCGGCTCGGACGAGGACTGGGAGCTGGCCACCAAGGTGCTCGAGGACGTGTGCCTCGAGAGCGGCCTGGAGCTCGTGCCCGATCCGGGTGGAGCGGCCTACTACGGCCCGAAGGTGTCGGTGCAGGCGCGCGACGCGATCGGCCGGTCGTGGCAGATGTCGACGATCCAGTACGACTTCAACCAGCCGTCGGCGGACCGGTTCAACCTCGAGTACGTCGCTGCTGACGGCACTCGCCAGCAGCCGGTCATGATCCACTCGGCCAAGTTCGGGTCGATCGAGCGCTTCATGGGTGTCCTCGTCGAGCACTACGCCGGCGCCTTCCCCCCGTGGCTCGCGCCCGTCCAGGTCGTCGGCATCCCCGTGGCCGAGCGGCACGCGGACTACCTCTACGAGCTCAAGGACCGGCTGAGCAAGCGGGGCATCCGCGTCGAGGTGGACGACTCCGACGAGCGCATGCAGAAGAAGATCCGCAACGCGCAGCTGCAGAAGGTGCCGTTCATGCTGATCGCGGGCGACAACGACGTCGAGGCCGACGCCGTGTCGTTCCGCTACCGCAGCGGCGAGCAGGAGAACGGCGTCGCCATCGACGACGCCGTCGCCCGCATCGTCGAGGCCATCGAGACCCGCGCGCAGGTCTGATCGGCGGCAGGGGCCCGTGCCGGGCACGTCGGTACGGGCCGCAGGCGAGCAGACGACTAGGCTGGTCGGCGTGACGGACGATCGCGACGTGCAGGACGGGGTGGGGGAGCCGGACGCCTTCGAACGCCTCTGGACACCCCACCGCATCGCCTACATCAAGGGTGAGAACAAGCCCCGGTCGTCGGACGAGGTGGACTGCCCCTTCTGCCGCATCCCGTCGCTGGACGACGCCGAGGGCCTCATCGTGCACCGGGGCGAGCACGCGTACGCGGTGCTGAACCTCTACCCGTACAACGCGGGGCACCTGCTGGTCTGCCCGTACCGCCACGTCGCGGACTACACGGAGCTGACCGAGGAGGAGACCGCCGAGGTCGCCTCGCTGACCAAGCAGGCGATGCGGGTCATGCGCACGGTCACCAGCCCGCAGGGATTCAACCTCGGCCTCAACCAGGGCCAGGTCGCGGGCGCCGGCATCGCGGCCCACCTGCACCAGCACGTCGTGCCCCGGTGGGGCGGCGACGCGAACTTCATGCCCGTGATCGGGCACACCAAGACCATCCCGCAGTTGCTGGGCGACACCCGCGAGATGCTCGCGGCAGCCTGGCCGAAGGAGTAGAAGACCACATGCTCGAACGCTTCCGCGGGTTCTGGACCAACGTCTGGTCTCCCGTCGCCAACCTGCTGCTCCGACTGGGCGTCACCCCCAACCAGGTGACGGTCGTCGGCACGATCGGCGTCAGTGCCGGTGCCCTGTGGTTCTTCCCCCGCGGCCAGTTCTTCGTGGGGGTCCTGGTCATCACGGCCTTCGTGTTCAGCGACATGATGGACGGCTACATGGCCCGCAAGCTGGGCACGCCGTCGAAGTGGGGCGCCTTCTTGGACTCGACGCTGGACCGGGTCGGGGACGCCGCGGTCTTCGGCGGGATCCTCATCTACTACACGACCTCCGACGCCGAGGCGGACCTCGGCGATCCGGACCTCTACCTCTACCTGAGCCTCGCGTGCCTGGTGCTGGGCAACCTCACGTCGTACGCGCGGGCGCGGGCGGAGTCGCTCGGCATGACGGCCAAGGGCGGCATCGCCGAGCGGTCCGACCGCCTGGTGGCGATCCTCGTCATGACGGGCCTGGCCGGGCTGTTCGACCTGCCGGTGCTGCGGGAGCTCACCTTGTGGGTGCTCGCGATCGCCAGCCTCATCACGGTGCTGCAGCGCATGCGGATCGTCTACAAGCAGGCCGTCGCCAGCCCCGAGCTGGGCGCCTGACCGCCGACGGCGCGGCGCTCAGCTCGTCTCGCGCTCCAGCAGGCTGATGAACTCGTCGGCCATCTCGAGCTGACGCGCGAGCCTCTGCCGGCGCTCGCCGGCGTCCGCGCGGACGTCCATCAGGTGCCGGCGGGAGTCGTCGCGAGCGGCCGCGGACGCGTCCGGGTCGCGGAGCGTCTCCAAGTCGGTCATCGCGGCCTTCATCTCGTCGAGGCTGAACCCGAGCGGCTTCATGCGCCGGATGACGAGGATCTTCTCGACGTCGTCCTCGGTGTACAGGCGGAACCCGCCGTCGGTGCGCCCGGAGGGGTGCAGGAGGCCCACCTCCTCCCAGTGGCGCAGGCTGCGCAGCGAGAGCTCGGTGCGTGCCGCCACCTCGCCGATGTGCATGGCCGCGGGGGAGTGCGGGGATGCTGCGTCGTTCATGCGCGGTGACCTCTCTCACGGGTGGACGGGGCAACTCTACCCTCACGTGAGGGTAGAGTTGTCGGGTGACCGACGAACGCCCCGTGCTCGAGCCCACCGTCCGCAACGCCCTCCGCTCACCCCGGCTGCTCCGCGTCGAGGTGCTGGCCGGGCTGGTCGTGGCGCTGGCGCTGATCCCCGAGGCGATCTCGTTCTCGATCATCGCGGGCGTCGACCCGCAGATCGGGCTGTTCGCGTCGTTCACGATGGCGGTCGCGATCTCGTTCCTCGGCGGCCGGCCGGCGATGATCTCCGCCGCGACGGGAGCGGTCGCGCTGGTCGTCGCGCCGGTGGTGCGCGACCACGGCTATGACTTCCTCGTCGCCACGGTCCTGCTCGGCGGCCTGATCCAGATCCTGCTGGCCGTGGCCGGCGTCGCGAAGCTGATGCGGTTCATCCCGCGCTCGGTCATGGTCGGCTTCGTCAACGCGCTCGCGATCCTCATCTTCGAGGCGCAGGTCGACCACCTCGTCGACGTGCCGTGGGCGGTCTACCCGATGATCGCGGTGGGCATCGCCGTGATCGTCGGGTTCCCCCGCATCAGCGCGGTCGTGCCCGCGCCGCTCGTCGCGATCGTCGCCCTGACGGCGTTCACGATCGTCGGGGCCGTCAACGTGCCGGACGTGGGGGACCAGGGCGACCTGCCCGACAGCCTGCCGTCCTGGTTCGTCCCCGACGTCCCGTTCGACCTGGAGACGCTGAAGATCATCGCTCCGTACGCCCTCGCGATGGCGCTGGTCGGCATCCTGGAGTCGCTGCTGACCGCGAAGCTGGTCGACGACATCACCGACACCCGCTCGGACAAGACCCGCGAGACGTGGGGCCAGGGTGCGGCCAACATCATCACCGGCTTCTTCGGCGGGATGGGCGGCTGCGCGATGATCGGCCAGACGATGATCAACGTGAAGGTGTCGGGCGCCCGGACCCGCCTGTCGACCTTCCTGGCCGGCGTCTTCCTGCTGGTCCTGGTCGTCGGGTTCGGCGACGTCGTGGCGCTCATCCCGATGGCGGCGCTCGTCGCGGTCATGGTCATGGTCTCGGTCGGCACGTTCGACTGGCACTCGATCCGGCCGTCGACCCTGCGCCGGATGCCACTGAGCGAGACGGCCGTCATGATCGTCACCGTGGTCGTCACGGTGCTCACCCACAACCTCGCGATCGGGGTCGTCGTCGGCGTCCTGACCGCGATGACGCTCTTCGCGCGGCGGGTCGCCCACCTGACCCAGACCGAGCGAACGATCGTCCAGGACGCCGACGGCTCGACCCGGGCGGTCTACGCCGTGACAGGCGAGCTGTTCTTCGCCTCGAGCAACGACCTCTACACGCAGTTCGACTACGCCGACGACCCCGAGCGCGTGGTCGTCGACCTGTCCGGCGCACACGTCTGGGACGCGTCGACGGTGGCATCACTCGACGCCATCACCGCCAAGTACGCCCGCCGCGGCAAGACGGTCGAGATCGTCGGTCTGGACGAGGCCAGCGCGCAGCGGCACGGACGGTTGACCGGCTCGCTCTGACCAATACATCGTCTATGTGACATCAACGTTGACACATACTGACGGTATGGGTGATGCTGGCGGTACCGCCGAGCACGAGGAGCCCCGATGTCCCTGACGACCGAACATCCCGCCGACGAGCTGCCCGACATCCCGGCCGACGTGTCGCCCGAGGCGTACGCCGAGATCCTCGGGGCGTTGTCCCGGGCCTCGGTCGAACGGCACTTCGACGCCTTCGTCGACGTGCCGTGGGAGGACCCCGAATTCACCGTGCGCCCGGACGACCCGCGATGGGTCCTGCCGGCCGACGTGGACGCGCTGGGCGCGCACCCGTGGTACCTCGCCCAACCGCTGGAGCGCCGGATCGCGATCGGGCAGTGGCGTCAGGCCAACATCCTCAAGGTCGGTCTGCAGTTCGAGAACATCCTGATCCGCGGGATCATGCAGTACGTCTTCACCCTGCCGAACAGCTCACCGGAGTACCGCTACCTCACGCACGAGGCCACCGAGGAGTGCCACCACACGCAGATGTTCCAGGAGACGGTCAACCGCATCGGCGCACCGGTCGAGGGGATGCCGTGGCTGATGCGTCGGGTCGCCGGCCTCCTGCCGTGGGCGGCGTCCGCGGCCCCGTTCGCGTTCTTCATCGGGGTGCTGGCCGGCGAGGAGCCCATCGACCACACCCAGAAGGCGATCCTGCGCAGCGGCAAGGACCTGCCGCCCGTCCTGTCGCGCATCATGGAGATCCACGTCGCGGAGGAGGCCCGGCACATCTCGTTCGCGCACCACTACGTCCGCCGCAACGCGCCGCGGCTCGGGCGGGTCGAGAAGCAGGTCATCTCCCTGCTCTTCCCGGTCATCATGCGCGTGCTGTGCGACGTCATCATGGTGCCCTCGAAGTCGTTCCGCCGGGAGTTCGGCATCCCGCGCAGCGTCATGAAGGACATCTACTGGCGGTCCCCGGAGTCGCGCACGCGCCTGCAGGACCTGTTCGGCGACGTGCGGATGCTCGCCGACCAGGCGGGGCTCCGCCGGAGCCGGACCGCACGCTGGATGTGGAAGCTGTGTCGTATCGACGGCCGTCCCTCCCGCTACCGCAGCGAGCCGCCGGTGGCCTTCGCCGGTCAGGGCTGAGGCATGACCCACGTCGTGACCCAGGCGTGCTGCGGCGACGCGTCGTGCGTCTTCGCGTGCCCCGTCAACGCGATCCATCCCACCCCCGACGAGCCCGACTTCGCCCTGGCGGAGATGCTCTACATCGACCCGGTGTCGTGCGTCGACTGCGGAGCGTGCGTCACCGCCTGTCCGGTGGGCGCGATCGCGCCCCAGGACAAGCTGGCCGAGTCGCAGCTGCCGTTCGTCGACATCAACGCGGTGTTCCACGACGCGCCTCGCGAGCACCCCCCACAGGCGCCGGTGCCGCAGGTGGTCGCGCGGACGTCCTCCGACGAGCTGCGGGTCGCCGTCGTGGGGTCCGGGCCCGCGGCCCTCTACGCGGCCGACGAGCTGCTCAAGCGTCCCGGCGTGCAGGTCACCGTCCTGGACCGTCTGCCGACGCCGCACGGGCTCGTGCGCTCGGGCGTCGCCCCGGACCACGCGAGCACCCGCTCGATCGACGGACTGTTCCGCCAGATCGAGGACCAGGACGGCTTCTCGTACGTGCTCGGCGTCGAGATCGGCACCGACGTCTCGCACGAGGAGCTCGCGGCCCACCACCACGCGGTCGTCTACGCGACGGGTGCCTCCCGGGACCGACCTCTCGGGATCCCGGGCGAGGACCTCGCAGGCAGCGACACCGCCACGGCGTTCGTGGCCTGGTACAACGGCCACCCGGACCACGCCGACCGGACCTTCGACCTCAGCGGCGAGCACGCGGTGATCGTCGGCAACGGGAACGTCGCGCTGGACGTCGCGCGGATCCTCGCCACCGACCCGGACCGGCTCGCCTCGACCGACATCGCGGACCATGCCCTGGACGAGCTGCGGGACAGCTCCGTGCGCGAGATCGTCCTTCTCGGCCGTCGTGGCGCCGCGCAGGCGGCGTTCACCCTGCCCGAGCTCGTGGGGCTGGTCGCGCGCGACGACATCGACGTCGTCGTGCAGGGCGACGACCTGACGGCGGACGTCCCCGACCCCATGACCCGCGAGAAGATCGCGGCGCTGAGGGCCGCGGCCTCCCGGCCGTCGCGGCCGGGCGCCCGCCGGATCGTGTTCCGCTTCGCCGCCTCGCCCGTCGAGCTGCGCGGCGACGGCCGGGTCGAGGACGTCCGGGTGTGCCGCAACGAGCTGGTCGAGACGGCGGGCGTCGTGACCCCCGTCCCGACCCGCGACGTCGAGGCCGTCCGCGCCGGTCTCGTGCTGCGCTCGATCGGCTACCGGGGCGTCCCCGTTCCCGGCCTGCCCTTCGACGAGACGCGCGGCATCATCAGCAACGAGTCCGGTCGTGTCGTGGGCATGCCCGGCACGTACGCGGTGGGCTGGATCAAGCGCGGGCCGAGCGGATTCATCGGGACCAACAGGTCGTGCGCGCAGGAGACGGTCGACCAGCTCGTCGCGGACGCCAACGCCGGGTTGCTCGCCGCGCCGGAGCGTGGGGAGGACGAGCTGCGCCGGCTCGTGCGCTCGCGGGTCCCCGCGATCGTCGGGATCGACGGTTGGCGGGCGATCGACCGCCACGAGCGCGCCGCGGGCGCGCGCGAGGGGCGGCCGCGCCGCAGGATGCGGCACGTGGCGCAGATGCTGGAGGTCGCCGGCACCGCTGGGGCGGTGCGCCGACGAGGCCGCATGTCGCTGTGGCGGTGACGCCCTGTCCAGGCATGCGTCCGTGATCGGACCGGGGCCCGAGCCGGAGTAGACTCGAGGCACCATTCCCGGGTGACATCACGAAGGACACTGCAGTGAGCAACGAAGCAACCACGGTCGGCACCTCCCGCGTCAAGCGCGGCATGGCGGAGATGCTCAAGGGCGGCGTGATCATGGACGTCGTCAACGCCGAGCAGGCCAAGATCGCCGAGGACGCCGGCGCCGTCGCCGTGATGGCGCTCGAGCGGGTCCCCGCCGACATCCGGTCGCAGGGCGGCGTCGCGCGCATGTCCGACCCCGACCTGATCGACGGCATCATCGAGCAGGTCTCGATCCCGGTCATGGCCAAGGCCCGCATCGGTCACTTCGTCGAGGCGCAGGTCCTGCAGTCCCTCGGCGTGGACTACATCGACGAGTCCGAGGTGCTGACCCCGGCCGACTACGCGAACCACATCGACAAGTGGAACTTCACGGTCCCCTTCGTGTGCGGCGCGACCAACCTGGGTGAGGCGCTGCGCCGCATCACCGAGGGCGCGGCGATGATCCGCTCCAAGGGCGAGGCCGGCACCGGCGACGTCTCCAACGCCACGATGCACATGCGCAAGATCGGCGGCGAGATCCGCCGCCTGCAGTCGCTGAACGAGGACGAGCTGTACGTCGCGGCCAAGGAGCTGCAGGCGCCGTTCGAGCTCGTCAAGGAGGTCGCGGAGGCCGGCAAGCTGCCCGTCGTGCTCTTCACCGCCGGCGGCATCGCGACCCCGGCCGACGCCGCCATGATGATGCAGCTGGGCGCCGAGGGCGTGTTCGTCGGCTCGGGCATCTTCAAGTCCGGCAACCCGGCCGAGCGGGCCGCCGCGGTCGTCAAGGCCACGACGTTCTTCGACGACCCGGACGTCATCGCCAAGGTCTCGCGCGGTCTGGGCGAGGCGATGGTCGGCATCAACGTCGACGAGATCCCCGAGCCGCACCGCCTGGCCGAGCGCGGCTGGTAGGTCCCGCTCTGCCCACCACGGACGCCCCGGCCCTCGGTCGGGGCGTTCGCGTATTCTCCTGCGGTGCCAGATCGTGTCGCGCAAATTTCACGCTCCCGGAGTAGTCTTTTGCAGGTCGGCGCGTGAGAGGTATGGGAGTGCCTCATATCGCGTGCCGGCTCAAGAGGGAGCTCGACTCGTCGGACGCCTGGCGTCCTTGACGGGTCACTCACTCCGCTGGACCCGATCGGGAGGGAATTTCCGAGAGGGAGCGGCGGCGGTGGCGTATCCCCTGGAGACTCGTCTCTCACGCCGCCGCCGTCGTCACGCGGACGCCCTCAGTAGGCTGGCAGGGTGTCTTCCCCCTCCATCGGTGTCTTCGCCCTGCAGGGCGACGTCCGCGAGCACCTCGCCGTCCTGACCGACCTCGGCGTCGACGCGTTCGGCGTCCGTCGTCCCGAGGAGCTCGCCAGGTGCGACGCCCTCGTCCTGCCCGGCGGCGAGTCCACCACGATGTACAAGCTCGCGCGGACGTTCGAGCTGTTCGAGCCCCTCGTCGACCGCATCCGAACTGGCATGCCGACCTTCGGCACGTGCGCCGGGATGATCATGCTGGCCGACCGCATCGAGGACGGCACCGAGGGCCAGGAGACCCTCGGCGGCCTCGACATCACGGTGCGCCGCAACGCCTTCGGTCGGCAGGTCGACTCGTTCGAGGGACACATCGCGTTCGACGGGTTCGAGGACCCCGTGCACGCGGTCTTCATCCGCGCGCCGTGGGTCGAGGACCTCGGCGAGGAGGTCGAGGCGCTTGCCACCGTCCCGGCAGGCCCGGCAGCCGGTAGAATCGTCGCGGTCCGTCAGGGCAGCCTGATGGCGACCTCGTTCCACCCGGAGGTGGGGAGCGACGATCGCATTCACCGCTACTTCGTGGACCTCGTCAAGCAGTCGTAGACCACCGTCAGCCGTACGTAAGGGGCAGCGCCATGTCAGGCCATTCCAAGTGGGCGACCACGAAGCACAAGAAGGCCATCGTCGACGCCAAGCGCGGCAAGATGTTCGCCAAGATGGTCAAGAACATCGAGGTCGCGGCGCGCATCGGCGGTCCTGACCCCGACGGCAACCCCACGCTCTACGACGCGATCCAGAAGGCGCGCAAGTCCTCGGTGCCGAAGGACCACATCGACCGCGCGGTCAAGCGCGGCGGCGGCGTGGGCGACGACGCGGTCGACTACACGACGATCATGTACGAGGGGTACGCCCCGGGCGGCGTCGCGCTGCTGGTCGAGTGCCTCACCGACAACCGCAACCGGGCAGCGATGGAGGTGCGCACCGCGATGACCCGCAACGGCGGCACCATGGCCGATCCGGGCTCGGTGTCGTACATGTTCAACCGCAAGGGCGTCATCATCGTCCCGCAGGAGCAGGAGGGCGGCCCGACGAACGAGGACGACGTGCTGCTCGCGGTGCTCGACGCCGGCGCCGAGGAGGTCAACGACCTCGACGGCTCGTTCGAGGTCATCTGCGAGCCTACCGATTTGGTGGCCGTGCGCACCGCGCTGCAGGACGCCGGTCTCGACTACGACTCGGCCGACGCCTCGTTCGTGCCGTCCATGACCGTCGACGTCGACGTGGATGCAGCGACCAAGATCATGAAGCTCATCGACGCGCTGGAGGACTGCGACGACGTCCAGAACGTCTTCGCGAACTTCGACGCCTCCGACGAGGTCATGGCCCAGGTCGAGTGACGCCCGTGCGGCCCGCTCGCGGCGCGTCGCCATCGGCATGACGGGGGAGCCGTCTAGGCTGTCGAACATGCGTTCTACTGCTGCGGCCGGGGTCTTCTCATGAGGGTCCTGGGCATCGATCCGGGCCTCACCCGCTGCGGGGTCGGCGTCGTCGACGGCACGGTGGGCCGTCCGCTGACGATGGTGCACGTCGGTGTCTACCGCACGCCCGCCGACCTCGACATCGCCCGTCGCCTGCACCGCCTCGAGCAGATGGTGGAGGCGGGCGTGCTCGAGCACCGTCCCGACGTCGTCGCGGTGGAGCGGGTCTTCAGCCAGAACAACGTCCGCACGGTCATGGGCACCGCCCAGGCCAGCGGCGTCGCGATGCTGGTCGCGGCCCGCCACGGCATCCCCGTCCACCTGCACACGCCGAGCGAGGTCAAGGCGTCGGTCACCGGCAGCGGCCGCGCAGACAAGGCGCAGGTGACCCAGATGGTGACCCGGCTGTTGCGGCTGACCGAGGCGCCCAAGCCCGCCGACGCCGCTGACGCGCTGGCCATCGCGATCTGCCACATCTGGCGCGGTGGCGCCCAGAACCGGCTCGAGCTCGCCGTCGCTGCCGCCGCCCGCGCCACCCCCACGAGGAGTCCCCGATGATCGCCCACGTCCGCGGCCCGGTCGCCGCCGTCACGCTCACCTCCGCCGTCATCGACGTCGGGGGAGTCGGCATGCAGGTCATGTGCACGCCCGGCACGATCGCGAGCCTGCGCATCGGCACCGAGGTGCAGCTGTCGACCTCGATGGTGGTGCGGGAGGACTCGCTGACCATCTTCGGCTTCTCGAACGCCGACGAGCGCGACATGTTCGAGCTGGTGCAGACCGCCAGCGGTGTCGGTCCCAAGGTCGCGCAGGCCATGCTCGCGGTGCTCGACCCCGACCGGCTGCGTCAGGCCATCGGCCAGGGCGACCTCGCGACCCTCACCTCGGTCCCCGGCATCGGCCGCAAGGGCGCCGAGCGCATCGTCGTGGAGCTCAAGGACCGGGTCGGGGTCACCACCACGGTCGCCGCCGGCGCGCCCGCGTGGCGCTCCCAGGTGCACGAGGCGCTGCTCGGCCTCGGCTGGTCCACCCGCGACGCCGACGCGGCCCTCGAGCGGGTGTCGGCGGACCTGCCGGCCGGGACCGAGCCCGACGTGTCGTCCGTGCTGCGCGACGCCCTCCGCACGCTCGCGAAGTCCCGCTGATGCACGACGACACCGACATGTACGGCGACGACGACGCATTCGAGGCGATCGTGGCCGAGGCGCGCCCCGAGGACCGCGCGTTCGAGGCCGCGCTGCGCCCCCGGACGCTGGACGAGCTCGTCGGCCAGGAGCGCGTGCGCGAGCAGCTCTCGCTCATGCTCGAGGCGGCGATGGGTCGCGGGCGCACGCCCGACCACGTCCTGCTGTCCGGTCCGCCCGGGCTGGGCAAGACGACGATCGCGATGATCATCGCGACCCAGCTCTCCGCGCCGCTGCGCATCACCAGCGGTCCGGCGATCCAGCACGCCGGCGACCTGGCCGCGATCTTGTCGGGCATCAACGAGGGCGACGTCCTGTTCATCGACGAGATCCACCGGATGTCCCGGCCCGCCGAGGAGCTGCTCTACATGGCGATGGAGGACTTCCGGGTCGACGTCATCGTCGGCAAGGGCCCCGGCGCCACCGCGATCCCGCTGGAGATCCCGCCCTTCACGGTGGTCGGTGCGACGACCCGCGCGGGCCTGCTGCCCAGCCCCCTGCGCGATCGGTTCGGCTTCACCGCGCAGCTCGACTACTACGACCCCGAGGAGCTGCACCGCATCGTGGTGCGGTCCGCCGGGCTGCTCGGCCTCGACGTGACCGACGAGGGCGGGCGGGAGATCGCGTCGCGCTCGCGCGGCACCCCCCGCATCGCGAACCGGCTGCTGCGCCGCGTCCGCGACTTCGCCGAGGTCCGGGCCGGGGGAGTGGTCGACCACGACGTGGCCCGCGACGCGCTCTCGCTCTACGAGGTCGACGAGCTCGGCCTGGACCGCCTCGACCGCGCGGTGCTCGACGCGCTGTGCCGCAGCTTCGGCGGCGGACCGGTCGGCGTCTCGACCCTCGCGGTCGCGGTCGGCGAGGAGCGCGAGACCGTCGAGGAGCTCGCCGAGCCGTTCCTCGTCCGCCTGGGGTTCCTCGCCCGGACGCCTCGCGGCCGCGTCGCGACGGCCGCGGCGTGGCGCCACCTGGGGCTCACGGTGCCCGCCGGGCTCGACCAGCTGCCACTGCCCGACGACTCGCCGTAGACGCCACATCGTGAGGCGCGCGGATCCGCGACGGTTGCCGGGCTAAACTATCCGGCGGCCCTCCGGCCATGCCCGACGACGTCGGGTCACCCTCACTCCGTACGGGAGATCCATCGTGGAAAACTGGGCGTCCACCCTGCTGCCCATCGCCATCTTGGTCCTGGCCTTCTGGTTCCTGGTCCTTCGGCCGGCACGTGCCCAACGGCGCGACTTCCAAGGTCTGCAGACCCGACTGGCTCCCGGTCAGCGCGTCATGCTGGCCAGCGGCATCTACGGCGAGACCGTCACGATCGGTGACGAGACCGTGGAGCTGCTCATCGCCCCCGGCACCGCGATCACCGTCAACCGCCACGCGGTCTCGCGCATCATCGAGGACACGGTCGAGCCCGAACCCGAGACAGGCACGGAGGACTGATGGCCGCGTCGCCGCAGCGCAGCTCGTCCCTGCCCCGTCCCAAGAGGACGCTGACGATCTTCCTCGTGGTGCTCCTGGCGCTGTACGCCCTGGTCGCGCTGATCAACCTCGGCACCGACAAGGGTGAGGACAGCGCCTGGCAGCCGCGCCTCGGACTCGACCTCGAGGGCGGCACGCGCATCACGCTGCAGGCCAAGGCCACCGAGGGCGACGTCACGAAGGACAAGCTCGACCAGGCCCGCAACATCATCGACCAGCGCGTCAACGCCACGGGCGTGACCGAGGCCGAGGTGACCACGCAGGGCAACGACCAGGTGATCATCGAGATCCCCGGTGAGCGCAAGGCCGGCATCGTCGACGAGGTGGGCAAGACCGCGCAGCTGCGGTTCCGCCTGCTGTGGACCGGTGACCTGCCCAGCGCCGCCAAGCCGCTGGACGCCAAGGACGCGGCCGCGCAGCAGAAGATCATCGACGACATCGACTGGACGAAGCTCTCGCTCGACCAGATGATCACCGCCGAGACACAGGGGCTCAACACCCTGCCCAAGACGTACCAGGCCGGCATCGCCGCGCTCCAGAAGGAGGCCGCCGGGTTCGTGTGCAACCCCGCCGGCGTCGACGTCGACGACATCGCCAACAAGCCGCTCGTCACCTGCGACACCAAGCGGGGCGAGGTGCAGATCCTCAGCCCCACCGTCATCCCGGGCTCGGACATCAAGACCGCCGAGCCGCAGTACGACTCGCAGCGGGCCGAGTGGAGCGTCCGCATCGACCTCAAGGGCGAGGGCAAGGCGGCGTTCAAGACCGTCACCAACGCCCTGACCCCGGCGCAGAACCGCTTCGCGATCGTCCTCGACGGCGAGACGATCACCGCGCCCGCGTCGCAGGCACCGATCAACAACGGCGTCTCGTCCATCACCGGCGGCTTCAACGCCGACTCGGCCAAGGCACTGTCCAACCAGCTCAAGTTCGGTGCGCTGCCCCTGACGTTCGGCGTCAACGGCAGCGAGGAGATCGGCCCGTCGCTGGCCGGCACCCAGCTCGACGCGGGTCTCATCGCCGGTGTCGTCGGCCTGCTGCTGGTGATCGTCTACTGCCTGCTCTACTACCGCGGCCTGGGCCTGGTCATCATCGGCTCGCTGCTCGTGGCCTCGGCGCTGACCTACGTGATGGTCCTGCTGCTGGGCAAGGGCGTCGGCTTCACGCTGACGCTGCCGGGCATCGCGGGACTCATCGTGGCGATCGGCATCACTGCCGACTCGTTCATCGTGTTCTTCGAACGCATCCGGGACGAGGTGCGTGACGGCAAGTCGTTGCGCCTGGCCGTCGAGGCCGGCTGGGTGCGTGCCCGTGGCACGATCCTGGCCGCCGACGCGGTCTCGATCATCGCGGCGGTCACCTTGTTCATCTTCGCGATCGGTGTCGTCCGCGGGTTCGCGTTCGCCCTCGGCCTGACGACCCTGATCGACGTCTTCGTCGTGTTCTTCTTCACCAAGCCGCTGGTCTCGCTGCTGGCGCGGACGAAGTTCTTCGGCCAGGGGCACAAGCTCTCGGGTCTCGACGCCAGCCACCTGGGCATCTCGGGCCGCAAGGTCTCCGAGATCGCCCGCACGCGACCCAGCACCGCCGGGAAGGTCAGCCGATGAGCCGCATCAGCACGTTCGGACAGCACCTCTACGAAGGACGCGTCTCCTTCGACTTCATCGGTCGGCGCAAGGTGTTCTACGCGATCAGCGCTGCCATCGTCGTTATCGCGGCGCTCGCGTTCATCGTGCGCGGCTTCAACTACGGCGTCGAGTTCAAGGGTGGCGTCGAGTTCACCGCCAAGGTCGCGGTCGCGAACGTGGAGTCCTCCGACGCGATGATCGAGGCCGTCGAGGACTCCGGCGTCCCCGACGCCGGCGACCCCACGGTGCAGACGTCCGGCAAGGACACCATCCGCATCCAGACCAAGGCCCTGAGCCAGGACGAGGCCACGAAGGTCACCGAGTCGCTGAAGAAGGCCGGCGCCACCGAGGTCAGCCAGAACCTCATCGGCCCGACGTACGGCAAGCAGGTCGCCACGAAGGCCCTCACCGGCCTCCTGGTGTTCCTCGGGATCGTGGTGGTGTTCATCTGGGTGTACTTCCGCGAGTGGCGCATGTCCGTCGCGGGCATCGTCGCGCTGGTGCACGACCTGGTGATCACCGCCGGCGTCTACGCGCTGTCGGGCTTCGAGGTCACCCCCGCGACCGTCACCGGTCTGCTGACGATCCTCGGCTTCTCGCTGTACGACACCGTGGTCGTGTTCGACAAGGTCCGCGAGAACACGAAGGGGATCTTGACCTCGACGACCAAGACGTACGCCGAGCAGGCCAACCTCGCGCTCAACCAGACGCTGGTGCGCTCGATCAACACCTCGATCACCGCCCTGCTGCCGGTCGCGGCGCTGCTGTTCGCCGGCATCGTCATCCTCGGCACGGGTCCGCTCAAGGATCTCGCCCTGGCACTGTTCGTCGGCATGCTCGCCGGCGCGTACTCGTCGATCTTCCTCGCCACCCCGCTGGCGTCGCAGCTCAAGGAGCGTGAGCCGGCCATCAAGGCCCAGGCCGCACGGGTCATGGCTCGCCGGGCCAAGGAGGCCAACGACGCCGACGCACCGGTGGCGGCGGGCGCCGTGGCGGCTCCCAGCCGGACCGTGCGACCCACGGGCGCGGCCAAGCGGGCGCAGCCGAGCCGCAAGCCGCGCTCGCAGCGCGGCAAGGGCGGTTCGTAGGTCGTACGACGGGCCGGTCCCCGTCCGCGGGCTCGCGGACGGGGACCGGAGCAGACCTGGCCGACCGAGGCGGGTCGAGCAAGGTCTACCCTGAACCTTTCTGGCCCCGGAGCTCGTCTCCGTCCAGGACGCGAACGTCGCGCACGCCCGGAAGAGCTGCGGCATCGACCTCGCGGCCTCGTAGCGCCACCGTCACCGAGAGGACCTGCATGACCGACCTGGACGAGACGATCGACCGTCTCGTACGACCCATCGCCGACTGGCCCGAGCCGGGTGTCACGTTCCGTGACATCACCCCGTTGCTCGGCGACGCCGACGCGTTGTCCGCTGTGGTGGACGGCATGGTGGAGCTGGCGGAGAAGGTCGGCCCGGTCGACACCGTGCTGGGCATCGAGGCGCGCGGGTTCATCCTGGGCCCGGCCATCGCGGTGCGCATCGGTGCGGGCTTCGTGCCCATCCGCAAGGCCGGCAAGCTTCCCTCGACGTCCCTGTCCACGTCGTACGACCTGGAGTACGGCTCGGCGACGCTTGAGATGCACGTCGACGCGATGGTGCGGGGCGCGCGGGTGCTCGTCGTCGACGACGTCCTCGCCACCGGCGGCACGATGGCCGCCGCGGCCGACCTCGTGGCCCAGGCCGGGGGAGTCGTCGCCGGCAACCTCGTGATGATCGAGATCTCGTCGCTCGGCGGCGTGCAGCGCCTCGAGCCGATCGGCTGCGCGGCCCTGCGCACGTACTGACCGTTCACCACCAACGAATCGAGAGCCATGAACCCCCACCAGGTCCGCATCGTCGCACTCGTGCTGGTCGCGATCCTCGTGCTCGGCGCCGCTGCGACGCTGCTCGGCGAGCTGGTCTGAGCCGTCCGGCGGGTGACCGCCGGCCCACTAGACTGGAGACACAGTGAGGAGAGCGCGTGGCTGATCGCACCGAAGCACCGGCAGTCGAGTCGAAGAACGCCGACTCGGCGCCCGCGTCCGCGCGCGTGCGCAACCGCCTCGCGCGCATCGGGGGCAGCAAGAGCGGCTCGCCCGACACGGTCCTCGACCCGCTGATCAAGGTCTACCGCGCGACCCATCCCAAGGGCGACATCGCGGTGATCCAGAAGGCGTACCGCGTCGCCGAGCAGATGCACGACGGGCAGAAGCGCAAGAGCGGCGACCCGTACATCACCCACCCGCTCGCGGTCGCCACGATCCTCGCCGAGCTCGGCATGACGACGCCGACCCTGTGCGCCGCGCTGCTGCACGACACGGTCGAGGACACGCCGTACACGCTGGACCAGCTGTCCGCGGACTTCGGTGACGAGGTGCGCCAGCTGGTCGACGGCGTGACCAAGCTCGACAAGGTCAAGTACGGCGACTCGGCGCAGTCCGAGACCATCCGCAAGATGGTCGTGGCGATGAGCCGCGACATCCGCGTGCTGGTCATCAAGCTCGCCGACCGGCTGCACAACATGCGTACGCTGCGCTACCTGCGCCAGGACAAGCAGGAGCGCATCGCCCGCGAGACGATCGAGATCTTCGCGCCGCTGGCCCATCGCCTCGGCATGAACACGATCAAGTGGGAGCTCGAGGACCTCGCGTTCGCGACGCTGCACCCCAAGGTCTACGACGAGATCGTCCGGCTGGTCGCCGACCGGGCACCGTCGCGTGAGCAGTTCCTGGAGCGGGTCGTCAGCGACGTCGAGTCCGACCTGCGGCACGTCAAGCTCAAGGCCACGGTCTCCAGCCGGCCCAAGCACTACTACTCGATCTACCAGAAGATGCTGCTGGGGGGTCGCGAGTTCTCCGACATCTTCGACCTGGTCGGGGTGCGCATCCTGGTCGACACGGTGGCGGACTGCTACGGCGTCCTCGGCGTGCTGCACGCCCGCTGGAACCCGATCCCGGGCCGGTTCAAGGACTACATCTCGGTCCCCAAGTTCAACATGTACCAGTCGCTGCACACCACGGTGATCGGTCCGCAGGGCAAGCCCGTCGAGCTGCAGATCCGCACGTACGCGATGCACCGCCGGGCCGAGTACGGCGTCGCGGCGCACTGGAAGTACAAGGAGGATGCGACCGCCGGGGTCAAGAGCGGCAAGGCTCCCGACAGCAACGACATGCTGTGGCTGCGCGAGCTGCTCGACTGGCAGTCCGAGACCGAGAGCTCGGTCGACTTCCTGGACTCGCTGCGCTTCGAGATCAACAACGCGGGCGTCTACGCGTACACGCCGCGCGGTGACCTGATCCAGCTGCCGGCCAAGGCGACCCCGGTCGACTTCGCGTACGCGGTGCACACCGAGGTCGGGCACGCGTGCATCGGTGCGCGCGTCAACGGCCGGCTCGTGTCGCTGGAGTCCACGCTGGAGAGCGGCGACGTCGTCGAGATCTTCACGTCCAAGTCGCCCGACGCGGGCCCGAGCCGTGACTGGCTGGAGTTCGTCGTCAGCCCGCGCGCCCGCAACAAGATCCGGCAGTGGTTCACCAAGGAGCGCCGCGAGGAGGCCATCGAGCGCGGCAAGGACCTCATCGCGAAGCAGATGCGCAAGGAGGGCCTGCCGCTCCACCGTCTGTTCAAGCACGAGACGCTCTCCACCGTCGCGACCGAGCTGCACCTGCCGGACGTCTCGACGCTGTACGCGTCCGTCGGCGAGGGCAACGTCGGGGCGCAGAGCGTCGTCGAGCGGGTCATCGACCTCGCCGGTGGTCGTGAGGGCGCGCAGGAGGATCTCGCCGAGGCGACGACCCTGCCGAGCATCGGCGCGCGGCGCCGCGCCGACCCGCGCGACGCCGGCGTCATCGTGGAGGGTCTCGAGGGCGACGACGTCATGGTCAAGCTGGCCCGGTGCTGCACGCCGGTGCCCGGCGACAAGATCGAGGGGTTCGTCACCCGCGGTGCGGGCGTCTCGGTGCACCGGGCGGACTGCGCCAACCTGCTGTCGCTGAAGAGCCAGCCCGAGCGGCTCGTGTCCGTGCGGTGGGCGCCCACCGGCAAGAGCACGTTCCTCGTCGCGATCCAGGTCGAGGGCCTCGACCGGCCGCGGCTGCTCAGCGACATCACCCGGGTTATCTCCGATCAGCACGTCAACATCTTGTCGGCGTCCCTGTCGACCGGTCGCGACCGCGTCGCCAAGTCCAAGTTCACCTTCGAGATGGCCGACCCCAAGCACCTGGGCCACGTCCTCGGTGCCGTCCGCACCGTCGAAGGCGTCTTCGACGTCTACCGCCTCACCCAGTAACGCTGAGGGGAGACTCCCGTGCGCTGACGGGAGACTTGCGTGCGCCGAGGGGAGAGGTGCGTTCGCGCTACTTCCCGTAGCCCCACCAGCGCGCGAGCGGCGTGATGCCGAGCAGCGCGCCAAGCTCGTCCTCGAACGACGTGTCCGAGCCGAAGATGCGCTCACGGGTGCCGATGACCCACCGCCAGCCGTAGAGGTCCGAGAGGTACCCCCGGCGTTCGGTGTCGCCCTCGCGATGGAGCTTGTCGGTGTGGAACCCGCGCCCGTCGTACTCCGTCCCGATCAGCAGCTCCGGGTAGGGCAGGTCGATGCGCATCTCCCTGCCGAAGTCGTCGATGACCACGTGCTGCGGATCCGGCGGGGGAAAGCCCGCGTCTAGCATCCGCAGCCTCTGCCACGACTCGCCGGGAGACTCCGTGCGGGGCTCGATCAGCATCGCGAGGCTCCTCGCCTGGACGATGCCGCGGTAGCCCTTCAGCTTGGCGACGTGCTCGACCACGTCCGCGGGGTCCACCAGTCCAGCGTGCGCGAACGCGTCGGCGGCAGCCAGGGCGTACGGACGGTACATGCGACGGAGCAGATCGCTCACCGTCCGCACGGGGTTGGTGACGTGGACACCGTCGACGTAGTCGATGTCGCCCGGCGTGATGATCGCCTGACGGCCTCGGACGCCACCGCGTACGACCCGCGTGGTGGAGTGCTCGGTCATGAGCGCAGGCTCCAGCGAACGGCGCTCGCCGGGGGCGCGTACGTCCAGCCCGTACAGCCAGGCCGCGGTCTCGTTGCAGACGACGGCGCCGCCGGGCTTGACGAGCTGGATGGCGCGGAGCCTCGAGTTCCTCGAGTCCGGCACGCGGGCGTCCACGTAGACGCTGCGGAACTCGCGGCGAAGAGTCCCGAACCGCACGCCCTCCCTCAGCTGGCGGGGTGAGAGCGCGAGGTCCCGCGCCTGCGAGGTCGTGAAAGGAAATCCGTCGTTGATGAGTTCGGCCATGCACGGATCGAACGTGGCTGCGGCCAGTTAGTCGAGTTGCTCATCCACAGGTCGGCCGGTGAACACGGAACTGAGCGGACGGAACTCTCCCGTCGGCAGACGGAACTCTCCCCTCAGCGGACGGGAGCCTCCCCTCAGCGGACGGGAGGCTCCCCTCAGCGAAGGGGGGCGGGGTCAGGAGAAGTCGGCCTGGGCCTTCTTGGCCATCTCGAGGAAGGCCTCCTTGGACTCCTTGTCGGCCGTCAGGTCCTTGACCTTCCTGGCGTCGCCCTTGGCCTCCGCGGCGGCGATCTTCTCGCCCACCTCGTCGATCGCGCGCTGGAGCTTGCCGATCATGTCGTCCGCGCGGGCGGACTTCTCCGGATCGGTCTTCTTCCACTGGCTCTCGGTGGCGTCCTTGACGGCCTGCTCGATCTTGCGGATCTTCGCCTCGAACTCACCGATCTTGGCCCGCGGCACCTTGCCCGCCGCCTCCCACCGGTCGGCGATGTCGAGCCACGCCTTGCGGGCGGCGTCGACGTTCTTGATCGGCAGGAGCTTCTCGGCCTCGGCCAGGATCTCGAGCTTCTTCTCGGCGTTGACCTCGTACTCGGCGTCCAGCTCGGCGTTCGCCTCGTCACGCGCGGTGAAGAACGCGTCCTGGGCGGCGCGGAAGCGCTTCCAGAGCTTGTCCTCGACGTTGCGCGGCGCGGAGCCGGCCTTCTTCCACTCGGCCATCAGGTCGCGGTACTTGCCGGCGGTCGGGCCCCACTCGGTGGACGTCGACAGCGCCTCGGCCTCGGTGATGAGCCGCTCCTTGGTGACCTTGGCGGCCTCGCGGAGGGTGGACTGCTCGCCGAAGTGGCTCTTGCGGCGACGCGTGTACGTCGTGCGGGCCGAGCTGAAGCGGTGCCAGAGCTCGTCGTCGGCGGACTTGCTGAGCCGGGGGAGCGCCTTCCACTCGTCGAGGAGTGCGCGGAGCTTGTCGGCGCCGGCCTTCCAGTCGTTGCCGGCCGCGATCTTCTCGGCGGCCTCGGCGATGCGGGTCTTCTCGGTCGCGGCCTCGGCGACCTTCGCGGCGCGCTCGAGCTTGCGCTCCTCGCGCTGCTTGTCGATCGCCGGCTGGAGGGCGTCGAGCCGCGTGACGAGGCTGTCGAGGTCGCCCATGGCCTGGGCGTCGGACAGCTGCGAGCGCACCTTAGTCACCGCCTTCGCGGCGTCGTCGGGGGACACGGTCCCGCCGGCCAACCGCTTCTCCAGCAGGTCGACCTCGACCTCCAGTCCTTCGAAGCGTCGGACGTACAAGGCCATGGCCTCAGCGGGGTCACCGCCGGGCCACTGGCCGATCAGTCGTTCACCGTCGGTGGTCTTCACGTAGACGTTGCCGTCATCGTCGACACGACCCCAAGGGTTCGTGGGCGCAGAGCTCATGGGCGACAGTCTAGGTGCAGGCGCACTCGGAGCGCCTCACCCGCCTCGCGTACCCTGTGGGACGTGCTTCTCACGTCATTTCCGGCCGGTCCGCTGCAGGCGAACTGCTACTTCGTGTCGCGTGGTCCCGGGACGGGCTGCGCGATCGTCGATCCGGGCATGGACGCGGTCGAGGGAGTCCGCCAGGTCGTCGCGGAGCACAACCTGCGGCCCGAGGCGATTCTCATCACGCACGGGCACTTCGACCACATGTGGAACGCCCAGGACGTGGCCGCCGAGTACGGCTGCCCGGTCTGGATCCACCCGGCCGACCGGCACCTGCTGAGCGACCCGATGGCAGCGATCTCGGGACAGTCCGCCGCGATGCTGCGTGAGCAGCTGGGGATGCACGAGATGCCGGAGTTCGCCGAGCCGGCCGACGTCCGCGACGCCCTCGACGGCGCCACGATCGAGGTCGACGGGCTGACGTTCACGGTCGACCACGTCCCCGGCCACACACCTGGAACCGTGTTCTACCGGGTCGACTACGACGGCCCCGAGGACGTCTCGCAGGTCATGTTCTCCGGCGACTTCCTGTTCGCCGGCTCGATCGGCCGCACCGACCTGGAGGGCGGCTCCCACCCGCAGATGCTCGACAGCCTGCGCGACCGCGTCCTGCCCCTCGCCGACGACATCGTCGTCCTGCCCGGCCACGGCGGGCAGACGTCGGTCGGCCGCGAGCGCGCGACCAACCCGTTCCTGGCGGAGCTGATCTCATGAACGAGCGCAGCGAGCTCATCATCGGGACACTCAGGACACCGGTCTCGTTTCGTTGGCTCTTCTCGAGGGCGGTGTCCTGATGGCGACCAAGCTCTCCGGCTTCCCCGAGTTCCTGCCGCGCGAGCGGATCGTCGAGCAGCAGGTGCTGGACCACCTGCGTCGCACGTTCGAGCTGCACGGGTTCGCCAACATCGAGACCCGTGCGGTCGAGCCGTTGGACGTCCTGCTGCGCAAGGGCGAGATCGACAAGGAGGTCTACGCGGTCAAGCGTCTGGCCGCCGCCGACGGTGAGCCGGCAGAGCTCGCGCTGCACTACGACCTGACGGTCCCGTTCGCCCGGTACGTGCTGGAGAACGCCGGCAAGCTCGAGTTCCCGTTCCGCCGCTGGCAGATCCAGAAGGTGTGGCGCGGCGAGCGTCCCCAGCAGGGTCGCTTCCGCGAGTTCACGCAGGCCGACATCGATATCGTCGCGCGCGACGTGCTGCCGTTCCACTTCGACGTCGAGGTCGCCCGCGTGATGGCCGAGGCGCTGGCCGGGCTGCCCATCCCCACCGCGACGCTCCAGATCAGCAACCGCAAGATCCTGGAGGGCTTCTACCTCGGCCTCGGCATCGACGAGCCCGCCGCCGTGATGCAGGTCGTCGACAAGCTCGACAAGGTCCCCGCGGAGAAGATCCGCGAGCTCCTCGTCGAGCAGGGGCTCGACGGCGGCCAGGCCGACCGCGTCCTGGCCCTTGCGGAGATCGTCACGACCGACACGTCGTTCGTGGAGCGCGTGCAGGCGCTCGGCGTCGAGCACGAGATGCTGGCGGAGGGACTGTCCGAGCTCGCGCAGGTGATCGAGGGTGCGTCCGGCGTCGAGGGCGTCGTCGTCACGGCCGACCTGCGCATCGCGCGGGGCCTCGACTACTACACCGGAACGGTGTTCGAGACCCGTCTGGCCGGCTGGGAGCACCTCGGCTCGATCTGCTCGGGCGGACGCTACGACAAGCTCGCGCAGGATCGACGCTCGACGTATCCCGGCGTCGGCATCTCGCTGGGCGTCTCGCGCCTGCTCGTCCCGCTCGGCCTCGCCGCCTCGCGCTCGGTGCCGTCCGCCGTGCTGGTGGCGGTGGACTCCGAGGACTCCCGCGCCGAGAGCAACGCGATCGCCGGACGCCTGCGGGCGCGCGGCATCCCCACCGAGGTCGCCGCCAAGGCCGACAAGTTCGGCAAGCAGATCCAGAACGCCGAGAAGCGCGGGATCCCGTACGTCTGGTTCCCGCCGTCGGCGGTCAAGGACATCCGCACGGGTGACCAGGTGGACGCCGACCCCGATCAGTGGACACCGCCCGCCGAAGACCTCACCCCGAACATCCTCAACAAGGAGCAGAACACGTGATCCGCACCCATGACGCCGGAAGCCTGCGCGCCGACCACACCGGCCAGCAGGTCACGCTCGCCGGATGGGTCGCGCGCCGGCGAGACCACGGCGGAGTCGCCTTCATCGACCTGCGTGACGCCTCGGGCGTCGTCCAGGTGGTCGTCCGCGAGGAGGTCGCGCACCAGCTGCGCGCGGAGTACTGCCTCAAGATCGTCGGCACGGTCCAGGAGCGCCCCGCGGGCAACGAGAACACGGCCATCCCGACCGGAACGATCGAGGTCATCGCCGACGACGTCGAGATCCTGAGTGCCGCCGCACCGCTGCCGTTCCCGATTGACGACCACGTCGACGTGGGCGAGGAGGCGCGCCTCAAGTACCGCTACCTCGACCTGCGTCGCTCGGGCCCGGCCGCCGCGATCCGCCTGCGCAGCAAGGTCAACGCCGCTGCTCGACAGGTGCTCGCCGAGCGCGACTTCGTCGAGATCGAGACGCCGACGCTGACCCGGTCCACCCCCGAGGGTGCCCGCGACTTCCTCGTCCCGGCCCGCCTGAAGCCGGGCAGCTGGTACGCCCTGCCGCAGAGCCCCCAGCTGTTCAAGCAGCTGCTCATGGTCGGCGGCATGGAGCGCTACTACCAGATCGCGCGCTGCTACCGCGACGAGGACTTCCGCGCCGACCGGCAGCCCGAGTTCACCCAGCTCGACATCGAGATGAGCTTCGTCGAGCAGGCCGACATCATCGAGCTGATGGAGAACATCATCCGCGCTATGTGGTCGCTCATCGGGTACGAGGTGCCGACCCCCATCCCGCACATGACGTACGCCGACGCGATGCGTCGCTTCGGCTCCGACAAGCCCGACCTGCGCATGGGCCAGGAGCTCGTCGAGTGCACCGAGTTCTTCAAGGACACCTCGTTCCGGGTGTTCCAGGCCGAGTACGTCGGCGCGGTCGTCATGCCGGGCGGCGCCTCGCAGCCCCGTCGCCAGTTCGACGCGTGGCAGGAGTGGGCCAAGCAGCGCGGCGCCAAGGGACTCGCGTACGTCACGATCTCCGAGGACGGTGAGCTCGGCGGCCCCGTCGCCAAGAACCTGTCGGACGCGGAGCGCGCCGGCCTCGCCGATCACGTCGGCGCGAAGCCCGGCGACTGCATCTTCTTCGGCGCCGGGGCGACGAAGGCCACCCGCGGTCTGCTGGGCGCGGCGCGCCTCGAGATCGGCGAGCGCTGCGACCTGATCGACAAGACCGCGTGGGAGTTCGTCTGGATCGTCGACGCCCCGCTGTTCGAGCCGTCGGGTGACGCGATCGCGTCCGGTGACGTCGCGGTCGGTGCGGGTGCGTGGACCGCGGTCCACCACGCGTTCACCTCGCCGCAGGACCTGGAGACGTTCGACACGGATCCGGGCAACGCCCTCGCGTGGGCGTACGACATCGTCTGCAACGGCAGCGAGCTCGGCGGCGGGTCGATCCGTATCCACCGCGAGGACATCCAGAAGCGGGTCTTCGCGGTCATGGGCATCGAGGAGGCGGAGGCGCAGGAGAAGTTCGGCTTCCTGCTCGACGCGTTCACGTTCGGCGCCCCGCCGCACGGCGGCATCGCGGTCGGCATGGACCGCATCTGCGCGATGCTTGCCGGTGCGGACTCCATCCGTGAGGTCATCGCCTTCCCGAAGTCCGGCGGCGGGTACGACCCGCTGACGGCCGCGCCGGCCCCGATCACGCCGGAGCAGCGCCGCGACGCCGGCGTCGACTGGAAGCCCGAGGCCAAGAAGGCCGCCGGTCCCGAGGCCTGACCCGGTCCCGGTCCCTCCGTCGGGCCGGATTCCCAGGAGAACCCCGGAACCCGGCACGTCACCCCTGTTGAGACGAGGGTGAGGTGCCGGGTTTCTGCGTGCGGTCTGGAGAATCCGGGGTTCTCCTGGGAATCAGGTGACGGGTGGGGCGGGGGCGCCAACTAGGCTCGTCCCATGAGCTCCTCCGACGGTCTGTTCGACATCCCGGACACGCCGCCGACCACGGGCACCGGCTCCGGCAGCCTCAGCGGCAACACGCACTCGTCGGCGCCGCTGGCCGTCCGCATGCGTCCGCGCTCGCTGGACGAGCTCGTGGGTCAGGAGCACCTGCTCGCACCGGGATCACCGCTGCGGCAGATGATCGACGGCAACCAGCCGCTCACGATCCTGCTGTGGGGCCCGCCCGGCACGGGCAAGACCACGATCGCGAGCCTGCTGAGCGCGCACACCGACCGTCGCTTCGTCGAGGTCTCGGCCGTGTCTGCGGGCGTCAAGGAGGTCCGCGAGACGATCGCCGGGGCCCGCCGGGCGCTCGCGCAGACCGGCATCGAGACCGTGCTGTTCGTCGATGAGGTCCACCGGTTCAGCAAGTCCCAGCAGGACGCGCTCCTGCCCGGCGTGGAGAACCGCTGGGTGTCGCTGGTCGCCGCGACCACCGAGAACCCGCACTTCAGCGTCATCTCCCCGCTCTTGAGCCGCAGCCTGCTGCTGACCCTGGAG
This sequence comes from Aeromicrobium chenweiae, assembly GCF_003065605.1. Taxonomy (GTDB): domain Bacteria; phylum Actinomycetota; class Actinomycetes; order Propionibacteriales; family Nocardioidaceae; genus Aeromicrobium; species Aeromicrobium chenweiae. The sequence continues at coordinate 2,129,590 of NZ_CP026952.1, read as the reverse complement.
AGCCTGACCGACGACGACATCGGCGTCCTGGTCGACCGCGCCCTGACCGACGAGCGCGGTCTGGCCGGGGCCGTGACCCTCACGGACGAGGCCAGGTCCCACCTCGTACGCCTGGCGGGCGGCGACGGCCGTCGCGTGCTGACGTACCTCGAGGCCGCGGCGGGCGCCGCCACCAGCCAGGGCAAGAAGCAGATCGACGTCGAGGACGCCGCGCTCGCGGTCGACAAGGCCGCCGTCCGGTACGACCGCCAGGGCGACCAGCACTACGACGTCATCAGCGCGTTCATCAAGTCGATCCGCGGCTCGGACGTCGACGCCGCGCTGCACTACCTGGCCCGGATGATCGAGGCGGGGGAGGACCCCCGGTTCATCGCCCGCCGGCTGATGGTCCACGCGAGCGAGGACATCGGCATGGCCGACCCCACCGCCCTGCCGCTGGCCACCGCCACGGCCCAGGCCGTCGCGATGATCGGGTTCCCCGAGGCCCGGATCCCGCTCGCCCAGGCGGTCATCCACCTGGCCGCCGCGCCCAAGTCCAACTCCGTCGTCGTCGCGATCGACCGGGCCCAGGCCGACGTCCGCGCGGGCAAGGTCGGCACCGTGCCGCCGGCCCTGCGTGACGCGCACTACTCGGGGGCCAAGAAGCTCGGCCACGGCCACGACTACCGGTACCCGCACAACGACCCGCGCGGGGTGGTCGGGCAGCAGTACGCGCCCGACGACGTCGACGGTGCGACCTACTACGAGCCCGGCGACCACGGCTTCGAGGCCCGCGTCAGCGAGCGCCTGGCGATGATCCGCAAGATCCTGCGAGACCGCTGAGCCCTGCGGCCAGGGCAGCCGCCCGCTCGGTCGTCGCGATAGGCTCGACCACATGTCGGCAGAGGTCTGGATCCTCGTGGCGACCGCGGTGCTCGCTGCGGTCGCGATCACCGCTGCCCTGATCGCGGTGCGGGCGGTCCGCACGATCCGCCGCGCCGAGGCGCCCGCGGCGGCCCACGAGCCGACGACGACGCCCTCGACCCGGATCGTGGTCCACGAGCCCAGCACGCCCGCCCCGGTCGTCCCCGACGAGCTCGCCCCGCGCGTCGTCGAGGGCCGTCTCGTCGTTCCCCCCAGCCAGCAGCAGGTCGTCCAGGCAGCGCTCGGCCGTCCCGGTGTGCGCCTGTCGGTGTACGCCCACGGCTTCGCCCACGCGTTGCGGGCCGAGAGCCGCGACCGCATCGCCGCGATGATGCGTCGCGAGTACCGCCGCCGTCGACGTGAGCGCCTGCAGGCCGGTCGCCGCGCGGTGCGCTCTTCGCAGCCGTCGGCTCCCTCCGACCAGTGGCTGGGCTCATGAGGTCCCGCATCGCGTGGTTCGTCGCCGGCTCGGCCGCGGGCATCTACAGCACAGTCAAGGCCCGCCGCGCCGCCTACCGCCTGTCCGCACCGGGCATCGTCGACCAGGCCGCCGCGCTCGGCCTCGGCTGGCGCGCGTTCAGCGCCGAGATGCAGGACGGCATGCAGACCCGTGAGCACGACATCGTCCGTCGGCTGACCGACGACCCCCAGTCCTCCCTCCGCCTCGAGGCGATCCATCCCGACGAGGCCACACCCGACAAGAAGGCAACCTGATGCAGACCGCGGAGATCCGCCGCCGATTCCTCGACCACTTCGAGAAGGCGGGACACACCGTCGTGCCCTCGGCGCCGTTGCTGTTCGACGACCCCAACCTGTTGTTCGTCAACGCCGGCATGGTGCCGTTCAAGCCGTACTTCCTCGGCCAGGAGACGCCGCCGTGGCGCACCGCCACGAGCGTGCAGAAGTGCGTGCGCACCCTCGACATCGAGGAGGTCGGCAAGACGACCCGGCACGGCACGTTCTTCCAGATGAACGGCAACTTCTCGTTCGGCGACTACTTCAAGGAAGGCGCCATCACGCACGCGTGGGGCCTGATCACCGGATCGGTCGACGACGGCGGCTTCGGCATCGACCCGGACAAGATCTGGGTCACCGTCCTGCACACCGACCAGGAGGCCCGCGAGATCTGGAAGCGGGTCGCCGGCCTGCCCGACGAGCGCATCCAGGACCGCGGCCTGCTCGACAACTACTGGCACATGGGCGTCCCCGGCCCCGGCGGGCCCTGCAGCGAGATCTACGTCGACCGCGGCCCCGAGTTCGGCCCCGAGGGTGGCCCGGTCGTCGACGAGGACCGCTTCCTGGAGATCTGGAACCTCGTGTTCATGCAGGAGGAGATCACCAACGTCCGGGCCAAGGACCAGTTCGACGTGCTCGGCGAGCTGCCGAACAAGAACATCGACACCGGCATGGGCCTCGAGCGGGTCGCGTACCTGCTCCAGGGCAAGCACAACCTCTACGAGATCGACGAGGTCTTCCCGGTCATCGAGAAGGCCGCCGAGGTCTCGGGCCGCACGTACGGCAGGGACCACACCGACGACGTGCGCTTCCGCGTGATCGCCGACCACGTCCGCAGCGGCCTGATGCTGATGGGTGACGGCGTCACGCCGGGCAACGAGGCACGCGGCTACGTCCTGCGCCGCCTGCTGCGCCGCGCGGTCCGCTCGATGCGCCTGCTCGGCTTCGAGGACCCGGCGCTGCCGCTGCTCCTCCCGGTCAGCCTCGAGCGCATGAAGGCGTCCTACCCCGAGCTGGAGGCGGACTTCCCCCGCATCGAGCAGATCGCGTACGCCGAGGAGCACGCGTTCCGCCAGACCCTCGGCAAGGGCACCCAGATCTTCGAGAGCGCGGCCGTCGCGATCAAGGACGAGGGCGGCACGTCCCTGTCCGGCGACCAGGCGTTCGCGCTGCACGACACGTACGGCTTCCCGATCGACCTGACGCTGGAGATGGCGTCCGAGCAGGGCCTCAGCGTCGACGAGGACGGCTTCCGGTCGCTCATGGCCGAGCAGCGCTCGCGCGCCAAGGCCGACGCCAAGGCGAAGAAGGGCAGCCACGCGGACACCACGGTCTACCGTGCGGCGCTCGACGCCAACGGGCCGACCGACTGGCAGGCGTACACCGCGCTGACCACGGAGTCCCGCGTCGTCGCGCTCATCGGCGGCGGGTCGAGCGTCCCGGCGATCGGCGCCGGCACGATCGGCGAGGTCGTCCTCGACCGCACCCCGTTCTACGCCGAGTCCGGTGGCCAGAACGCCGACGCCGGCCACCTGGTGTGGGACGGCGGACGCGCCGAGGTCCTCGACGTGCAGCGTCCCGTGCGCGGCCTCGTCGTGCACCAGGTCCGCGTGCTCGAGGGAGAGCTGACGCTCGACCGCACCCTGGAGGCGGCCGTCGACCCGGAGTGGCGCCTCGGCGCCCGCCAGGCCCACTCGGGCACCCACGTCGTGCACGCCGCGCTGCGCGAGGTGCTCGGCCCCACGGCCCTGCAGTCCGGCTCGTACAACCGCCCGGGCTACCTGCGCCTCGACTACGGCTGGAGCGGCCCGCTGTCGCCCGGCCAGATCCACGACGTCGAGGAGGTCTCGAACCGCGCCCTGCGGGCCGACCTCCCGGTGACCGCCCAGATCATGTCCCTGCCCGAGGCGCGGGCGTGGGGAGCCCTCGCCCTGTTCGGTGAGACGTACGGCGAGGACGTGCGCGTCGTGGAGATCGGCGGCCCCTGGTCGCGCGAGCTCTGCGGTGGCACCCACGTCGAGCACTCGTCGCAGATCGGCACGATCGTCATCACCTCCGACGGCTCGGTCGGCGCGGGCCACCGCCGCGTCGAGGCCCTCACCGGCATCGAGGGCTTCCAGTACCTCGCCAAGGAGCGCGACCTCGTCCGCCAGCTGACCGACGTCCTGAAGACCCAGCCCGAGGACGTGCCCGGGCGCGTCCAGGACCTGATGGAGCGGCTCAAGGCGTCCGAGAAGGCGGCCGAGAAGATCAAGGCCGCCCAGCTGATGGGCGCCGCGGGCGACATCGCGCAGGGCGCCAAGGACGTGGGCGGCGTCGCGTACGTCGGCCACCACGCTGCCGGCGCCGGCGGGGGAGACGTGCGCACGATCGCGCTCGACATCCGCAAGCGCCTCGCGGACCGTCCTGCCGTGGTCGTCGTGATCGGCGACGCGGGCGACAAGCCCGCTGCCGTCGTCGCCCTCAACCAGGGTGCCCAGGACCGTGGCCTGTCGGCCAACGACCTCATCAAGGTCGTGGGTCAGCAGATCGGCGGCAAGGGCGGCGGCAAGGCGGACGTCGCGCAGGGCGGCGGGTCCGACGTGACCGGCATCCCGGCGGCCCTCGCGGCCGTCGAGGCGGCGCTCGCCTGATGCGGCGGGGGAGGCGGCTCGGGGTCGACGTGGGCGATGTCCGGATCGGCATCGCCGTGAGCGATCCCGACGGCATCCTGGCGACGCCCGTCGAGACCGTACCGGCCGGTCCGGGCGCGATCCCGCGCATCGCCGAGCTGGTCACCGAGCTCGACGTGCTCGAGTGCGTCGTGGGCCTGCCCATGGGGCTCTCGGGGCGCGAGGGGCCGGCCGCGGTGAAGGTGCGGGCGTTCTGCGCCGACCTGCTGCCCGCGATCGCACCGGTCCCGATCCGGCTGTTCGACGAGCGCATGACCACGTCGAGCGCGCACAGCCTGTTGCGACAGGGCGGGCGTTCCTCGCGCACCACGCGAGGCATCATCGACCAAGCTGCCGCTACGGTGATCCTCCAAACGGCATTGGACTCTGAACGGACCCGTGGCTCTGCACCGGGCGAGAGCATGTGAGGGACGGCAGACGTATGAGTGACAGTGGACTGGAACTGATGACGGGCGGGCACCCGGAGGAACCCGAGCCGGTCGAGCAGTCGGCCGGCCCCGGCCGCCGACGGGCCGAGACGCCTCCCCGCAAGCCTTGGGGTCGCCGGCTCGTGGCCCTCGTGGTCGTCCTCGCGATCGTGTTCGGCGCGTGGCTGGGCTACCAGAAGGTCTCGGACATGATGAGCGGTCCCGAGGACTACGTGGGCCAGGGCACGGGCAAGGTCACGGTGCAGATCCCGTCGGGCGCCGGCGGTCAGCAGATCGCCACCATCCTCAAGGACGCCGGCGTGGTCAAGAGCGCGGAGGCGTTCTACCAGCTGGCGATCAAGGACTCCCGCTTCCAGGCGGTGCAGGCCGGCTACTTCTCGCTGCACAAGAAGATGTCCGCCGAGAGCGCGCTGGTCGCGCTGATCGACAAGGGCAACCGGGTCGAGGGCAAGGTGACGATCCCCGAAGGCGCGCGGGTCGGCCAGATCGTCAAGCTGATCTCCCAGAACAGCGAGATCAAGGAGAAGGACATGCTGGCCGCGCTCGACAAGCCCGAGACGTTGGGCCTGCCGGACGTCGCGAACCTCAACCCCGAGGGCTACCTGTTCCCCGCGACGTACGAGATCCCGCCGGGCACGTCCGCGACCGACCTGCTGCGGCAGATGGTCAGCAAGACGCTCGACGTGGCCAAGTCGCTCGACATCGGCACCCGCGCCAGGGCGCTGGGGCTCACCGGTGAGCAGGTGCTGACGGTCGCCAGCATCCTGGAGTACGAGGCGAACAACGACGAGGACTACGCCAAGGTCGCCCGCGTCCTGTACAACCGCATCGAGCAGGGCATGCCGCTGCAGCTGGACTCGACCGTGTCGTACGTCAGCAAGCGCGAGGGCGACGTGTTCACGACGCCCGAGGAGCGAGCAGACCCGTCGAAGTACAACACGTACCAGAACGCCGGCCTGCCGCCCGGGCCGATCGGGTCGCCGGGGGAGAAGACGATCGAGGCCGCGCTCAACCCGGCCGAGGGCTCGTGGCTGTTCTTCGTCGCGGTCAACCTCGAGACCGGCAAGACGGTCTTCTCGGACACGCTCGGCGAGCACAACAAGGCGGTCGCCCAGCTCCAGGAGTACTGCAAGACGGCACCGGAAGGGGTCTGCGGATGATCTGCGCTGTCATCGGCTCGCCGATCGACCACTCGTTGTCGCCGGTCATGCACCGGGCGGCGTACGCCGAGCTCGGCCTGGACTGGACGTACGAGGCCGTCGAGGTCCGCGAGGGCGAGCTCGGGGCGTTCGTGGGAGCGCTCGGCGACGACGTGCGCGGCCTGTCCGTCACGGCCCCGCTCAAGCGCGAGGCAGCGGCGGCCGCGCAGCAGCACGACGGCGTCGTGGACGCCCTGGGCGTGGCCAACACGCTGGTCGTCGACGACGGCGTCCTCTCGGCGTACAACACCGACGTCCCCGGCGCCGCCGCGGCGATCGCGCAGGCCGGCATCGCGCCGCCCCGCAGCGCCCGCATCCTGGGCGGTGGCGCGACCGCCGCGTCCATCGCGCTGACGCTGGTGCGGCTGGGCGTGGAGGAGCTCTCGTTCGTCGTGCGCGACGAGGCCCGTGCCGCCGACGCGGTCGAGGTCGCCCGGGGACGGGGCATCCAGGTCCGCGTCCGCAGCATCGACGAGCCGCTGATCGCGAAGGTCGACCTGCTGGTGTCGACGGTGCCCGACCAGGTCATCGGCTCCCGCTCCTACGAGCTGGTCGACTCCTCGCGTGCGGTGTTCGACGTCGTGTACGACCCGTGGCCGACGAACCTCGTCCGTGCCGCGCACGAGGCCGGAACGCCGGTGGTCTCCGGGATCGATCTGCTGGCCCACCAGGCGGCCCTCCAGGTCGAGCTGATGACCGGCTCGACCGTCTCTCCACAGCTGCTGCGCGACGCCGCCCTGTCTGCCCTGTCACCTCGCTAGGGTTCGTGGCGTGACCGTCGCCATCGCCGTCGTCCTCGCTGCCCTCATCGGCGCGGCCGGGCCCCGGGTGATGCGGCGCATCCCCGAGCCCGTCGGGCCCGGGGACGGCAAGATCCCGTACACCGTGCTGGCCGAGGTCCGCCTGGTGAGCGTGGGCCTGGCCGTGGCCGCCGGTGCGATGGCCGGTGTCGTGGCGTGGCGGATCGAGGATCCCGAGCTGGTGCCGGTCTGGGTGCTGGTGGCCGGCGTCGGCGCGTGGCTCGCGTACATCGACTGGCACACCCGCCTGCTCCCGTTCGCCGTCGTGTCGCCGCTCTACCTGGGCACGCTGCTGCTCGTGGGCCTGGGTGCGTTGCTGCTGCGCGATCCCCACGTCCTGGTGGACGCGATCGTGGCGAACGTGGTGGTCTACGTGATCTTCCGGGTGCTGCACTGGGTCGCCGGCCGGTTCTTCGGCGGCGCGTTCGGCTACGGCGACGTCCGGCTGTCGGGCGCGCTCGCGCTCGCGCTCGGGGCGCTGGGCACCAGCGAGGTCCTCGTCGGCATCTACGCGGGGTTCGTCCTGGGCGCCGTGCTCGGGGTCGTGCTGTCCCGCCTCCGGCTGGTCGACCCCGGTGGGTACGCGTTCGGGCCCTACATGGTCGTGGGCGCCGTCATCGGCGCGGCCTGGGGCCCGCTCGTCTACGCGACCTGACCGTCCGGGGCACGACACCGGTCCGGGGCAGTGCACCCGGCGTGGGAGAATCTGTCTCATGCTTCGTTGGTTGACCGCTGGTGAGTCCCATGGCCCTGCGCTTGTCGCCGTCCTGGAAGGACTCCCGGCCGGGGTGCAGGTGACCAGCAAGGAGATCCAGGCCGCACTGGCCCGCCGCCGACTCGGCTACGGCCGCGGTGCGCGCATGGCGTTCGAGCAGGACGAGCTCGAGATCGTCGGCGGCCTGCGCCACGGCATCACGATGGGCAGCCCGATCGCGCTGCGCATCGGCAACAGCGAGTGGCCCAAGTGGGAGCAGGTCATGTCCGCGGACCCGGTCGACGCCGAGGTGCTCGACGGGCTCAAGCGCAACGCGCCGCTGACCCGGCCGCGTCCCGGTCACGCCGACCTCGCCGGCATGCAGAAGTACGGCTTCGAGGAGGCCCGTCCGGTCCTGGAGCGCGCGAGCGCCCGCGAGACCGCCGCTCGGGTCGCGCTCGGCGAGATCGCCGCCCAGTTCATCCAGCAGACGACCGGGGCGACGATCGTCTCGCACGTCGTCGAGCTCGGCACGGTGCGCGCGCCTGCCGGCGTCATCCCGTCCCACGCCGACGTGGAGGCGCTCGACGCCGACCCGGTGCGCTGCTTCGACCCCGACGCGAGCGCCGCGATGGTCGCCGAGATCGATCTCGCCCACAAGGAGGGCGACACCCTCGGTGGTGTCGTCGAGGTCGTGGTCGAGGGGCTGCCGCCGGGACTCGGCACGTACACGCACTGGGACAAGCGTCTCGACGGCCGCCTGGCCCAGGCCCTCATGGGCATCCAGGCGATCAAGGGCGTGGAGATCGGCGACGGCTTCGAGCTCGCCCGCACCCGCGGCTCGCTCGCCCACGACGAGATCGTCCCGACCGACGACGGCATCCGCCGGCTCTCCGGCCGTGCCGGTGGCACCGAGGGCGGCATGACCACCGGCGAGCTGCTGCGCGTCCGGGCCGCGATGAAGCCCATCGCCACGGTCCCGCGGGCGCTCCGCACGATCGACGTCGAGACCGGTGAGGAGGCACGCGCCCACCACCAGCGCTCCGACGTGTGCGCGGTGCCGGCCGCCGGCATCGTGGCCGAGGCGATGGTGGCGCTCGTCGTCGCCGATGCCGTCGTGGAGAAGTTCGGCGGTGACTCGGTCGAGGAGACCCGACGCAACGTCGAGGGTTACCTCGCCAACCTGAGGCTCCGTTGAGCCCCGTCGTCGTCCTGGTCGGCCCGCCCGGTGCGGGCAAGTCCACCGTCGCCGAGGACCTGGCCGCCCGGCTGGGACTGGCGTTCCGGGACACCGACGCCGACGTCGAGGCCCGCGCCGGCGTCCCCGTCTCGGAGATCTTCATCGACCACGGCGAGGCCCACTTCCGCGCGCTGGAGGAGGAGGCCGTCGCGACGGCGCTCGCCGAGCACGACGGCGTCCTGGCCCTCGGCGGCGGAGCCGTCCTGAGCGACGCCACCCGTGCGCTGCTGGCGGGCCACCGGGTCGTGTTCCTCGACGTCGGCCTCGCCGCCGGCGTCTCCCGGGTCGGCATGAACGGCAACCGCCCGCTCCTGCTCGGCAACGTACGCTCCCAGATGAAGGGCCTCATGGACCGCCGCCGCCCGCTCTACGACGAGGTCGCCCGCTTCACGATCGTGACCGACGACCTGGCTCCGTCGCAGGTCGTCGACCAGGTCCTGCGCCTCGTCGAGGAGGACCGATGACCACGCGCCTGACGGTCCCGACCGCGCACCCGTACGACGTGGTGATCGGCAACGGCGTCCAGGACCAGCTGCGCGGGCTGGTGGGCGAGGACGTGCTCCGGGTCGCGATCATCCACGCGCCCTCGATGCGCCACCAGGCGGAGATCCTGCGCCGGCCGCTCGTGGCCGATCAGCTCGACGTCCACCTGATCGAGGTGCCCGACAGCGAGCAGGCCAAGACCGCCGACGTCCTCACCTTCTGCTGGAAGGTGCTGGGCGAGAGCGGGTTCACCCGCTCGGACGTCATCGTGGGCCTCGGCGGGGGAGCGACCACCGACCTGGCCGGCTTCGTCGCCGCGAGCTGGTTGCGTGGCGTCCGCTTCGTCAACGTCCCGACCACGGTGCTGGGCATGGTCGACGCCGCCGTCGGCGGCAAGACCGGCATCAACACCGCGCAGGGCAAGAACCTCGTCGGCGCGTTCCACGAGCCGGTCGGCGTGCTGTGCGACCTGGACGTCCTGCAGACCCTGCCGCCCGCCGAGATGCGCAGCGGGCTGGCCGAGGTCGCCAAGTGCGGGTTCATCGCCGACCGGTCGATCCTCGAGCTCATCGAGGCGGCGCCCGAGACCATCGCCGACCCGGGCTCCTCGATCGTCGCCGAGCTGATCACCAAGGGGATCGCGGTCAAGGCCCGCACCGTGGCCACCGACCTGCACGAGACCGGGGCCGACGGATCGATCGGTCGCGAGGCCCTCAACTACGGCCACACGCTCGGTCACGCGATCGAGCGGTTCGAGGGCTACCGGATCCGGCACGGCGAGGCCATCGCGATCGGCATGGTGTTCGTCGCCGAGCTCGCCCACCGCACCGGCTCGATCGACAAGCACCTGCTGGATCGTCACCGATCGGTCCTCGAGATCATCGGCCTGCCCACGGCGTACCGCCCGGGCACCTGGGAGCCGCTGCTGGCCTCGATGCGCCTGGACAAGAAGACCCGCGGCGACCAGCTGCGCTTCGTGGTGCTCGAGGGGCTGGAGGAGCCGGCCATCCTCGCGGGGCCCGACGAGTCGGTGCTGCTGGACTCCTACCGGGCGATCTCGTGAGCACGGCCGCACGCCGCACGCGCCTGGTGCACGAGCTCGCCGACCGCGACCTCGCGGGCCTGTTCGTGACCACGTTGGTCAACGTCCGCTACCTGACCGGGTTCACCGGCTCCAACGGCGCCCTGTTCGTGCCCACGCACGGCGACGCGGTGTTCCTGACCGACGGCCGCTACCGGGACCAGGCCGCCGACGAGCTGCCCGACCTCGAGCACGTCATCACCCGCGACCTGCTCGGCGGCATGGCCGAGCGGACGGCCGAGGGCACGTACGGCATCGAGTCGCACACGCTGAGCGTCGACGCCCACGCCCGGCTGGCCGAGCTGCTGCCGACCACGACGCTGCGCAGCGGCGGGCGGGTCGTGGAGTCGTTGCGCGAGGTCAAGGACGACGTCGAGGTGGAGGCGCTGCGCAGCGCGTGCGACATCTCGACGCGCGCCCTCGAGCAGGTGCTGGCCGGCCCGCTCGTCGGGCGCACCGAGCGCCAGGTCGCCCGCGACCTCGAGAACGCGATGCTCGACCTCGGCGCCGAGGCGATCGGCTTCGACACGATCCTCGCCTCCGGCCCCCACACCGCGATACCGCACCACAGCCCCACCGACCGCGTCCTGGCGACGGGCGACCTGCTCAAGGCCGACTTCGGCGCGCGTGTCGACGGCTACCACGCCGACTGCACCCGCACGGTCGTCCTGGGCCGGGCGGACGACTGGCAGCGCGAGGTCTACGCAGCGGTCCGCGAGTCCCAGGCGGCCGGCCTGGAGCTGCTGCGTGACGGTGTCGACGTGTCCGCGTCCGACGCCGCGGCGCGGGGCTCGTTGGAGGCCGCAGGATGGCTCCACGCCTTCACGACGGGGCTCGGACACGGCGTCGGCCTCGAGATCCACGAGGACCCGTTCGTGTCGGGTTCGCACACAGGTAAACTGACCAGTCGCACCGTCCTCACGATGGAGCCGGGCATCTACGTGCCCGGCCGTGGGGGAGTGCGTATCGAAGACACCGTCCTCGTGACCGCGGGTGCCCCCGAGGTGCTCACCACGATGACCAAAGACCTCCTGGAGATTGGCTGATGGCCACCACGAACGACCTGAAGAACGGCATGGTGCTCAACATCGACGGACAGCTGTGGTCCATCGTCGAGTTCCAGCACGTCAAGCCCGGCAAGGGCCCGGCCTTCGTCCGGACCAAGATGAAGAACGTCGAGTCGGGCAAGGTCGTCGACAAGACGTTCAACGCCGGCACCAAGGTCGAGACCGCGACCGTCGACAAGCGCACGATGCAGTACCTCTACAACGACGGCACGAGCTACGTGTTCATGGACACCACGACGTTCGAGCAGACCGAGGTCTCGCCCGAGGTCATGGGTGACACGACGGGCTTCCTCCTGGAGAACCAGGAAGCCGTCGTCGCGACGAACGAGGGACGCGTCCTGTTCGTCGAGCTGCCGGCGTCCGTCGAGCTCGTCGTCCAGCACACCGATCCGGGTCTGCAGGGCGACCGGTCCAGCGGCGGCACGAAGCCCGCGACGCTCGAGACCGGCAAGGAGATCCAGGTCCCGCTGTTCATCGTCACGGGCGAGAAGATCAAGGTCGACACCCGCGACGCCAGCTATCTCGGTCGCGTGAAGGCCTGATGTCTGCACGGACGAAATCCCGCAAGCGCGCCCTCGACATCCTCTTCGAGTCCGAGGCGCAGAACCTCCCGACCGGCGGCACCCTGGCCGAGCGGGTCGGTGACGCCGAGTACCCGGTCAACGAGTACGCCGTCGCCCTCATCGAGGGCGTCATCGCGCACCGCGAGCGGCTCGACGAGATCATCGCCGACAACGCGAAGGACTGGACCCTCGACCGCATGCCGGCCGTGGACCGCAACCTGCTGCGCATCGGCGCGTACGAGATCCTGTACGTCGACGACGTCCCCGACGCGGTCGCCGTCAGCGAGGCGGTCAACCTCGCCAGCGACCTGTCCACCGACGAGTCGCCGTCGTTCGTCAACGGCCTGCTCAGCCGGATCGTGGAGCTGAAGCCCACGCTGATCGGCTGACGTCCCGCCTCGGTTCCCCGTCTCATGGGATCGCGTCATGAAACGGGGGATGCGTTCTCTTCACCTGTGAGGCCGTGAGGTCTCGACAGGGGAGAAATAGGGGAACGCACGTGATCACCGACGAGCTGATCGACCTGATGGCCGAGAAGTGCATCCTGAACGACGACGACTTCGACGCGGCGGTGCTGGACCGGGAGCCCAAGCGGATCCAGACCGTCAACCTGCACCACCTGGCGCTGGCGGCCAAGTCCGCCGAGTTCGCCCGCACGATCGAGCGAGCCGACTACATCACGGCCGACGGCTGGCCGATCGTGTCGCTCATGCGCTCGCGCGGCATCGACCCCGAACGGGTCACCGGCTCGGAGTTCATCGAGCGGATGCTGGCCGGACGCCAGTTCCACGGCAAGAAGGCGGCGATCCTCGGCGCCGACCGGCACGTGGGTGACGACTTCCGTGGCCAGCTGCACGACTCGGGCCTGCACGTCGTCTTCCGGGACCACGGCAACCGCCGTGACTGGAAGGCCAAGCGGGTGGCCAAGAAGCTGCAGAAGTACGACGTCGACCTGCTGATCGTGGCGGTCACCCCGCCGTTCGGCGACATGATCGGCGAGGAGGTCCGCAAGGCGGGCTTCGACGGCGTCGTGATCAACGTGGGCGGCGCGGTCAACATGGCCGCGGGCCACGCCACGATGGCACCCGGGTGGATCCGCGCGATGAAGCTCGAGTGGTTCTACCGCCTCCTGCAGGAGCCGAACCGGTTGTTCCGCCGCTACTTCGTTGAGTGCCTGCCGGTCTTCGTCAAGTACGTCCTGCCCAACTACTGGCGACCCGCCCGGTTCTGACCCGGCACGCGCGTCCCGTCCCCTCCGGGGGACCCACGATGAGGGTTTGCGGTGGCTGGAGCTGCCGCAAACCCTCATCGTTCGTCCGCACCGGGGGCTCGCCGGGCGCTTTGCGCCGGGATCGTGGGGGCCGCCGAGCCGCGTCCGGGGGGACGGTCGCGCGCTGATAGTGTGACGACGTTCCATCGACATCCTTTAACGGCCGTCCCGAGAGGCGGAGAAGGAGGTCAGACATGAGTGCGTCCGATGACGCAGCACGTGCTGACACGCTGCACGAACCCCCCGCGGCAGCAGCCGCCCGGACGGTCCTGGACGACCAGGACATCTCCCGGGCCCTGACCCGCATCACCCACGAGATCCTCGAGCGCAACCGCGACTCCGCCGGTCTCGTCCTGCTGGGCATCCCGACCCGCGGCGTCCACCTGGCGCGGCGGATCGCGTCCCGGATGTCCGAGGTCGAGGGTCGTGAGATCACCGCCGGCGCCCTCGACGTGACGATGTACCGCGACGACCTGCGCATGAAGCCCGCCCGGGCCCTGGAGCACACCGAGATCCCGGACGACATCGACGGCAAGGTCGTCGTGCTGATCGACGACGTGCTGTTCTCCGGCCGGACGATCCGCGCCGCGCTGGACGCCCTGACCGAGCTGGGCCGGCCCAAGGCCGTGCAGCTCGCGGTGCTGATCGACCGCGGCCACCGCGAGCTGCCCATCCGGGCGGACTTCGTCGGCAAGAACCTGCCGACCTCGCTCGTGGAGCGGGTCAAGGTCTCGCTGGCCGAGACCGACGACCTCGACGCCGTGTCGATCCAGGGCGTGCTGCCGCGGGGGGTGGCGCATGATCAAGAACCTCCTGAGCGCCGGCGACCTCGACCGGGCCGACGCGATCCAGGTCCTCGACACCGCCGAGGAGCTCCTCGGGGTCGCGAGCCGGCCGATCAAGAAACTGCCCACGCTGCGGGGGCGCACCGTGGTCAACCTGTTCTTCGAGGACTCGACCCGGACGCGCATCTCGTTCGAGGCCGCCGCGAAGCGGCTCAGCGCGGACGTCATCAACTTCTCGGCCAAGGGCTCGAGCGTGTCGAAGGGCGAGAGCCTCAAGGACACCGCCCTGACGCTGCAGGCCATGGGCGCCGACGCGGTGATCATCCGTCATCCCTCGTCCGGTGCGCCGCACCGGCTGGCCCAGGCCCGCTGGACCAAGGGCGCGGTCATCAACGCGGGCGACGGCACCCACGAGCACCCCACCCAGGCGCTGCTCGACGCGTTCACGATGCGCCGCCACCTCGCGAAGGACGGCGACGGCAGCCTCAAGGGCAAGAACGTCACGATCGTCGGCGACGTCCTGCACAGCCGGGTCGTGCGCTCCAACGTCCTGCTGCTCAAGACGCTGGGCGCCAACGTGACGATCGTTGCCCCGCCGACCCTGCTGCCCGTGGGCGTCGGCCACTGGCCGGTCACCACGTCGTACGACCTCGACTCCTCGCTCGAGGACGCCGACGCGGTCATGATGCTGCGGGTCCAGGCCGAGCGGATGAACGCGTCGTACTTCCCGAGCGCCCGCGAGTACTCGCGCCGCTACGGGCTCGACACCGCACGCCTCAACCGGCTCCCCGACCACGCGATCGTGATGCACCCCGGCCCGATGAACCGGGGCATGGAGATCACCGCCGACGTGGCCGACAACGACCGGTCGGTGATCGTCGAGCAGGTCACCAACGGCGTCGCGGTCCGCATGGCCGTCCTCTACCTCCTGCTGGGCGGCGCGGCCGACGACACCAGCACCGACGAACTCTCCAGCGACAAGGAACGTGCATGACCTCCTCGTACGTCATCCGCCAGGCCAGGCTCCTGGGCGGGGATCCCACCGACATCGCGTTCGAGGACGGGGTCATCAGCACGATCGGCGCCGGGGCGACCGGCGACGTCGAGATCGACGGCACGGGCCTCGTGGCCCTGCCGGGACTCGTCGACCTGCACACCCACGTCCGCGAGCCGGGCCGCGAGGACGCCGAGACGGTCCTGACCGGTTCGCAGGCGGCCGCCCGGGGCGGCTTCACGTGCGTCCACGCGATGGCCAACACCGAGCCCGTCGCCGACACCGCCGGCGTCGTCGAGCAGGTCTGGCGCCTGGGCCGTGAGGGCGGGTACTGCGACGTGCAGCCCGTCGGCGCGGTCACGGTCGGCCTGCAGGGCACGCAGCTCGCCGAGCTCGGTGCCATGGCGGACTCCGCTGCCGGCGTCCGGGTGTTCTCCGATGACGGCAAGTGCGTCTCCGACGCGGTCGTCATGCGGCGCGCGCTCGAGTACGTCAAGGCGTTCGACGGTGTCGTCGCCCAGCACGCACAGGAGCCGCGCCTCACCGAGGGCGCGCAGATGAACGAGGGACCGCTGTCCGGCGAGCTCGGCCTCACCGGCTGGCCCGCCGTGGCGGAGGAGGCGATCATCGCCCGCGACGTGCTGCTGGCCGAGCACGTCGGCTCCCGCCTGCACGTGTGCCACCTCTCGACGCGCGGATCGGTCGAGATCGTCCGCTGGGCCAAGAGCCGGGGCATCGACGTCACCGCCGAGGTCACGCCGCACCACCTGCTGCTGAGCGACGACCTCGTCCGCAGCTACGACCCGATCTACAAGGTCAACCCGCCGCTGCGCTCCAACGACGACGTCGAGGCGGTCCGTGAGGGCCTGGCCGACGGCACGATCGACATCGTCGCGACCGACCACGCCCCGCACCCCATGGAGGACAAGGAGTGCGAGTGGTCCGCGGCGGCCTTCGGCATGCTCGGCCTGGAGACCGCGCTGTCGGTCGTCCAGCAGACGATGGTCGACACGGGCCGCCTGACCTGGGCGCAGGTCGCGACCGCGATGTCGACCAAGCCCGCCGAGATCGGCCGGGTCACCAACCAGGGCCGCCCGCTCGCCGTGGGTGAGCCCGCGAACCTGGTGCTCGTCGACCCCGACGCGTCGCGCACCATCGACCCCCGCGACACCGCGTCGCTGTCCCGCAACAACCCCTACGCCGGCCTGACCCTGCCGGGCGAGGTCGTCGCCACGTTCCTGCGTGGCCGACCGACCGTCCAGGACCGTGCACTCGTGAAAGGTGTGACTTCATGACGACCGAGGCGATCCTCGTGCTCGAGGACGGCCGCGTGTTCCGCGGCGAGGCGTACGGCGCCGTCGGTGAGACGATCGGTGAGATCGTGTTCAACACCGGCATGACCGGCTACCAGGAGACGCTGACCGACCCGTCGTACCGCCGCCAGATCGTGGCGATGACCGCTCCGCACATCGGCAACACCGGCGTCAACCGCGAGGACCACGAGTCGTCCAAGATCTGGGTCGCCGGCTACGTCGTGCGCGATCCCGCCCGGGTGCCGAGCAACTGGCGCTCGACGCACCCGCTCGCGGACGAGCTCGACCGCCAGGGCGTCGTCGGAATCAGCGGCGTCGACACCCGTGCGCTGACCCGTCACCTGCGTGAGCGCGGCGCGATGCGCGCGGGCATCAGCTCGGTCTCGACCGACGTCGACGCCCTCCTGGACGCCGTCCGGTCCGCGCCGAGCATGGCCGGGGCGAACCTCGCCGGCGAGGTCTCCACGACCGAGACGTACGTCGTCCCGGCCGTGGGGGAGAAGCGGTTCACCGTCGCCGCGATCGACCTGGGCATCAAGGGGATGACGCCGCGGCGCATGTCCGAGCGCGGGGTCGAGGTGCACGTCCTGCCGGCGCACTCCACGATCGACGACGTCCTGGCGGTCTCGCCGGACGGCGTGTTCATGTCCAACGGCCCCGGCGACCCGGCGGCCGCCGGCGACGTCGTGGGCCTGCTGCAGCAGGTGCTCGAGCGGCGGGTGCCGTTCTTCGGCATCTGCTTCGGCAACCAGATGTTCGGCCGCGCGCTCGGCCTGGGCACGTACAAGCTCAAGTACGGCCACCGCGGCATCAACCAGCCGGTCCAGGACCTGACCACCGGACGGGTGGAGATCACGAGCCACAACCACGGCTTCGCCGTCGACGCGCCGCTGGACGGCTCGTTCGACACGCCGTACGGCCCGGCCCGCGTGACCCACGTCGGCCTCAACGACCAGGTCGTCGAGGGTCTCGCCCTGCTGGACGCCCCGGCGTTCAGCGTCCAGTACCACCCGGAGGCAGGAGCCGGTCCGCACGACGCGGCCTACCTGTTCGACCGGTTCGTCGACCTCATGAACGCAGCGAAGGTGGATGCCTGATGCCAAGGCGCACTGACATCGAGTCGATCCTCGTCATCGGCTCAGGACCCATCGTCATCGGACAGGCGGCGGAGTTCGACTACTCCGGCACCCAGGCCTGCCGCGTCCTGCGCGAGGAGGGCATCCGGGTCATCCTGGTGAACTCCAACCCCGCGACGATCATGACGGACCCCGAGTTCGCGGACGCGACGTACGTCGAGCCGATCACGCCGGAGTACCTCGAGAAGGTCATCGCCCTCGAGCGGCCCGACGCCCTGCTCGCGACCCTGGGTGGCCAGACGGCCCTCAACGCCGCGATCCAGCTGGACCAGCTCGGCATCCTCGAGAAGTACGGCGTCGAGCTCATCGGCGCGTCGATCGCGGCGATCGAGAAGGGCGAGAACCGCGAGTCCTTCAAGGAGGTCGTCGCGACCCTCCCGCCCGAGTGGGGCGCGGAGTCGGCCAACTCGGTCATCTGCCACACGATGCAGGAGTGCCTGGACGGCGTGGAGGGCCTCGGCGGCTACCCCGTGGTCGTCCGTCCGTCGTTCACGATGGGCGGCTCGGGCAGCGGCCTGGCGTACGACGAGTCCGACCTGCACCGCATCGCCGGATCGGGCCTCGCCCTGAGCCCGACCACCGAGGTGCTCCTGGAGGAGTCGATCCTCGGCTGGAAGGAGTACGAGCTCGAGGTCATGCGTGACACGGCCGACAACGTCGTGATCGTCTGCTCGATCGAGAACTTCGACCCCATGGGCGTCCACACGGGCGACTCCATCACCGTGGCGCCCGCGATGACGCTGACCGACGTCGAGTACCAGCGGCTTCGGGACATCTCGATCGGCATCATCCGCGAGGTCGGCGTCGAGACCGGCGGCTGCAACATCCAGTTCGCGGTCAATCCCGCCGACGGCCGCATCGTGGTCATCGAGATGAACCCGCGCGTCTCGCGGTCGTCCGCGCTGGCGTCGAAGGCGACCGGCTTCCCGATCGCCAAGATCGCCGCCAAGGTCGCGATCGGCTACACGCTCGACGAGATCCGCAACGACATCACCGCCGTGACCCCCGCGTCGTTCGAGCCCACGCTCGACTACGTCGTGGTCAAGGTGCCCCGGTTCGCGTTCGAGAAGTTCCCGAACGCCGACTCCACGCTGACGACCCACATGAAGTCGGTCGGCGAGGCGATGGCGATCGGCCGCAACTTCACCGAGGCGCTCGGCAAGGCGATGCGCTCGCTCGACCGCGCGGGAGCCGGCTTCGACTGGAGCGGCGAGATCGGCGACAAGGACGAGCTGCTCGCCGCGATCGCGCGTCCGCACGACGGCCGGATCACGCTCGTCATGGACGCGATCCGCGCCGGCGCGACACCGCAGGAGGTGCACGACGCCACCAGCATCGACCCGTGGTTCGTGGACCAGCTGTTCCTGATCCACGAGGTGGCCACCGAGGTGCGCGACTCCGCCGAGCTCAACCCGGCGCTGCTGCGCCGCGCCAAGCGCCACGGCCTGTCCGACGCCCAGATCGCCGGGCTGCGCGAGATGCGCGAGGACGTCGTGCGGGGTGTGCGCCACGCGCTCGGTGTCCGCCCGGTCTACAAGACGGTCGACACCTGCGCCGCGGAGTTCGCGGCCCGGACGCCGTACCACTACTCCTCGTACGACGAGGAGACCGAGGTCGAGCCGCGCACCAAGCCCGCGGTGCTGATCCTCGGCAGCGGCCCCAACCGGATCGGCCAGGGCATCGAGTTCGACTACTCGTGCGTGCACGCGGCGCTCGCGCTGTCCGAGGTCGGCTACGAGACGATCATGGTCAACTGCAACCCCGAGACCGTCTCGACCGACTACGACACGTCGGACCGGCTCTACTTCGAGCCGCTGACGCTCGAGGACGTCCTGGAGATCGTCAACGCCGAGCAGCAGGCCGGTCCCGTCGCGGGAGTCATCGTGCAGCTCGGCGGGCAGACGCCGCTCGGCCTCGCCGCCGGCCTGGAGGCCGCGGGCGTCCCGATCGTGGGCACCCAGCCCGCCGCGATCGACCTGGCCGAGGAGCGCGGAGCGTTCGGCAAGGTGCTCGAGGAGGCCAACCTGCCGGCGCCCAAGCACGGCATGGCCACGACGTTCGCCGAGGCCAAGGACATCGCCGACGAGATCGGCTACCCCGTGCTCGTGCGTCCGTCGTACGTCCTGGGCGGCCGCGGCATGGAGATCGTCTACGACGAGGCCACGCTCGAGGACTACATCGGCCGCGCGACCGAGATCTCCCCGGAGCGTCCTGTGCTGGTCGACCGTTTCCTGGACGACTCGATCGAGATCGACGTCGACGCGCTGTACGACGGCACCGAGCTGTTCCTCGGCGGCGTCATGGAGCACATCGAGGAGGCCGGCGTGCACTCGGGCGACTCGGCCTGCGCGCTGCCGCCCATCACGCTGGGCGACCTTGAGATCCAGCGCATCCGCGAGTCCACCGAGGCGATCGCCAAGGGCGTGGGGGTGCGGGGGCTGATCAACATCCAGTTCGCGCTGTCCTCGGACATCCTCTACGTCATCGAGGCCAACCCGCGTGCCTCCCGCACCGTCCCGTTCGTCTCCAAGGCGACCGCGACGCCGCTCGCGAAGGCCGCCGCCCGTTTGATGCTGGGGGAGTCGATCGCCGACCTGCGCGCCGCCGGGGTCCTGCCCGCGACCGGTGACGGCGGGCGGCTGCCCGACAACGCGCCGATCGCGGTCAAGGAGGCGGTCATGCCGTTCAACCGCTTCCGGACCTACGAGGGCCGGTACGTCGACACGCTGCTCGGCCCCGAGATGCGCTCGACGGGTGAGGTCATGGGCTTCGACGCGGGCTTCGGCCAGGCGTTCGCCAAGGCCCAGGCCGGCGCCCAGAACGGCCTGCCCACGTCGGGCAAGGTCTTCGTGTCGGTCGCCAACCGCGACAAGCGGCACATGATCTTCCCGGTCAAGCGGCTCGCCGACCTCGGCTTCGAGATCCTGGCGACCAGCGGCACCGCGGTGGTCCTGGCCCGCAACGGCGTGCAGGCGACCGTGATCCGCAAGCTCAGCGAGGAGCCGCTGGAGGGTCAGTCGCGCAGCACGATCGTGGAGAAGATCCACGACCAGGACGTGCAGCTGATCATCAACACCCCGCACGGCGTCACGACCGGTGGCAGCCCGCGCATCGACGGCTACGAGATCCGCACCGCGGCGGTCGCCGAGGGCATCCCGTGCATCACGACGGTGCAGGGGCTGGCCGCGGCGGTGCAGGGCATCGAGGCGCTCATCGGCGGCAGCATCGGCGTCACGTCGCTGCAGGAGTGGGGACGCCGCGTCACCGAGGCCCGCTCATGATCCGCACGTCCCCGCTGAGCCTGACGTTCCTGCGGGACACGCCCGGCGTGTCGGGTCAGAACGTCAGGGCCACGGGGGAGGGGGCATGAGCTTCGGGTCGCGCGCCCGGGTGGCGATGCAGGCGTACGGTCCCGCGTGCGTTGGCATCGACCCGCACGCCGCGCTGCTCGAGCAGTGGGGCCTGCCGGACTCGGTCGAGGGACTCGACCGGTTCGCCAGCACCTGCGTCGAGGCGTTCGCCGGCCACGTCGCGTTCGTCAAGCCGCAGTCGGCGTTCTTCGAGCGCTTCGGCGCCAGGGGAGTGGTCGTGCTGGAACGGACGATCGAGGACCTGCGGCACACCGGCTCGCTCGTCGTCCTGGACGTCAAGCGTGGGGACATCGGCTCGACCGCCCAGGCGTACGCCGACGCGTACCTCGACGACGACGCCCCGATGGCCGCCGACGCGGTCACCGTCAGCCCGTACCTCGGCTTCGGCTCGCTCACCCCGTTCTTCGAGGTGGCCGAGAAGAACGACGCCGGCGTGTTCGTGCTCGCCCTGACCTCCAACCCGGAGGGGCCCGAGGTGCAGCACGCCCTGCGTCCGCCGGCGGCGGGCGGACCGGCCGACGAGACCGTGGCGGGCGGCATCCTGAGGCAGCTCGCCGAGCTCAACGCCGGTGCGTCGCCGATGGGCGCCTACGGCGCCGTCGTGGGTGCCACGATCGGGGAGGCGGACGAGGACCTCGCGATCAACGGCCCGCTGCTGGTCCCCGGCCTCGGTGCCCAGGGCGGGACCGCGGACGACATCCGTCGGCTGTTCGGCGGCGTGATCGACAACGTCATCGCGTCGACGTCGCGCGGCGTGCTCGCGGCCGGTCCGGACGTGCAGGCCCTCCGCGATTCTGCGGCTCGCGTCAACGCCGAACTTGTAGGGTCGTGACGCCGCTCATGGCCGATCGCCCGAGGAGCTCTTCGATGCACAGGACCGCAGCCCTGCTGGTCGCGACGATCGTCGCCACCACGACCCTGGCCGCGTGCGGCGGCGACAGCGAGTACTGCGCGGCGGTCAAGAAGGACGAGTCGACGCTCAACACGTTCGGCAAGAAGCGCACCGACGCCGCCTTCGCGAAGTACCGCCGCACGACCCGGACCCTGGCCACGCTGGCACCCGAGGGCGCCAAGAAGGACTGGACCGCGCTGACCACGGCGCTCAACGGTGTCGTCGACGCCCAGAAAGCGGTAGGACTGAAGCTGGAGGACATCTCGGCCTCCTCCGTGGCCAAGCTCCCCGTCGAGCAGAGCGAGAGCCTCAGCGACGCGTACACCGCGTTCAACAAGGCGGTCGCCCGGCACGGCAAGCGGGTGGAGGCGAACGTGAAGTCCGAGTGCGGCGTCGAGCTGCAATGACCACATCCACGGTTCCAGAGAGGTGACACACGTGGCACTCCCGAAGCTGACCCCAGAACAGCGCACCGCCGCCCTCGAGAAGGCGGCCGTCGCCCGCCAGCTCCGCGCCGAGGTCAAGAACCGGCTCAAGAGCTCGAGCGCGAGCCTCGCCGACGTGATCCAGGAGGCGAAGGCCAACGAGGTCGTCGCCAAGCTCAAGGTGGTCGACTTGCTGCAGGCCATGCCCGGCGTCGGCAAGGTCCGCGCCCAGGAGATCATGCAGCGCATCGGCATCGCCGACAGCCGGCGGCTCCGTGGCCTCGGCGCCAACCAGGTGACGGCCCTGCTCGCGGAGTTCGCCGACCGGACGCGACGTGCCGACCGTGCCTGAGTCCTCCACCCCCCTGCACTCGCGCCTCGTCGTCCTCGCCGGACCCACCGCCGTCGGCAAGGGCACGGTGGCCGCCGCGGTCCGACGCACGCACCCCGAGATCTGGATCTCGGTGTCGGCCACGACCCGTCCCGCCAGGCCCGGCGAGATCGACGGCGTGCACTACCACTTCATCTCCGACGAGGAGTTCGACCGGCTCATCGCCGAGGACGGGCTCCTGGAGTGGGCCGTCGTGCACAAGGCGGCCCGCTACGGAACCCCCCGCGCGCCCGTCGAGGAGCACCTCGCGGCCGGCGTCCCGGCCCTGCTGGAGATCGACCTGCAGGGTGCCCGTCAGGTGCGCGAGCGCATGCCCGACGCGCTGATGTGCTTCCTGAAGCCGCCCAGCTTCGAGGAGCTCGAGCGCCGCCTGGTGGGCCGGGGCACCGAGGGTCCCGAGGAGCGCGCCCGGCGTCTGACGACGGCCCGGACGGAGCTGGCGGCCGAGTCGGAGTTCGACGTGACGATCGTGAACACCGATGTCGAGACCGCTTGCGAAGAATTGGTAGACTTGTTCAGATCCGGCACGAGTCGGGTACCTTCCTAATCTTTTCTGTGAGGCTCTGTGTCCACGACACGTTCGGTTGCCATTGGCATCACCAACCCGCCCCTCGACGACCTGCTCGAGAAGGCGGACAGCAAGTACAAGCTCGTCCTCTACAGCGCCAAGCGCGCTCGTCAGATCAACGCGTACTACTCCCAGCTCGGTGAGGGCCTGCTGGAGTACGTCGGCCCGCTGCTCGAGACCGGCGTCCAGGAGAAGCCGCTGTCGATCGCGCTGCGCGAGATCAACGCCGACCTGCTGACCGCCGAGGACATCGATCCCGAGGCCGAGGCAGCAGCCGCAGCCGCAGGCGCTGAGAAGGCCTGACCCCCTCCGCGAGGGGATCGCACATGGCATCGATCGTCCTGGGAGTCTCCGGCGGCATCGCCTCTTACAAGGCCGCCGAGCTCCTGCGACTCCTCACCGAGTCCGGACACAGCGTCCGCGTCGTGCCGACCGAGTCGTCGTTGCACTTCGTGGGCGCTGCCACGTGGGAAGCCCTCAGCGGCCAGCCCGTGCAGGTCGGCGTGTTCCAGAACGTCGAAGAGGTGCCGCACGTGCGGATCGGGCAGTCCGCCGACCTCGTGCTCGTCGCCCCGGCGACCGCCAACACCCTCGCGAAGGCGGCGCACGGCCTCGCCGACGACCTGCTGACCAACACCTTGCTGACCGCCCGGTGCCCGGTGATGTTCGCCCCCGCGATGCACACCGAGATGTGGGAGAACGCCGCGACGCAGGCCAACGTCGAGACGCTGCGCAGCCGCGGCCACGTCGTGCTCGAGCCCGCGGTCGGTCGCCTCACCGGCGTCGACACGGGCAAGGGCCGGCTCCCGGCCCCGGCCGAGATCTACGCCGCGGCCGTCAACGTGCTGGCCGGCCGCGAGCAGGACCTCATGGGCCGCCGCGTCGTCGTCTCGGCCGGCGGCACCCGCGAGTTCCTCGACCCGGTCCGCTACCTCGGCAACCGTTCGTCCGGCCGGCAGGGCTTCGCGCTCGCCGAGGCCGCGGTCGCCCGCGGTGCCAGCGTGACGGTCGTCGCCGCGAACGTCTCGCTGCCGCGTCCCGCCGGCGTGGACGTCGTCGACGTCGTCAGCACCGAGCAGCTGCGTGAGCAGATGCACCTCGCCGCCGCCGACGCGGACGCGGTGGTCATGGCCGCCGCCCCGGCGGACTTCCGCCCGGCCGAGTTCGTCGACGCCAAGATCAAGAAGACCGCTGACGGCGTCGCACCACAGATCCACCTGGTCGA
Source organism: Aeromicrobium chenweiae (assembly GCF_003065605.1). Lineage (GTDB taxonomy): Bacteria > Actinomycetota > Actinomycetes > Propionibacteriales > Nocardioidaceae > Aeromicrobium > Aeromicrobium chenweiae. Next base: position 2,105,355 of record NZ_CP026952.1, on the reverse strand, counting down.
GAACCCCGACATCCTGGTCGAGCTGGTCGCCGCGCGCACCAGCAAGCGGCCGGTCATCGTCGGGTTCGCGGCCGAGACCGGTGACGCGACCGCCAGCGTCATCGAGCACGCCCGGGCCAAGCTGGCCCGCAAGGGCTGCGACCTCCTCGTCGTCAACGACGTGAGCGCCGGCAAGGTGTTCGGCCAGGAGGACAGCGAGGCCGTCCTGCTGGGAGCGGACGGTTCCGTGACCCAGTTCGCGCACGGACCCAAGTCCGACCTCGCGCACCAGGTCTGGGACGCCGTCGTCCAGCGCCTGGACTGAACGGCCCCAAACCGCTCTGCTCGTTACACTTTCGAACAGCCATCAACCCAGGAGACAATGTGAGCCGCTTGTTCACGTCCGAGTCCGTCACTGAGGGACACCCGGACAAGATCGCCGACCAGATCAGCGACAGCATCCTCGATGCGCTGCTGGCCAAGGACCCCAAGAGCCGCGTCGCCGCGGAGACCTTCGTGACCACCGGCCTCGTGCTCGTGGGCGGCGAGGTCACCACGCAGGCGTACGTCGACATCGCGCGGATCGCGCGCGACCGGGTCCTGGAGATCGGCTACGACTCCTCCACCAAGGGATTCGATGGCGAGTCCTGCGCCGTGCAGGTCACCCTCGACGCGCAGAGCCCCGACATCGCGCAGGGCGTCGACAAGGCCGAGGAGGCCCGGGTCGGGTCCTCGGTCGACCCGCTCGACCTGCAGGGAGCCGGTGACCAGGGGCTGATGTTCGGCTTCGCGGTCGACGAGACCCCCGAGCTCATGCCGCTGCCGATCACGATCGCGCACCGCCTGGCCGAGCAGCTGACCGCGGTCCGCAAGGACGGCACGCTGCCGTACCTGCGCCCGGACGGCAAGACCCAGGTCACCATCGAGTACGACGACAACGACAAGCCGGTCCGTGTCGAGGCCATCGTCGTCTCGACGCAGCACGAGGAGGGTGTCGACCTGGAGAACCAGCTCGCGGTCGACCTCAAGAAGCACGTCATCGACGCGGTCCTGGGCCAGTACGACATCGACTCCTCGGACTACCGCCTGCACATCAACCCCACGGGCAAGTTCGTCATCGGCGGCCCCATGGGCGACGCCGGCCTGACCGGTCGCAAGATCATCGTCGACACCTACGGTGGCTACGCCCGCCACGGCGGCGGTGCGTTCTCGGGCAAGGACCCGAGCAAGGTCGACCGCTCCGCCGCGTACGCGATGCGCTGGGTCGCCAAGACGATCGTCGCGTCGGGCCTGGCCACCAAGGCCGAGGTCCAGGTCGCGTACGCGATCGGCGTTGCGCACCCGGTCGGCTTCTACGTCGACACCTACGGCACCGAGACCGTGCCGGTCGACACCATCCGCGAAGCCGTCCTCGAGGTCTTCGACCTGCGTCCCGGCGCGATCGTCCGCGACCTCGACCTGCTGCGCCCGATCTACGCCGAGACCGCTGCGTACGGCCACTTCGGCCGCCCCGGGCTGCCCTGGGAGGACACCAGCCGCGCAGACGCGCTGCGTGCCGCCGCCGGCGTCTGACACCCGCTCCACCACGAGAGCCCCCGCCACGGCGGGGGCTCTCGTGCGTCCGGACGACGTGTGGGTGGCGACTGGTAGAACAGCACAGTGAGCGATCAGCAGGGGGACCCGGACCAGCTCGCGCTCGTCCCGTCCCCGGCAGCTCGCCGCACGCCCGCGAAGACGGCCACCACGCCCGCGGAAGCGGACCGGCTGCCGATCGCCCGGGTCGTCGTCGACTCCGGCCTCGTGCACCTCGACCGGCCCTTCGACTACGCGGTGCCGGCAGAGCTGGACGAGCAGACCGTCCCCGGCTGCCGGGTCAAGGTGCGCTTCGCCGGACGTCTCGTGGACGGCTACGTCGTCGAACGGGTCGACGACACGGCGCACGAGGGCCGACTGGCGTTCCTGGCCAAGGTCGTCTCCTCCGAGCCCGTGCTGACGCCCGAGGTCGCCGCCCTCGCCCGGCTCGTGGCCGACCGCTACGCCGGCACGCTGGGGGACGTCCTGCGCCTCGCGATCCCGCCGCGGCACGCTCGCGCCGAGGCGTCGGCCCGCCCCGCGCCGCCGGACCCGCTCCCGCCAGTGGGGCACGAGGCGTGGACGGACTACACGGGCGGTCCCGAGCTGGTGGCGTCGCTGCGCGCGGGGGCCGGCCCGCGCGTCTGGTGGTCGGCGGTGCCGGGCACCGACCCGGCGACGAGCGTCGCGCAGGCCGTGGCGGCAACGCTGGCCTCGGGCCGCGGGGCCATCGTGTGCGTGCCGGACGTCCGCGACGTGGCCAGGTGGGACGCTGCCTTCACCGCGGTGCTGGGGGAGGGCCACCACGTCGTCCTCACCGGTGTGCAGAAGCCGGCCGTCCGTTACCGCTCGTTCCTCGCCGCCGCCCGCGGTGACGTCCGCGTCGTGCTCGGCACGCGCGCCGCGGCCTTCGCGCCGGTGGCCGACCTCGGGCTGCTGGCCCTCTGGGACGACGGCGACGACCTCTACGCCGAGCCGCGGGCGCCGTATCCGCACACGCGCGAGGTCATGCTCCTGCGGGCGTCGTCGAGCGGCGCCGCGCTCCTGGTCGGCGGCCACGCCCGCACCGCTGAGGGGCAGTCCCTGGTCGAGAGCGGGTGGTGCACCGAGGTCGTGGCCGACCGGGCGACGCGACGGGCCGCGTGGCCCCAGCTGCTCGTCACCGACGGCGCGTCCGCGGGGTCCGCGCCGGTCAGGCTGCCGCACGAGGTCTTCACCGCGATCCGCCGGACGTCCGGAGCCGTCCTCATCCAGGTGCCGCGGCGGGGCTACCGCGAGTCGCTGGCCTGCCAGCGGTGCCGTGAGCAGGCGCGGTGCGAGGCCTGTCAGGGCCCGCTGGTGCAGCCCGCGGCAGGTGCCGCGATCGTGTGCCGGTGGTGCGCCCACGAGCAGCCCCGGTGGCAGTGCCCGCACTGCCACGGCACGCAGCTGCGCTCACCGGTGGTCGGCGCGCTGCGGACCGCGGAGGAGTACGCCCGCGCGTTCCCCGGCGTCGAGGTGGTCACCTCCGGCGGCTCTGCGGTGCTCGACCGGGTTCCCGCCGGACGGGTCATCGTGCTGTCGACGCCGGGCGCCGAGCCGCACGTCGACGGCGGTTACGACCTCGTGGTGCTGATGGACACCTGGCTGATGCTCGCGCGCGACGACGTCCGCGTCGAGGAGGAGTCGCACCGCCGATGGTTCAACGCGCTCGCCCTGGCCGGGCCGGGTGCCCACGCGGTGGCGGTCGGCGACCCCACGCAGCTGCAGGCCCTCGTCCGGGCCGACCCGGCCGGCTTCGCGGCGCGTGAGCTGGCGGCGCGGGCCGAGACGCACCTGCCGCCGACGGCCCGCCTGGTCGCGGTCGACGCCCCGGGCGAGGTGCTCACCGAGCTCGCCGCGCGCCCGTGGACGCCGCACACCGAGGTGCTCGGACCGGTGCCCGTCGACGTACGGGCGCCGGAGTCGGGGGAGAGGCTCATCCTGCGTTCGCCGCGACGCGAGGGCACGGCGCTCGCCGCGGCCCTGAAGGCGTACGCCGCCGAGCGGAGCGCCGCGAAGCTGTCGCTGCCGCGCATCCAGGTCGATCCGCTGACGTTCTGACCGCCACGGGGCGGCTGCGGTGCACGCCCTAGACTCGAGGGCGTGAGAGTCGTCTTTGCCGGAACACCCGAGACGGCGATCCCGTCCCTCGAGGCGCTCGTCGCGAGCCGCCACGACGTCGTCGCGGTGATCACCCGCCCCGACGCCCCCGCCGGCCGTGGTCGCACGCTGACCGCGTCGCCGGTCGCCCAGGCCGCGGAGCGCCACGGCATCGAGGTGCTCAAGCCGGCCAAGCCGTCGGACCCCGACTTCATGGAGCGCCTGCGGCAGATCGCGCCGGACTGCGTGCCGATCGTCGCCTACGGGGCACTGATCCGGCGCGAGGCGCTCGACATCCCGCGCTTCGGCTGGATCAACCTGCACTTCTCCGTGCTGCCGGCCTGGCGCGGCGCCGCCCCCGTCCAGCGGGCGATCATGGCCGGTGACGAGGTCACCGGTGCCACGGTGTTCAGCCTCGTCGAGGAGCTCGACGCGGGGCCGGTGCTCGGCACGATCACCGAGCTCATCCGCGACGACGACACCTCCGCCGAGCTCCTGGCCCGGCTGGCCGACTGGGGCAGCAAGCTCCTGGTCGACGTCGTCGACCACATCGAGGACGGTGACATCGCCGCGGTGCCGCAGCCCGAGGACAACGTCTCCTACGCGCCGAAGCTCACGACCGAGGAGGGCCGGATCGACTGGAACCGGCCGGCCTTCGCGATCGACCGGCACATCCGCGGCTGCACGCCCGCACCCGGTGCGTGGACCGTCCTGGGCGACGACCGGGTGAAGATCGGGCCGGCCCGGATCTCGGACGAGCGCACGCTGGAGCCCGGCCGCATCAGCGTCGGCAAGCGGGAGGTGCGCGTCGGCACCACGACCACCGACCTGGTGCTCGGCGACGTCCAGGCGGTCGGCAAGAAGCGCATGCCGGCCCCCGACTGGGGCCGCGGCACCACCTTCGACGCAGAGCCGAGGTTCTCATGAGCGACCCCGTACGGTCCGTCGCGCTCCATGCGCTGCGCGCCGTGTCCGAGCAGGACGCGTACGTGAACCTGGTGCTGCCCGCGATGCTCGACGAGCACCACATCGAGGGTCGTGACGCCGCGTTCGCGACCGAGCTCGTCCACGGCACCCTGCGCCGCCAAGGCACGTACGACGCGATCATCGACCACGTCGCGAGCAAGGGCGTCCGGTCGATCGACCCGCCGGTGCTGGACGCCCTGCGCCTCGGCGCCCACCAGCTGCTCAACATGCGGGTGCCGGCGCACGCCGCGGTGTCCGAGACCGTCGACGTCGTCCGCCGCGAGATCGGGCACAAGCCCGTGGCCTTCACGAACGCGCTGCTGCGCAAGATCGGCCAGAAGGACCTCGACGGCTGGCTCGCGATCGTCACCGAGGGCCTGGAGGGCGACGAGGCGCGGGCGATCCGCGCATCCCACCCGCTCTGGATCGTCCAGGCCCTGCGGGAGGCCCTGGGCGGCCACGCGGCCCAGATCGACAAGCTCCTCGCCGCCGACAACCTGCCCCCGCGCGTGACGCTCGTCGCGCGGCCGGGTCTCAGCACGCCCGAGCAGCTGCCGGGCACGCCGGGCAAGTTGTCGCCCTATGCCCGCATCCTCGACGAGGGCGGGGACCCCGGCGCGATCGCCGAGGTGCGCGACGGCCGGGCCGGTGTGCAGGACGAGGGCTCCCAGCTCGTCGCGATCGCCCTGGCTGAGGCGGCCGTCGACGGACAGGACGCGCGGTGGCTCGACCTGTGTGCCGGTCCCGGCGGCAAGGCGGCGCTGCTCGGTGCCCTGGCCGCGGGTCGCGGTGCGACACTGGTGGCCAACGAGATGCAGGAGCACCGCGCCGAGCTGGTCCGGCACGGCGTGCGTCGTCTCGGCAACGTCGAGGTGACGGTGTTCGACGGCCGCGAGGGACCGTGGGAGCCCGGCTCATTCGACCGGGTGCTGGTCGACGCGCCCTGCACCGGGCTCGGCGCGCTGCGCCGACGCCCGGAGTCGAGGTGGCGTCGCAAGCCGTCCGATCTCGACGGACTCGTGCCGCTGCAGGAGGCCCTGCTCACGCGCGCGCTCGAGCTGGTCCGGCCCGGAGGAGTCGTGGCGTACGCGACGTGCTCGCCCCACGTGCGGGAGACCACCCGGGTCGTCGAGGCGGTCACCGGGGGACGGGACGACGTCGTGGTGGAGTCCACCCACCAGTGGTGGCCGCACATCGACGGGACCGACGCGATGTTCTGCGCGGTCCTGCGCCGTCACTGACGTCCGTCCGACGTACACTCACCCCGGAGAACGTCTCCGGGCGTGACCGGAAGAGGTGCTGCCGTGGTGTCCGACACCGAGGCCGAGGTCGACCCGCCGCGGGCCCTGCGCGCCGACGCCCGCCGCAACTACGACAAGCTCGTCGAGGCGGCGCGGGCCGCGTTCCGCGAGCACGGCGCCCAGGCGTCCCTCGACGACATCGCCAAGCGGGCCGGAGTGGGCCCGGGCACCCTCTACCGCCACTTCCCGACCCGTGACGACCTCATCGGCGCCGTCATGCGCGACTGGACCGCACGGGTCGACGCCGCGGCGGACGCCGTCATCGCGTCCGGGCTCGAGCCGCGCGAGGCGCTCGCCGAGTGGTTCGACCGGTTCGTCGCGGACATCGGCGTCTACCGCGGGGCCGCGGCGAAGGTCGCGTCGGCCATGGACGACGAGGCCTCGCCGATCCACCACAAGTGCCAGGTGCTGGTGGGGGCCAACGACAAGGTCCTGGCGCACATCGCCGACCGTGGCGCGCTGCGCGACGGCGTCGACTCCCGCGAGGTCATGCGGCTCGTCAGCGGCGCCGCCGGTGCCGCGGACCAGGCCGGCCTGGGCCCCGACGCGACCCGCCCGATGCTCGACATCGTCATCGCGGGGATCCTGCGCACACCTGCCGCCTCCTGATCGGCCCCACGGAGCCTCACCACTACGCTGGCGCCATGGGAATCCAGATCACGCCGAGCATGCTGGCGGCGGACTTCGCCAACCTCGAGGCCGAGGCCGCACGCATCAGCGGCGCGGACTGGCTCCACATGGACGTGATGGACAACCACTTCGTCCCCAACCTGACCCTGGGCGCCCCGGTCATCGAGGCGCTCGCCAAGGTCGCCGCGCAGCCGATCGACGCCCACCTGATGATCCAGGACCCGGACCGCTGGGCTCCCGCGTACGTCGAGGCGGGAGCCGGCAGCGTCACGTTCCACGTCGAGGCGGCCGCGGCGCCGGTCAGGCTCGCGCGGGAGATCCGCGCCATGGGCGCGCGCGCCGCCATGGCGCTGAACCCCGCCACGCCGATCGAGCCGTACGAGGACATGCTGCCCGAGCTCGACATGGTGCTGATCATGACGGTCGAGCCGGGCTTCGGCGGGCAGAAGTTCCTGGACCTGTGCCTGCCCAAGATCCGCCGGGCCCGGAAGATGATCGACAAGCACGGCGGCGACATCTGGCTGCAGGTCGACGGCGGGGTGTCGCTGGAGACGATCGAGCGCTGCGCGGAGGCCGGGGCGGACGTCTTCGTGGCCGGCTCGGCGGTCTTCGGCGCCGACGATCCGGAGGACATGGTCAGCCAGCTGAGGTCCGCGGGCGGACGTCACACCCACTGACGTGACCCACCCGATAGAATGGGCGCACGAGCAGTTGCTCGCGTGCTCCGGGGTCGGTGTAATTCCGAACCGGCGGTGACAGTCCGCGACCCGCGGCCCCGCTTCGACAGGGGGCCCGGTTGAGCCGGTGGAATTCCGGCACCGACGGTGAAAGTCCGGATGGAAGGAGCGCGTGGGTCGCGGTGCGATGCGCCGAGACCCGCAGGTGACCACCAGGTCACCCCACCCCGGGATGCGTGAGTCGAGGACCACCACCCCCGGAGGACGGCATGGCATCAGAGGTCGAAGTCGCGGCAATGCGACGCGCGCTCGACGCGGCTCGGGCGACCGCGCGCACGCTGCCCAACCCACGCGTGGGGTGCGTCCTCCTCGCGCCTGACGGCACCGAGATCGCCGTCGGCGCGCACCACGGCGCCGGCACCCCGCACGCCGAGGTCGACGCGCTCAGCCGGGCCGGCGACGCGGCACGTGGCGCCACCGCCGTCGTGACGCTCGAGCCGTGCAACCACACCGGACGCACGGGCCCCTGCGCCCAGGCGCTCATCGAGGCGGGGGTGGCCCGTGTCGTCTTCGGACAGATCGACCCCGACCGGACCGCATCGGGTGGTGCCACGACCCTGCGCGCGGCCGGTGTCGAGGTCGAGCCGGGGGTCATGGCCGAGGAGGCCACCGACCTCAACGTCGAGTGGACGTTCGCGGTGACGTCAGGCCGGCCGTTCGTCACCTGGAAGTACGCCGCGACGCTCGACGGCCTCAGTGCCGCCCCCGACGGCACCAGCAAGTGGATCACCAGCGAGGAAGCGCGCCGCGACGTGCAGACGTTCCGTGCCGAGGCCGACGCGATCGTCGCCGGCACGGGCGCCGTCCTCGCGGACGACCCCCGGCTGACCGTGCGCGACGCCAAGGACATGCCGCTGCCGTACGAGCAGCAGCCGCTGCGCGTCGTCGTCGGCGAGACCAAGATCCCGAACTACTTCCGTGTGTTCGACCGCGTCGCGCCCACGCTGATGATCCAGTCCCGCGATCCCGAGACGGTGCTGAAGAAGCTCGTCGACAACGGGATCCGGCACATCTGGCTCGAGGGCGGGCCGCGCCTGGCCGGCGCGTTCTGGAACGCCGGCGTGATCGACCGCATCATCGGCTACATGGCGCCGGCGATGCTCGGGTCGGGACGGGCCGCGCTCGAGGGCGAGGCCACGACGTTGGCGGACCTGCGACCGATCCACATCGAGGACCTGACCATGATCGGTCCCGACATCCGCATCATCGGCACCCCAGGACGCATGCAGCGAGAGGACTTCGACTGATGTTCACCGGACTCGTGGAGGAGAAGGGCACCATCACCGCGGTGGAGGAGCTCGGCGACTCCGTACGACTCACGATCCGCGGCCCCGTCGTCACGTCCGACGCCGGCCACGGCGACTCGATCGCGGTCAACGGCTGCTGCCTGACCGTCATGACGCAGGACGGCGACACGTTCGGCGCGGACGTCATGAAGGAGTCGCTCGACAAGACCTCGCTGGGCGATCTCGGCGTGGGCGACGAGGTCAACCTCGAGCGCGCGACCCGGGCCGGGGCACGACTTGGGGGCCACATCGTGCAGGGGCACGTCGACGGCACAGGACACGTCATCGACCGCACGCCGAGCGAGCACTGGGAGGTCGTCCGCATCGGGCTGCCGACCGAGCTCGCGAAGTACCTCGTCGACAAGGGCTCCGTTACGGTCGACGGGACGTCGCTGACGGTCGTCGAGGTGTCGGACGGCGACCCGTCGACGGGGGAGGGGCCCTGGTTCTCGGTGTCCCTGATCCCGACGACGCTCGCCGACACCACGCTCGGCACCAAGGGCCCGGGATCCCGGGTCAACCTCGAGGTGGACATCCTCGCCAAGTACGTCGAGCGTCTGCTCGCAGCACAGAAGAACCAGCCGAAAGAGGACGACGCATGACAGAGCACGAATCGGTCAGGCTCGACAGCATCGAGCGCGCCGTGGAGGACTTCCGCCAGGGCAAGGCGATCGTCGTCGTCGACGACGAGAACCGCGAGAACGAGGGCGACATCATCTTCGCCGCGAGCAAGGCCACGCCCGAGCTCATGGCGTTCCTCGTGCGCTACTCCAGCGGCCTGGTGTGCGCGCCGATCACGGGGGAGATCCTCGACCGGCTCGCGATCCCGCTGATGACGCCGCACAACCGCGAGAAGATGCGCACCGCGTACACCGTCTCGATCGACGCGCGCGACGGCATCACCACCGGCATCTCCGCTGCCGACCGCGCCCGCACGTGCCGTGTGCTCGCGGACTCGGCCACCGAGCCGTTCGAGCTCAACCAGCCCGGCCACATCATCCCGCTGCGCGCCAAGCCCGGAGGCGTCCTCGAGCGCGCAGGCCACACCGAGGCGGCCGTCGACTTCGCCCGCCTCGCGGGCCTCACCCCGGCCGGCGTCATCGGCGAGGTGCTCAACGACGACGGCACGCTCATGCGCGCGCCCGAGCTGCGCGAGTTCGCCGACGAGCACGGCATCGCGCTGGTGTCGATCGAGGACCTGCAGGTCTACCGCCGTCTGCACGAGTCGCAGGTCGACCGCCTGGCCACGACCCGCCTGCCCACCGAGTTCGGCGAGTTCACCGCGCACGGCTACCGCGACCGCATCGAGGGCTCGGAGCACGTGGCGCTGGTGTTCGGCGACCCCGGCACCGAGGACGTGCTCGTGCGCATCCACTCCGAGTGCCTCACCGGCGACGTGTTCGGCTCGCGGCGCTGCGACTGCGGTCCGCAGCTCGAGCTGTCGATGACCGAGATCACCGCGGCGGGGGCCGGCATCGTGGTCTACCTGCGCGGCCACGAGGGCCGCGGCATCGGGCTGCTCCACAAGCTGCAGGCGTACGCGCTGCAGGACGCCGGCAGCGACACCGTCGACGCCAACCTCGAGCTCGGCTTCGGCGAGGACGAGCGCGACTACGCCGCCGGGGCACAGATCCTGCGCAACCTGGGCGTCACGTCGGTCCGGCTGCTGACCAACAACCCCGACAAGACCACGGCCCTCGAGACGTACGGCGTCAAGGTGAGCGAGCGGCTGCCGCTGTTCATCGCCCCGACGGAGGACAGCCTCCGCTACCTGCAGACCAAGGCCGAGCGCATGGGCCACGACCTTCCCGGACTGGAGAACATCTGATGGCAGGACACGGAGCACCCTCACTGTCGGTCGACGCCGCGGGCGCGCGCGTCGCGATCGTCGCGTCGAGCTGGCACACGCAGGTCATGGACGGCCTGATCGCGGGGGCGCAGGCCGCCCTCGCGGACTCGAACGTCACCGACGTGACGCTCGTGCGTGCCCCCGGCTCGTTCGAGCTGCCGATCCTCTGCCAGGCGTACGCCCGACAGGGCTTCGACGCGGTCATCGCGCTCGGGGTCATCATCCGGGGCGGGACACCGCACTTCGAGTACGTCTCCTCGGCGGCGACCGACGGACTCAGCCGGGTGGCGCTCGACACGGGCGTGCCGATCGGGTTCGGCCTGCTGACGTGCGACGACGACGCCCAGGCGCTGGACCGGGCCGGTCTGGAGGGCAGCAAGGAGGACAAGGGACGCGAGGCCGCGGAGGCCGCGCTGTCCACCTGGAACGTCCTGCGCACGGCCCGCTGAGACGCCCCGATAGACTGCCTCGCGATGAAGACCTTCGACCAACTCTTCGCCGAGCTCGCCGACAAGGCAGCGACGCGCCCCCAGGGCTCGCGCACCGTCGCCGAGCTCGACGCCGGCGTGCACTCGATCGGCAAGAAGCTCGTGGAGGAGGCCGCCGAGTCCTGGATGGCCGCCGAGCACGAGGGCCCCGAGCGGACCGCCGAGGAGATCAGCCAGCTGCTCTACCACGCGCAGGTGATGATGATCGCCTCCGGCATCTCGCTCGACGACGTCTACGCGCATCTGTGACGGACCGGCACCGCCCCGAGCGGGTTCTCGCCCGTCCGTGCCTTCGCCTCCCGTCACAGACCTCCTGAGAAGAGAACCCATGCTCAAGATCGCCGTTCCCAACAAGGGCGCGCTGGCCGAGGCCGCGGCCCAGATGCTGCTCGAGGCCGGCTACCGCCAGCGTCGCAACGCCAAGGACCTCGTCTCGATCGACCCCGACAACGGGGTCGAGTTCTTCTACCTGCGTCCCCGCGACATCGCGATCTACGTGGGGGAGGGGACGCTCGACGCCGGCATCACCGGACGCGACCTGCTGATGGACTCCCAGGCGCACGCGACGGAGAACATCTCCCTCGGCTTCGGTGCCTCGACCTTCCGCTTCGCCGCGCCTATCGGCACCATGACCTCGATCGACGACCTGCAGGGCAGCCGGATCGCCACCTCGTACGAGGGCATCGTGGGCGCCTACCTGGCCGAGCGCGGCATCTCCGCCGACGTGGTGCGTCTCGACGGTGCGGTCGAGTCCTCGGTGCGTCTCGGCGTGGCCGACGCGATCGCGGACGTCGTCGAGACCGGCAGCACGCTGCGACAGGCCGACCTCGAGGTGTTCGGCGACCCGATCCTGTCGTCCGAGGGCGTCCTGATCACCCAGAAGGACGCGCCCGAGCCCGAGGGCTTCGCGGTGTTCAAGCGCCGCATCGACAGCGTCCTGGTCGCGCGGACGTACGTGATGATGGACTACGACATCCGTGCCGAGCAGGTCGAGCGGGCCGTGGAGCTGACGCCCGGCATCGAGTCGCCGACGGTGTCGCCGCTGCACCGCGAGGGCTGGGTCGCGGTGCGCTCGATGGTCCCGCGAGAGACGTCGCAGCGCATCATGGACTCGCTGTACGGGCTGGGGGCACGCGGCATCCTCGTGACGGACATCCTCTCGTGCCGGATATGAGGACGTTCCGCCCCGGTGGAGCGCGCGTCGTCGCGTACGCCGTCGCCGTCGTCATGCTGGCGCTGACGGCGATCATCGCGTACGCGCTGCCCGACGAGATCTACTTCACGACCGCCGAGACGGTCACGCTGTGGATCATCATCCTGGCCGTGCTTGCCCTGCTGCACGGCGTCGGCCGCAGCTACGTGCGCGCGAGCGACGAGGGGATCGACGTCCTCAACGGCTACCGCCGGCACCACGTCGCGTGGTCCGACATCGAGGGCTTCGCGATGAACACCGGCGCGCCGTGGCCGACCCTGGTGACCAAGGACGACGAGCGGGTCATGCTGTTCGCGATCCAGGGCAGCGACGGACGCTACGCCCGTGAGGCGGTCGCCTACCTGCGAGGACGGATCTCCTGATGGTGCACGGACACGACCGATCGCTGGCGAGCCCGCAGTTCCCGGGGGACGACGGCACGGTGGCGCCCGAGCTCGCGGCGGCCCTCGGCGACGACGTCGCAGTGCTGCAGGCCCTGCCGGACGTCCGGGTCTTCGTCCCGATCGTCGCGCTGCTCGGGGAGACACCGGCCGCCGGGGACAAGAACGCCGACATGGCCGCCGTCCTGATGACCGGCGCCGACGGCCGGCAGGCCCTGCTCGCGTTCAGCAGCGTGCAGACGATGGCCGCGTGGGACCCGAAGGCGCGCCCGGTCCCGATCCTGGGCCGCGACGCGGCCCGCGCGGCGCTGGACGAAGGTGCCGCCGCCATCCTGCTGGACCTCGCGAGCCCCGGGTTCACGGTCGTCGAGACCGAGGACGTGGAGCACCTGGCAGCCGGTCACCGGCTCGTGACCAGCGCGGCCGGCCCCGCTTGGGTCGTCTGAGGTCAGGACTTCTTCGCGGCGGCCTCGGCCAGGCACTTCTTGACCGAGGCGCGGGTCTTGGCCTCGGACACCTTCGAGCCGCCCGATGCGGCGACCTCGATGAACGCCTTCTTCAGCGGGCGGACCGTGCTGCTGCCGGTCTCCTTCTTCCACCGCGGGATCATGGCGCGATCGAGCCCGTCCGACGAGGGACGGAACACGCCGTCGACGGGGGAGGAGCAGCTGTCCGCGTAGGTGCCGATCTGTGGCGAGGACACCCGGTAGTCCGAGTAGCCGTCGCGCGGCACGATCGTCGCCCCCAGCTCGCGAGCGATCAGCACCGGCGCGCGCTTGCCCACGTCGTACCCCACCCACGCCTGCACACTGACCTTCAACCCACCTTTGACCTCCTGTGCGGTCCAGCCGATCTTGTACGCGTAGACGCGTCGCGGCATCGCGTCCTTCGGGAAGATGCTGGCGACCCGGTGGCCGATCCGCTCACGCGGTTCGGCCTCGCTGCGTGCCTGCTTGTACAGGCTGTTGGCGACAAAGCTGCCCGAGCTCTCGGTGACGTCGAACGCGCCGTAGACGAGCTTGTACGCCGCCTTGTCGGACGTCAGCTGCCAGCCGGCGGGATCCATCATCGAGGCGCGGAGCATGGACGACAGGCGGGTGGCGACCTTGCGGTACCCCTCGCGCCACGACTCGTCCGGCAGCCGGAGGTCCAGCGGTGTGTCATACGTGGCCGACGGTCCCGACGGTGAGGCCGCGAGGTCGGTCAGCTCGACGCGCGCGGGCGGCGGGGAGGTCTTGGCGGGCTTGGCGTCCGAGCCGCCACCGCACGCCGCCACCAGCGCCAGCGCCAGGGCTGCCGACGCCCGAGCCAGATGTCGTGCCATGCATCCCCCTGAGGTGCGCCGCCCGCGGCGACAGGTTGTCCGGTCCAGCGATCCTAGAGGGACACCGGGGCGTGGGCGAGCCGAGGACTCAACCGGCCTCGACGGCCCGCACGTCCCTCAGCGGCACCGTGATGTGCACGTTGCCGTCGTGGCGCTCGACCCGGGCGACGAAGCCCGCGTCGCCGACGGCACGCAGGAGGCTGTCGTTGGAGCCTGCGGTGACGAACGTGAGCCGCTCGGCCCCCTCGGACCTGGCTCGCCCGGCCGCATGCCGCAGCAGCAGCGTGCCGAGCCCCTGGCCCTGCCAGGCGTCCTCGATGATGGACCGGAACGTCCAGGTGTCCGCGTCGAGCTCGAGGACACCGTGGCCCACCGCGTCGGGACCGACCTGCACGAGCAGCGCGCACCCCCGGTCGGGCACCACCAGCCGCCGCGCCATACGGGTGGTCATGGGCATCTTCAGGGGCACCTGGTAGCGGTCGTACAGCGTGTCGACGCTGCAGCGCTCGTGCAGCGCGGTGACGGCCTCGATGTCGGCGAGCGTCGCCTGCCGGACCAGTGGCGCAGCGTCGTGCAGCGGCGAGGGGGTGATGAGCGGGACGTCGATGCCGGCGTCGCTCACGAGCGACAACATCGCCTGCGCCCGTTCGTGCTCGACCGCCGTGAAGGGGACGGCGCGGCTGATCTGCAGGGTCGAGCCGTCCCGGCGGGTCAGGACCATGACGTCGTGACCGGTGTAGTCCGCGACGTCCGGCGGCTCGGTCTCCAGCAGGTCGCGCAGCACGTCGGTGATGTCGCGGCCTTCCTCCAGGACCTCGTGGACCCCGCGGAGGTAGCGGGTCGCCGGGTCCGAGATCGCGTCGTCGCCCACCCGAGTGGCCGCCACCCGTTCGCCCCCCGCGCGCTCGAAGACCTCCGCCACCCGGACGTCGGTCCAGCCCTCCGGGGCGCTCACGACCAGCTCGTCGGTGACCTGGGGCGTGGTCGGGAAGACCTGCAGCGACACGATGTTCAGGCGGGCCTGTCCGCAGGCGGCCGCGATCGCGGCCAGGTTGCCGGGCCGGTCGGCGAGGGTCGTGCGCACGCGCCAGAGCATGCCCCATCGTCCAGCGCGGAGTTTTCGACGCGGCGTCGTGCGTGTTTCGCGGGTGCAACAAAGCTCTTTGAAGACGCTTCGCGGCGGTTGGTGCCGTTCCAAGGTTGTTCCCTACTGGTGGCCGTCCATAGCAGGGGAGTGCCTGCCTGTCCTTGAGGTCTTGGGGAGTCGGGATCTAGTACTTCGACCGTTTCCCATGCGGCGGGGGGCACGCGCGCTATTACGACCCCGAGGGCACTTCACCCAGCGGACCTGATTCTGCGCGGCCGATGACAGCCTCGCGAGTGCGCGCATGCGTTGGGACCACTGGATCAGCCGCGTTGACCGCGATCACTGGGGTTCGTTGTCTGTAGTCGCTGCCGGAGTAGGTTTCACGGGACTGGCTGCATACGATTGCGCCGGCTTGTAGCCGTAGGAGGCCGAACTATGAGTCTGAACTCGGAGCGCATCCGCGCTGTGATCGTCTTCCTTGCGGGAATGAGTCTTTTCCTTTACCTCAGTCTCACTGCTGAAGGCATAACGCGAGTGGTCGCGCTCTTGTGGCTGCCGCTACTGACCTATTGGCTGGTCATGCGATTCCGGGCACTTCGACGGCGGGAGAATCACGGTCCGAGCGGGGTCTGACCGACCATTTCCGGACCGCTGGGTGTGCCACCGTGTGGCTGCGAAGTTCTCGTCTTGGGGAAGCAGGTCGCAACTGGCGCTTATGATCCATTTCCGGGAACGAAGAGAGGTGTGTCAGTGACGAGACACCTGCGCCGATCGCTGGTGTTCTGGATAGTCTGCCTGGCTGTAACCACATATTTCCTGTGCCAGTTTGGGATTGGTTCCGGAAACTGGTTCTACTCACTCGCCGCTCTGGTGGCGCGGTTGGTGCTGTGCTGGATGGATGTGCGCCACCAGCTTGCGGCTTCGCGCAACGCTAGAAGGCGCGAGCGGGGATCGCGACACGCGACTAGTCCGTCGCGACTATCAACGTCACCCACTTCAACGGTGCGCCCTGCCCGAGTTGACCTGCCCACACCGGCTCGCGTCCCAGTCCAAGACAGTCGCAACTTGATTTGCCGTCCCACGAGACCCCTCGCCACCCCAGCAGCGGCGCGGGCCCGCGCGTGTAGAGAGCGCGGGATGTTGTCCATGCCTAAGACCGACCGCAAGGTGTACGCGGCCGGGGTCACACCTGTTGCGGAGACACGGAAGAGTTGTGTATCGCGGACGGAGTCGAGCCGGAGCGACGGCGGACTTCTCGAACGCCAGGTGCACGTCCACGACGGTGAACGAGTCGGCCCAGACCATCGAACTGGGCTGGCTTCGAGAAGATGTGGAACGGCACCTCGTCGTTGCAGGTGGCGTACCCCAGAGCCCGAACTTCTCGAAGGCGAAGGGACACTTGCCCATCAGTGCTCCTGGAGCGCGAGAATGTCCGCCGGGATGCGCCTGACATGCACGGACGCGGAGACGGGAGTATTCGCCAGGAAAGAGGCATAGGCGGCGGGTCGGATTTCACGATCCGGCGTCAGCGCTGATAGCCTAGAGGACGAAGTGGAGGCCCACCTCCCACCTGCGTGGTTCCTGACTGCGGGGTAGCGGTTCTTTTGTCTGCGGTGCAGACCGTGTTCAAGAGGACCTTGGTTGCGTAGTTCCCGTGGTTGGGAATTACGCCATGGTGGCGTCCGTTTCATACGGGGGCCTTATTTTTTTGGGCCCTCCACACGACCCCAGGAGGATCCATCACCACAGAGCTGCGCGTCAACGACCGAATCCGAGTGCCCGAAGTACGCCTCGTCGGTCCTGGCGGTGAACAGGTCGGCATCGTTCGTATCGAGGATGCCCTGCGACTGGCTGCGGAAGCCGATCTCGATCTCGTCGAGGTGGCGCCCACAGCTCGCCCCCCTGTCTGCCGTCTCATGGACTACGGCAAGTTCAAGTACGAGACCGCACAGAAGGCTCGCGAGTCACGACGCAACCAGACCAACACCATCATCAAAGAGATGAAGCTGCGTCCCAAGATCGATCAGCACGACTATGACACCAAGAAGGGTCACGTCGTCCGATTCCTCAAGGCCGGCGACAAGGTCAAGATCACGATCATGTTCCGCGGACGTGAGCAGCACCGCCCCGAGCTGGGCTACCGCCTGCTTCAGCGTCTCGCCGCCGACGTGGAGGACCTCGGATTCATCGAGTCCAACGCCCGTCAGGACGGCCGCAACATGACGATGGTGCTCGGTCCGCACAAGAAGAAGTCCGAGGCCCAGGCCGAGGTCAAGGCCGAGAAGGTCAAGAGCATGGACGCGAAGGCAGCTGACAAGGCGGCCGAGGAGGCCGAGGTCAAGGCCCACCGCGAAGCGGCCCAGAAGACTGCATCACCCAAGAAGCCACGTCGGCGTTCCGAGAACCTCGACCCAGACATGGAGGCATAAATGCCGAAGTTCAAGCCCCACTCGGGGATGAAGAAGCGCGTCAAGCTCACCGGCAGCGGCAAGCTGCGTCGCGAGCAGACCAACCGTCGTCACCTCCTCGAGGTCAAGTCGTCGCAGCGCAAGCGCCGCCTCGACGGCACGACGGCCGTCTCGAAGAACGACGTCCCCCGTGTGAAGAAGATGCTCGGTCTCTGACCGCGTTCCCACCCCAAATCCCTAGAAGTTGAAGGAGAACTGAGATGGCACGCGTCAAGCGCTCAGTCAATGCACAGAAGAAGCGCCGTCAGACACTCGAGCGCGCTGCGGGCTACCGCGGTCAGCGTTCGCGCCTCTACCGCAAGGCCAAGGAGCAGGTCACTCACTCCCTGGTCTACAGCTACCGCGACCGCAAGGCGAAGAAGGGCGACTTCCGTCGTCTCTGGATCCAGCGCATCAACGCTGCGGTCCGCGCCGAGGGCATGACCTACAACCGCTTCATCCAGGGCCTCAAGGCCGCGGGTGTCGAGGTCGACCGCAAGATCCTGGCCGAGCTGGCCGTCAACGAGCCCGCCGCGTTCTCGGCGCTCGTGCAGACCGCGAAGGACAACCTTCCGGCCGACGTCAACGCTCCGAAGGACGGCGCCGCGGCCTGACCGCTGCGTCCGTCAGAGCTGAAGCAGAACCATGGTGGCGAGCACGCCTGGTGAGTTGACCGTCCGTTCAGGACGCGTCAAGCACGCCAAGCGGCTCGCCACTCGTGCGTTCCGGGCCGATCGGCGCGAGTTCCTCGCCGAGGGCCCGCAGGCGGTGCGTGAGGCGCTGACCTCACCGGGCACGACCCGGGAGGTCTTCGCGACCGCCGCCGCCACCGACCAGCACACCGACCTCGTGGCAGCAGCGGCCGCGGCCCAGGTCGAGTGGCACGTCGTCACCGACGACGTCGTCGAGGCGATCGCCGACACGGTGCAGCCGCAGGGCGTCGTCGCCCGGTGCGCGATGCTCGACCGTCCGCTGGAGGTCCTGCTCGACCGGTCGCCGACGTTCGTCGTGGTCTGCGCCGACATCCGCGACCCGGGCAACGCGGGCGCGGTGATCCGGTGCGCGGACGCCGCGGGCGCCGACGGGGTGGTCCTGGTCGGCGACAGCGTCGACCCCTACAACCCCAAGTCCGTCCGCGCGACGGTCGGCAGCATCTTCCACCTGCCGCTGGTGATCGAGCGCGACACCGGGGGCGCCCTCCTGGCCCTGCAGGAGGCCGGCTTCCAGGTCCTGGCCGCCGACGGCGGGGGAGACGTCGGATTGTTCGATCCCTCCCTCGATCTCTCGGGGCCCACGGCCTGGCTGATGGGCAACGAGGCGTGGGGCCTGCCGGCCGAGACACGCTCGCTCGCGGACGCCGTCGTCTCGGTGCCGATCTTCGGTCGCGCCGAGAGCCTGAACCTCGCCACGGCGGCCGCCGTGTGCCTCTACGCGACCGCCCGGGCCCGCCTCCAGGCCTGAAATCCGGGACCGGCTCGTCGTAACTAGTCAATTGGTACTAGATTCTCTGGGCATGGACTACGACGACTACCCGGACGGCGTCATCATCGCCGGCGCGGACGGTGTGGTCGAGTACGTCAACCAGCGGATCAAGCTGATGGCGCGGGCCGTCGGTGACGAGATGATCGGCATGCACCTGTCCGAGGCCGTCCCGTTCGACGACCTGAACGGCAACTCCTGGTACGACTGCAACCGGCCGTACGACGGGCTCAACATCCGGAGCCGCACCTCGGAGTCCTCGTGGTGGTCGCCCAAGGGCAGCGAGTACCTCATCACGGCCTCCCTCATCCGGGCCCGCCGCGCCGGCCCCGTCCAGCGGGTCGTCGTGAGCGTCCGCAACGCCCGGATCCGCAACCAGGCCGATCGCGAGCGCTCCGACCTGGTCGCCACCGTGGCGCACGAGCTGCGGTCCCCGCTGACCGGCATCAAGGGATTCACCGCGACGCTGCTGAGCAAGTGGGACAAGTTCTCCGAGGAGCAGCGCCAGCTCATGCTGGAGACCGTGGACGCGGACGCCGACCGGCTGAGCCGGCTGATCACCGAGCTGCTCGACGCCGCCCGCATCGACGCCGGCCGTCTGACGCTCAAGCGCGGGCCGGTCAAGCTCGACGAGGTCGTGCGGCACGTCCTCACCAACGTCTCGGGCGGCTCGTCGGACCCGTTCGAGGTCAGCATCAAGGACGACCTGGATCTCATCTGGGGCGACAGCGACCGGATCCACCAGGTGGTCACGAATCTCGTCGAGAACGCGTTGCGGCACGGCTTCGGCCTCAAGGAGGTCGTGGTCCAGAACTCGCGGCACCCCGCGTACGAGCAGGGCGTCGCGTTCGAGGTGCACGACCAGGGCCCCGGCATCCCCGAGGAGATGCGCCAGCGCGTCTTCAGCCGGTTCTGGCGGTCCGGCCCCGGCGCCGGCAGCGGCCTGGGGATGTACATCGTCCGGGGCATCGTCGAGGAGCACGGCGGCGTCATCGAGATCGATGACTCCGACGGCGGCGGCGCGCGGATCCGGGTGTGGTTCCCGATCAACGAGCCCGACTCGATGACCGACTGACCCGCCCTGCGCGGGACCGATAAACTCTGTAGAGCTCGTCCACCCCGACCACCCGTGCTCTCCGGAAGGCCCTCATGTCCGCGCCCAACTCCTCGTACGATCCCGTGGAGGTCACCCCGCTGCACGCCGACGAGGTCGAGCGCATGCGGGACGAGGCCCTGGCGGCGATCGCCGCCGCCGCAACGCTCGACGACCTGAAGCAGGTCCGGATCGACCACGTGGGGGACCGCTCGCCGATCGCGCTGGCCAACCGGGAGATCGGTGCGCTGCCGCCGCAGGCACGCAAGGAGGCCGGCCAGCGCGTGGGGCAGGCCCGTGGGGCGATCAACCAGGCGCTCGCGGCCCGTACCGCCGAGGTCGAGGCCGCCGAGGAGGCGAAGGCGCTCGCGACCGAGGCCGTCGACGTGACGCTGCCGTGGGACGTCGAGCCGGTCGGCGCCCGGCACCCGGTCACGACCCTGTCCGAGCACATCGCCGACGTCTTCGTGTCCATGGGCTGGGAGATCGCCGAAGGACCCGAGGTCGAGGCGGAGTGGCTGAACTTCGACGCGCTCAACCTCGGGCCCGACCACCCGGCGCGCACGATGCAGGACACCTTCTGGGTCACCCCCGAGAAGGCCGCGATGGTGCTGCGGACCCACACCTCGCCGGTCCAGGCGCGCACGATGCTGACCCGCAAGCCCCCGATCTACATCGCGTGCCCGGGACGGGTGTTCCGCACCGACGAGCTCGACGCGACCCACTCGCCGGTGTTCCACCAGGTCGAGGGCCTCGCGATCGACGAGGGTCTGTCGATGGCCCACCTCAAGGGCACCCTCGACCACTTCGCGCAGGCGATCTACGGCGACGGCATGACGACCCGGTTCCGCCCGTCGTACTTCCCGTTCACCGAGCCGAGCGCCGAGATGGACCTGCTCTGCTACGTGTGCCACAACGAGCCCGACGCAGTCGCCGACTGTCGCACCTGCAAGGGGGAGGGCTGGGTCGAGTGGGGCGGCTGCGGTGTCGTCAACCCTCGCGTCCTGGTCGCCTGCGGCGTGGACCCGGAGCGCTACTCCGGCTTCGCGTTCGGTATCGGCATCGACCGCACCATCACGTCCCGCTACGACATCGCGGACCTCCGCGACCTGTTCGACGGCGACATCCGTTTCACCGAGCCCTTCGGAATCGAGCTGTAATGCGTGCCCCTGTCACCTGGCTGCGCCAGTACGTCGACCTCCCCGCCGACCTGTCGACCGTCGACCTCGCCGCGCGCCTGACGGCGTTCGACCTCAAGCTCGAGGAGATCGCCTCCTCGGGCATCAGCGGACCCCTGACCGTGGGACGCGTCCTGTCCCTCGTCAAGGAGCCGCAGAAGAACGGCAAGACGATCAACTGGTGCCGCGTCGACGTCGGACCCGACCACAACGAGCCGGCCACCGACGACCTCCCGGCCGGTCGCGGCATCGTCTGCGGCGCGCACAACTTCGTCGAGGGCGACCTCGTGGTGGTCTCCCTGCCCGGGACGGTGCTGCCGGCCCTCGGGTTCGAGATCACGGCGCGCAAGACCTACGGCCACGTCTCGGACGGGATGATCTGCTCGGCCGCCGAGCTCGGCCTGCCCGGCGACGGTGACAGTGACGGCATCATCGTGCTCGAGCCCGGCTCGGCCGAGCCGGGCGACGACGCGATCGAGCTGCTCGGTCTCGGCGAGGAGGTCCTCGACCTCGAGGTCAACCCCGACCGGGCGTACGCGCTGTCGATGCGCGGTGTCGCGCGGGACGCCGCGATCGCGTTCGGCGTCCCGTTCCACGACCCGGCCGACGTCGAGGCCGTGACGGTCGCGACGGACGGCCCCGGCGCGTATCCCGTCGAGGTGCAGGACCTGACCGCGTGCCCGGTGTTCGCGGCGCTCACCGTGACCGGCATCGACCCGTCCCGGCCCACGCCGGCCTGGCTGGCGCAGCGCATCGAGCTGGCCGGCATGCGGTCGATCTCGCTCGCGGTCGACGTCACCAACTACGTGATGCTCGAGCTCGGCTTCCCGATCCACGGCTACGACCGCTCGCTGCTCAAGGGCCCGCTCGTGGTCCGCCGCGCGACGGCGGGGGAGAAGCTGACCACGCTCGACGGCACCACGCGCACGCTGAGCGAGGCCGACGCGGTCGTCACCGACGACCGCGGCCCGGTGGGTCTCGGCGGGGTCATGGGCGGCGAGGAGGTCGAGATGACCCCCACCACGACCGACGTCGTGATCGAGGCCGCCGTCTGGTCCGCGCCGATGATCGCGCGGACCGCCCGCACGCAGAAGCTGTCGTCCGAGGCCGCCAAGCGCAACGAGCGCGGGGTCGACCCGACGCTGCCCGCCCGCGCCGCGCGCCGCGTCGCCGACCTGCTCGTCGAGCACGGCGGCGGCACGCTCGAGGAGGGCCTCACCCTCATTGGCGAGGCGCCCGTGCTGCCGGACGTGACCCTCGCCGCGGACCTGCCCGCCCGGGTCACGGGTGTGGACATCGACACGGTCGCGGCCGTCGAGGCGCTGGAGGCCAACGGCTGCGAGGTCGCGGTCGACCACGGGTGGCTGACCGTCACGCCGCCGCCGTGGCGCCCCGATCTCACCGATCCGTACGACGTGGTGGAGGACGTCCTGCGCGTCGTCGGCTACGACCAGGTGCCGTCGATCCTCCCGGCCGCCCCCGCGGGACGCGGTCTGACCACGGCGCAGAAGCTGCGCCGGCGTGCGGGTCACGTCCTCGCGGGCGAGGGCCTCGTCGAGGTCAAGACGTTCCCGTTCGCGGGCGAGGCCGACTGGGACAAGCTCGGCCTGCCCGCCGACGACGTCCGTCGCCGTCAGGTGCTGCTGGAGAACCCGCTGTCCGCGGAGGACCCCGGCATGACCACGACGGTGCTGACCGGCCTGCTGCGCAGCCTCGTGCTCAACATCGGCCGCGGGCACTCCGACGTCCACATCACCGAGACCGGCCGGGTGTTCCTGCCCCAGGACGGCGACGTGGAGGCACCGATCTACGGCGTCGACCGTCGTCCGACCGAGGACGAGCTGGCCGCGTTCGCAGCGGCACTGCCCGCGCAGCCGTACCACGTGGGACTGGTCATGAGCGGGGAGCGCGTCCGCTCCAGCTGGGCCGGGAAGGGCCGTCAGGTCCAGTGGGCCGACGCGATCGCGATCGTCCGGCACCTCGCCGAGGCGCTGCACGTCAAGGTCGAGGTTCTCCAGGCCGAGCTGGCCCCGTGGCACCCGGGTCGCTGTGCGGCGTTCGTGCTCGACGGCGTCGTCATCGGCCACGCCGGCGAGCTGCACCCCCGCGTCCTCAAGGCGTACGGGCTGCCGCCGCGGGTCGTCGCCGCCGAGGTGGACCTCGACGCGCTGATCGAGGCGTCACCGGAGATCGGTCCGCGCCCGCAGTTCTCCACGTTCCCCGTCGCGAAGGAGGACCTGGCGCTCGTCGTCGAGTCCTCCGTCCCGGCCGGTGACGTGCAGGCGACCCTGGCCGGTGCCAGCCCGCTCATCGAGTCCGCCCGGCTGTTCGACGTCTACGTGGGGGAGCAGGTGGCCGAGGGACACAAGTCGCTCGCGTTCGCGCTGCGGCTGCGCGGACCGGACCGCACGCTGACCGAGGAGGACATCCGCTCCGCGCGCGATGCCGCGGTCACCGCCGCGAGCGAGCGCCACGGCGCGACCCTCCGCGCCTGACGCTGAGGGGAGACTCCCGTCCGCTCAGGGGAGACTCCCGCCCGCTGAGGGGAGACTTGCGTCCCCTGAGGGGAGAGTTTCGGCG
This sequence comes from Aeromicrobium chenweiae, assembly GCF_003065605.1. Lineage (GTDB taxonomy): Bacteria > Actinomycetota > Actinomycetes > Propionibacteriales > Nocardioidaceae > Aeromicrobium > Aeromicrobium chenweiae. The sequence goes on along the minus strand of NZ_CP026952.1, from coordinate 2,081,645 downwards.
CCCGTCATTCTCCCCTGGGCGGACGTAAGTCTCCCGTGGGCGGACGTAAGTCTCCCCTCAGCGTGGGGGGCGGGGTGGCGGCGAGGGCGAGAGCGAGGGCGGCCAGGGGGAGCAGGTAGATCGAGAGCGGCGGGCTCCAGAGGATGCCGATCGCCAGCAGGGCCAGCGCGGCAGCGACCAGCAAGGCGGGTCGAAGCCTGTGCTTGAGCACGCGGGGCCCGGCGGCCAGCACGATGGTCAGGAGCACCACGGCCACCACGGCGAGAACGGACTGGCCGAGAGCACGGTCCGCCCGGACGGGCCACGGCACCGTGACCCGGTCCGGCGCCTCGACCGGCAGGCCGATGCTGACGGACACCGGGGTGCGGGGCCCCAGCTCGCCGGTCCGGAGGGTCACGAGGTCCGTGCCGACGCCCGTCGCCGTGCACTCGCCCGGCCCCGTGCGCCCGGCCACGCACCGCACCGAGTCGGACGGCGCCGGGAGCGTGATCCGGACCGTCGTCCGGGCGATGCTCGCGCTCCAGCCCGGCGGCACGACGTCCCAGACGAGCGTCGACGCGCGGGACGAGCCCCGGCCGGCGGGGGACAGGGCCCCCTCGACCACGTACCTGATCGTGTAGACGTGGGGGCCGGGCGAGACGGGCGAGTCGCCCTCATCGGTCGTGAGCACCCGCACCCGCCGGCCGCGCTGCCACTGCAGGTCGAACGGCACCGACTTGCCGTCGAGCCGGACCTCGACGTCCTCGGGGTTGAGCCGTGCGTGCGAGTCGGTACGGTCCTGCACGTCCCACGACCTGGAGATGCCGTGCCCGCCGGATGCAGTCTCGGCCGTGAGCGTCTCCTGGGCGACGAGGGTGCCGGCGGAGGTCAGCACGTAGGTGGCCTCGTAGTCGGTGATGGCTGCAAGGCCCGGACTCGCGGTCCCGTCGGACGAGTCGGCGGGCAAGAGTGCCGGCAGGACGACGAGTGCGGCCGCCACGATCAGCACGACGACTCGCACCCCGGCTCGACCCATGGCTGCATCCTAGGGACTCGCGACACCCTGGCTGCAAGGTCTTGCAGGAGTATGCAAGAATGTGAGTCATGTCCAAAGTACTGACCAGTCTTCCCGTCGGCGAACGCGTCGGCATCGCCTTCTCCGGAGGCCTCGACACCTCGGTCGCCGTCGCGTGGATGCGCGACAAGGGCGCCATCCCCTGCACCTACACCGCCGACATCGGCCAGTACGACGAGCCGGACATCTCCGGCATCCCCGGTCGCGCGATGGAGTACGGCGCCGAGCTCGCCCGGTCGATCGACTGCAAGCGGCCGCTCGTCGACGAGGGCCTCGCGGCGCTCGCGTGCGGTGCGTTCCACATCCGCTCCGGCGGACGGACGTACTTCAACACGACGCCGCTGGGTCGCGCCGTCACCGGCACGCTGCTGGTCCGGGCGATGCACGAGGACGGCGTCGACATCTGGGGCGACGGCTCGACGTTCAAGGGCAACGACATCGAGCGGTTCTACCGCTACGGCCTCCTCGCCAACCCCGAGCTGCGCATCTACAAGCCGTGGCTCGACGCCGCGTTCGTGGCCGAGCTGGGCGGACGCACCGAGATGAGCCAGTGGCTCACCGCCCGCGGCCTGCCGTACCGGGACAGCCAGGAGAAGGCGTACTCGACCGACGCGAACATCTGGGGTGCGACGCACGAGGCCAAGACCCTCGAGCACCTGGACACCTCGCTGGAGTCGGTCGAGCCGATCATGGGCGTGCGTTTCTGGGACCCCGCGGTCGCGATCGAGACCGAGGACGTCACGGTGACGTTCGAGGCCGGACGGCCCATCGCGATCAACGGCGTGACGTTCGACGGCGACCCGGTCGCGCTGGTCCACGAGGCGAACGCGATCGGCGGCCGGCACGGCCTCGGCATGTCGGACCAGATCGAGAACCGCATCATCGAGGCCAAGAGCCGCGGCATCTACGAGGCCCCGGGCATGGCCCTGCTGCACATCGCGTACGAGCGCCTGCTCAACGCGATCCACAACGAGGACACGATCGCGAGCTTCCACCAGCAGGGTCGCCGTCTCGGCCGCCTCATGTACGAGGGACGCTGGCTTGATCCCCAGGCGATGATGCTGCGCGAGTCCATCGAGCGCTGGATCGCCTCGGTCGTCACCGGCGAGGTGACCATCCGGCTGCGTCGCGGCGAGGACTACTCGATCCTCGACACGCAGGGACCCGCGTTCAGCTACCAGCCCGAGAAGCTGTCGATGGAGCGCACCGAGAACGCCGCGTTCGGCCCCACGGACCGCATCGGGCAGCTGACGATGCGCAACCTGGACATCGCCGACTCGCGCGCGATGCTCGAGCTCTACGCCGCCCAGCCGCTCGACCAGGGACAGGTGCTCGTCGAGAACGGCACGCTGTTCGGTGACCTGCCCGCGGGCGGGGCGACGCGGATCGAGGCCAACCCGGCCGCGTCCGACGCCGAGGCGCAGCTGCTCGACGCCGCGGCGATGGAGCTCGGCACCGACTGACGAGGCACCGCCCATGACCAGTTCTGCAAAGGTGGAGACATGAGAACGATCACCGTCGCCGTGGCCGGCGCGAGCGGGTACGCGGGTGGCGAGGTGCTGCGGCTCCTGCTGTCGCACCCGCACGTCGAGATCGGCGCACTGACCGCTGCCTCGAGCGCCGGCACGACGCTGGGCGGGCACCACCCGCACCTCGTCCCGCTCGCCGACCGCGTGCTGCTGCCCACGAACAACGAGACCCTGTCGGGCCACGACGTCGTCTTCCTCGGCCTGCCGCACGGGCAGTCCGGTGCCGTCGCGGCCCAGCTGGGGCAGGAGGCGCTGGTCATCGACCTGGGCGCCGACTTCCGGCTGCAGTCCGCCGAGGACTGGACCGAGTTCTACGGCGGAGAGCACGCCGGCACCTGGCCGTACGGCCTGCCGGAACTGATCGTGGGGGAGGGACGCCAGCGCGACGCGCTCAAGGGCGTCGAGCGGATCGCGGTCCCCGGCTGCAACGTCACGGCGATCACACTCGGCATCCAGCCGGCGGTCGCGGCGGGGCTCGTGGAGACCACGGACCTCGTCGCGGTCCTCGCCAACGGCTACTCCGGCGCGGGCAAGGCGCCCAAGGCCAACCTCATCGCAGCGGAGGCGCTCGGCGCCGCGTCGCCGTACGGCGTCGGCGGCACCCACCGGCACGTCCCGGAGATCATGCAGAACCTGCGGCTGGCCGGTGCCGACGACGTGACCATCTCGTTCACGCCGACCCTCGTCCCGATGGCGCGCGGCATCCTTGCCACCACGACGGCTCGCATCAAGGACGGTGTCGACCTGGCAGCGGTGCGCTCGGCGTACGCGGCCGCGTACGACGACGAGCCGTTCATCCACCTGCTGCCCGAGGGCCAGTGGCCGACGACCGCCGCGACGCTCGGCGCCAACAGTGCGCACCTGCAGCTCGCGATCGACGACCGGGCCAGCCGCCTGGTCGTGGTGTCGGCGATCGACAACCTCGTCAAGGGCACCGCCGGCGGCGCCATCCAGTCCATGAACCTCGCCCTCGGTCTCGAGGAGACCACGGGCCTCGACACGATCGGACTCGCACCATGAGTGAGCGCCAGCGAATGAACGATGAAGCAGCAGCCATGCGGGCGTGCTCGTATCGTCCGTTTCTGACGAGGGCGGCCGCATGAGCGTCACAGCCGCACAAGGATTCACCGCGCAGGGCGTCCCGGCCGGGCTGAAGTCCACCGGTGCGCCCGACGTGGCCGTCGTGGTCAACCAGGGCCCGGCCAAGGCCGCGGCCGCCGTGTTCACCAGCAACCGCTGCAAGGCCAACCCGGTGCTGTGGAGCGAGAAGGCGATCCAGACCGGTTCGGCCGTCGCCGTCGCCATCAACTCCGGGGGCGCCAACTGCTACACCGGAGCCGAGGGCTTCGCCACGACCCACCGCACCGCCGAGACCGTCGCCGAGCTCCTCGGCATCGGCGCGATCGACGTGCAGGTGTGCTCGACCGGCCTCATCGGCCTGCTCAACGACCGCGAGGCGCTGCTGTCGGGCGTCCGCGCGGCCGTCGAGGGGCAGAGCCGCGACGGCGGCCACACCGCGGCCACGGCGATCATGACGACCGACTCCGTCGCCAAGGAGGCCGTCGTCACCGCGGACGGCTTCACGGTCGGCGGGATGGCCAAGGGCGCCGGCATGCTGGCCCCCGCACTGGCCACGATGCTCGTGGTCATCACGACCGACGCCGACGTCGACTCCGCGACGGTCGACGCCGCGCTGCGGTCCGCCACCGCGCAGACCTTCGACCGCCTCGACTCCGACGGCTGCCAGTCGACCAACGACACGGTGCTGCTGATGGCCTCGGCCGCGTCCGGCACGCGTCCCGACCCGGCGGCGTTCACCGACGCGGTCACGGCGGTCTGCCGGGACCTCGCGATGCAGCTGCTCGCCGACGCCGAGGGCGCGGACCACGAGATCGCGATCGAGGTCGTCAACGCCGCAACCGTCGAGGACGCCCTCGAGGTGGGCCGCTCGGTCGCGCGCAGCAACCTCTTCAAGTGCGCGATCTACGGCAAGGACCCCAACTGGGGCCGGATCCTGGCCTCGGTGGGCACGACCCAGGCGGCCTTCGACCCGGCCGACCTCGACGTCGCGCTCAACGGCGTGTGGGTCTGCCGCAACAGCGGGCCGGGGGAGTCGCCCGACGCGATCGACCTCGAGGACCGTGCGGTCTCGGTGACCATCGACCTCAAGTCCGGCGACCAGTCGGGCACCATCTGGACCAACGACCTGACGCAGGCCTACGTCCACGAGAACTCGGCGTACTCCTCATGACCCCTGACTTCGACGCACCCGAGCACCAGTGGAACCCCACCGAGTGGAAGAAGGCGACCGCCAAGGCCGCGACGCTCGCCGAGGCGCTGCCGTGGCTGAAGAAGTACCACGGCAAGGTGATCGTCGTGAAGTACGGCGGCAACGCCATGACCGACGAGACCCTCAAGCAGGCGTTCGCGGAGGACATCGTCTTCCTGCGCATGGCCGGATTCAAGCCGGTCGTCGTGCACGGCGGCGGCCCGCAGATCAACGCGATGCTCGACAAGCTCGGCATCGAGTCGGAGTTCCGCGGCGGCCTGCGCGTGACGACGCCCGAGACGATGGACGTCGTGCGCATGGTGCTGACCGGCCAGGTCGGGCGTGAGCTCGTCGGGCTGCTCAACCAGCACGGCGACCTCGCGGTCGGCATGTCCGGCGAGGACGGCGGCCTGTTCACCGCCCGCCGGACCATGCCGGTGATCGACGGGGTCGAGACCGACATCGGCCTGGTGGGGGAGGTCGTGGGCGTCCGCCCCGAGGCGGTCCGCGACCTCATCGACGCGGGCCGCATCCCGGTCGTCTCGACCGTCGCCCCGGACGCGAGCGGCCAGGTCCACAACGTCAACGCGGACACCGCCGCCGCCGCGCTCGCGGTCGCGCTGGGCGCGGAGAAGCTGCTCGTGCTGACCGACGTCGAGGGCCTCTACGCGGACTGGCCGAGCAGCACGGACGTCATCGGCGAGATCAGCCCCGAGGCGCTCGCCGAGCTCATCCCGGACCTCGCCAGCGGCATGATCCCGAAGATGACCGCATGCCTCAAGGCGGTCGAGGAGGGCGTCAAGCGCGCCACCGTCGTCGACGGTCGCGAGCCGCACGCGGTCCTGCTGGAGATCTTCACCGACGAGGGTGTCGGCACGCAGGTCGTGCCCGGCGCACCGACCCGGCTCCGCACCGCGCTGTACTCGACGAGCGTCGACAAGGGGACCTCATGACCGCCTGGTCCGAGCGCTACGAGAGCGCCGTCATGAACACCTTCGGGACGCCCGCGCGGATGCTCGTGCGCGGCGAGGGTGCGTACGTCTGGGACGCCGACGGGACGCGGTACCTCGACCTGCTCGCCGGCATCGCCGTCAACGCGCTCGGTCACGGCCACCCGGCGATCGTCGAGGCGGTCACCCGTCAGCTGACGACGCTGGGGCACACGTCAAACTTCTTCGCCACCGAGCCGCAGATCGCGCTGGCCGAGCGGCTGGTCGGCCTCGTCGGCCAGGACAGCCGGGTGTTCTTCACCAACTCCGGCACCGAGGCCAACGAGGCGGCGTTCAAGGTCACCCGGCGCACCGGACGGACCCGGATCGTCGTCGCGGAGGGCTCGTTCCACGGCCGGACGATGGGGGCGCTCGCGCTCACGTCCAAGGAGGCGTACCGCGCCCCGTTCGAGCCGTTGCCGGGAGACGTACAGTTCGTGCCGTACGGCGATGCCGCGGCGCTCGAGGCAGCCGTCGACGACACCGTCGCAGCCGTGCTGCTGGAGCCGATCCAGGGCGAGGCCGGGGTGGTCGTGCCGCCCGAGGGCTACCTGCAGGCGGCACGGGACATCACGAGCCGTCACGGCGCGCTGCTGTGGATCGACGAGGTGCAGACCGGCATGGGCCGCACCGGCGCGTGGTTCGCGTACAGCGAGTCCGGCGTCGTGCCCGACCTCGTCACGCTGGCCAAGGGCCTGGGTGGCGGCATCCCCATCGGCGCCTGCATCGCGGTGGGGGACGCGGCCACCCTGCTGCAGCCGGGCAACCACGGCACCACGTTCGGCGGCAACGCGGTCGCCACGGCGGCCGCTCTCGCCGTCATCGAGACGATCGAGTCCGACGACCTGCTCGCCCACGTCAGGACCATCGGCGACCAGATCCGCCGCGGCCTGCAGGACCACCCCCTGGTCGCGGACGTCACGGGACGTGGGCTCCTGGTCGGCGTCGTCCTGCACCAGCCGGTCGCGGCAGAGGCGCAGAAGGCGGCCCTGGAGGCCGGGCTCATCCTCAACAACGCCACTCCCGAGCGCCTGCGTCTCGCGCCGCCGCTGATCCTGACCGAGGACCAGGCAGCCGACGCGGTGACCGCGCTGCGCACGATCCTCGACGAGGTCTCGTCGTGACCGGCGTGCGCAGCTTCCTGCGCGACGACGACCTGAGCCCGGACGAGCAGGCCGAGGTGCTGGCGCTCGCCGCCGCGATCAAGGCCGACCCGTACGGGCAGAAGCCGCTCGCCGGCCCGCAGACCGTCGCGGTGATCTTCGACAAGGCCTCGACCCGCACCCGGGTCTCGTTCGGGGTGGGCATCGCCGACCTCGGCGGCAGCCCGCTGATCCTCGACACCGCGACGACCCAGGGCGGCCGCGGCGAGTCCACGGCCGACACCGCGCGGGTGCTCGGATGCATGACGAGCGCGATCGTCTGGCGGACGTACGCCCAGACGGGCCTGGAGGAGATGGCGGCGCACGCCGGGGTGCCGGTCGTGAACGCGCTCAGCGACGACTTCCACCCGTGCCAGATCCTGGCCGACTGGCAGACCGTCACCGAGCACAAGGGCCGCCTCGCCGGCCTCACCGTGGCGTACCTCGGCGACGGCGCCAACAACATGGGCCACTCGTACCTCCTCGGTGGCGCGACCGCCGGCATGCACGTGCGCATCGGCTCGCCGGTGGGCTACCAGCCGGCCCGGCGGATCGTCGACGACGCTGCCGTGATCGCCGAGGGCACCGGGGGGTCGGTGCTCGTCACCGACGACCCGTCCGCCGCGATCGCCGGGGCGGACGTCGTCATCACCGACACCTGGGTCTCGATGGGCCAGGAGGCCGAGAAGGAGGCGCGGCTGCAGCTCTTCGGCGACTACTCGATCACCGAGGACACGCTGAAGCTCGCCGCGCCGGACGCGATCGTCCTGCACTGCCTGCCCGCCTACCGGGGGCTGGAGATCTCCTCGGAGGTGCTCGACGGTCCGCAGAGCGTCGTGTGGGACGAGGCGGAGAACCGCCTGCACGCCCAGAAGGCCCTGCTCGTCTGGCTCCTGCAGAAGTCCCGGGCGGAGACAGCATGAGCGCGGCGGACAGCAAGACCGCGCGCCAGCAGCTGATCGTGGAGCTGCTGTCGCGCCACGCGGTGCGTTCGCAGGGTGAGCTCGTGGACCTGCTCGAGGCCCAGGGCGTCACGGCGACCCCGTCGACGGTCTCTCGCGACCTGGTCGAGCTGGATGCCGTCCGCGTCCGGCACGGCGGGAGCGGCTTGGTGTACGCGGTCCCGGCCGAGGGCGGCGACCGCACCCCCCGCCCCGCGACCGGCGGGACCGCGGCCCGCTCCCGCTTGGCCCGGCTCACCCGGGAGCTGCTGGTGACCGCCGAGTCGTCCGCGAACCTCGTCGTGCTGCGCACCCCGCCCGGCGCGGCCCAGTACCTCGCCTCGGCGATCGACCACTTCGCCCCCGACGACGTCATCGGCACGATCGCCGGCGACGACACCGTGCTGATGATCAGCCGCGACCCCGCCGGCGGCGACGCCCTGGCCCGACGCTTCACGGACCTCGCCGGTCCGACCCCGAAGGAGAACGCGTGACCTCCCAGCCCCCCGCCGACGGAACTCCCGAGAAGACCGCGCTCTGGGGCGGACGCTTCGCGTCCGGCCCCTCGCCCGAGCTCGTCGAGCTCTCGCGCTCGACCCACTTCGACTGGCGCCTCGCGCCGTACGACCTGGCGGGCTCGCGCGCCCACGCGTTCGTGCTGCAGGCCGCGGGCCTGCTCAGCCGCGAGGACTGCACCGCGCTCATCGCGGGCATCGACGCGCTTGCCGCCGACGTCGAGTCGGGCGCGTTCGTGGCCCAGCCGGACGACGAGGACGTGCACACCGCGCTGGAGCGGGGGCTCCTGGAGCGCCTCGGCCCGGACCTGGGTGGCCGCCTGCGCGCCGGGCGCTCGCGCAACGACCAGATCGCGACCCTGTTCAAGATGTACCTGCGCGACCACGGACGCCGCATCTCCGCGCTCGTCACCGCGCTCGTCGAGGCCATCGCCGCCCAGGCCGAGACCCACATGGGCGTCGCGATGCCCGGGCGGACGCACCTGCAGCACGCGCAGCCCGTCCTGCTGTCGCACCACCTGCTCGCTCACGCGTGGCCGCTCGTGCGTGACCTCGAGCGCCTCGTCGACTGGGACCGCCGCGTGGCGGCCGACTCGCCGTACGGTGCCGGCGCCCTCGCCGGGTCGTCCCTGGGCCTGGACCCGGAGAAGGTCGCCGCCGATCTCGGCTTCACCGGCTCGACGCCCAACTCGATCGACGGCACGGCGGCCCGCGACTTCGTGGCGGAGTTCGCGTTCGTCACCGCCCAGATCGGCGTCGACCTCTCCCGGCTCGCCGAGGAGATCATCATCTGGAACACGAAGGAGTTCGACTTCGTCACGCTGGACGACGGCTACTCCACGGGGTCCAGCATCATGCCGCAGAAGAAGAACCCCGACATCGCCGAGCTGGCTCGCGGCAAGTCCGGTCGGCTCATCGGCAACCTGACGGGGCTGCTGGCCACGCTGAAGGGCCTGCCGCTGGCGTACAACCGGGACCTGCAGGAGGACAAGGAGCCGGTCTTCGACTCGATCGACACGCTCGAGGTCCTGCTGCCGGCGTTCACGGGCATGATCGCGACGCTGAGGTTCAACACGCAGCGGATGCAGGCGCTGGCCCCGCAGGGGTTCGCGCTCGCGACCGACATCGCGGAGTGGCTCGTGCGCCAGGGCGTGCCGTTCCGGGACGCCCACGAGCTCTCGGGCGCCTGCGTCCAGGTGTGCGAGCAGCGGGGGATCGAGCTGTGGGACCTCACGGATGAGGACTTCGCCGCGATCTCCCCGGCGCTGACCCCCGGCGTGCGCGAGGTGCTGACCGTGGAGGGCTCGCTGTCCTCCCGCGACTCGCGCGGCGGCACCGCCCTGGTCCGCGTCGTCGAGCAGCTCGCCGAGCTCCGCTCCCGCCTCCCGTGACCGCGAGTGGTGCAGTCTGAGGGTTCTGAGACGGTGTGTCGTCCAGAACTGCGCCACTCGGGGACGCTGATGCGCCACTCGCGTACGGGCTGAGGCCGCGGTACGCCGCAGGGACCGGGTCGATACGCTCGCGGCATGCGCTCTCGACTGCTCGCCGCCACGGCGTCCGTGCTCCTGGTCTCCCTGCTCGCCGCGTGCGGTGGCTCCGACGACGGCGACAAGGCGTCGGACGACTCGTCCGCGTCGGCCCCGTCCTCGAGCACCCCGGCGCCCTCGGGCACCGCGTCCCCGGGCGGTGCGACCTGCACCTACAACAAGGCCGACGAGCTGGGCAAGAAGGCGGACCTCCCGCCGGCCACCCCGAAGGCCGCCGACTCGCTGACGATCAAGACCAACCGCGGTGACATCAAGGCGACGCTGACGCCGGACTCCGCCCCGTGCACCGTCAGCTCCTTCGTGTCGCTGGCCGAGCAGGGCTACTTCGACGGCACCAAGTGCCACCGCCTCGTCCCGGGCTTCGTGCTGCAGTGCGGCGACCCGTCGGCCACGGGCACCGGCGGGCCGGGCTACACCTTCGACGACGAGCTGAAGGGCGACGAGACCTACCCCGCGGGCACGCTCGCGATGGCCAACGCCGGGCCCAACACGAACGGCTCGCAGTTCTTCATCGTCCTGGCCGACTCGGACCTGCCGCCGAGCTACACGGTCTTCGGCAGCGTCGACAAGGCCGGCCTGGCCGTCGCGCAGGAGATCGCGAAGGACGGCAACGCGGCCGACGGTGTCGCTCCTGCCAAGGACGTCGTGATCGAGTCGGTCTCCTGAGCGGTCCCGGCAGCACCCCCGACGTCGTCGAGCGCGCCCGCGGCCTGCTCGGACGGGTCCTGCACGGCCACGGCGCGGCGGTCCGCATCACGGAGGTCGAGGCGTACGGGGGAGTGCTCGACCCCGCCTCGCACGCCTTCACGCGGACGCCGCGCAGCGAGATCATGTACGGCCCGCCGTGGCGCCTGTACGTCTACCGGTCGTACGGGATGCACTTCTGCGTCAACGTCGTGACGGGTCCGACCGAGACCGCCTCGGCGGTGCTGATCCGCGCCGGTGAGGTGGTCGAGGGCGTCGAGACCGCCCGCGCCCGACGACCGGGTGTCAAGGACGTCATGCTGGCCCGTGGCCCGGGCAACCTCGCCAAGGCCTTGGGCGTCTCCCTCGACGACCTCGGCACCGAGCTGCTGACGTCCGAGGGCGTACGCCTGGGGGATCCGCCGACCGAGGCGCCGCCGATCACCGCCGGCCCGCGCGTGGGCGTCTCGAAGGCCGCTGACGTGCCGTGGCGGTTCTGGGTCACCGGCGACCCGACGGTGTCGGCCTACCGGCGCAGCCCCCGCGCCTGACGGAGCCGACCGGCTACTGCCGGGTGGAGCGGTAGCGGCGCTCGGGACGTCCCGCGTTGCCGTAGTTGAGCCGGACCGTCGCGAGGCCCCGGTCCACGAAGTGCTCGAGGTAGCGGCGTGCGCTGACCCGCGAGAGCCCGACCCGCTCCCCGCAGTCCGCGGCCGACAGCTCGGGGACCTCGGTGAGGGCCTTCTCGACGAGCCGGGCGGACTCCGGGCTGAGCCCCTTGGGCAACGACGTGGCGGCCGCGGTGTGCCCGCCGAACGCCCGGTCGATCGCCGCCTGGTCCGGGGCGCCGTGCGCGAGCGTGGTGAGCGCCTCGTGGACGCGCTGCATGCGGGCGGCGAAGTCGTCGAACTCGAACGGCTTGACGAGGTACTGCATCGCCCCGCCGTGCAGGGCCGCGCTGACCGCCTCCGCGTCCCGCTCTGCGGTGACCATGACGACGCCGACCGTGCTGCCGGACGACCGCAGCGCCTGCAGCACGTCGAGCCCACTCATGTCGGGCAGGTGGACGTCGAGGAGCAGGAGCCCGGGGGCGAGGTCGGCGCACATCTGCAGCGCCTCGGCGCCGGTCCGCGCGGTCCCCGCCACGACGAAGCCCGGAATGCGCTCGACGAAGCGCGCGTGGATGCCGGCCACCATGAAGTCGTCGTCGACGACCAGCACGTCGATCATGCGACCTCCATCGGCAGCCGGACCCGGAACGTGGCGCCGGCGCCCGGAACGACCGTGACGGAGCCGCCCCGCTGGGAGCAGATCAGCCGGACCAGCGGCAGCCCGATGCCCCGACCGCCGGGGACCTCGGGCTTGGTCGTGAATCCGCGGATGAAGATCGCATCGACCATGTCGTCGGGCACGCCGGGGCCGGAGTCCCGCACCTCCAGGACCACCTCGCCGGCATCGACGTGCAGCTCGACGTGCACCGACGGGTCCGCACCGGTCTTGGCGGCGTCGACCGCGTTGTCCACGAGGTTGCCGATGATGGTCGTCAGGTCCGCGGAGACGGCGGCCGGCAGGGTCGGCAGGTCCGAGGTCGGCGCCAGGCTGAGCTCCACGCCGGCCTCGGCGGCACCGCTGGACTTGGCGATGAGCAGCGCGGCCACGGCGCGGTCGGCGATGCGGCGCGTGACGGCGTCGCTGATCTCGGCGCGGCGCCGGGTCAGCGTCCCGACCAGCGAGGTCACCTCGTCGTACTCGCGCAGCTGCACGAGCCCGGAGATCGTGTGCAGCTGGTTCGCGAACTCGTGCGTCTGCGCCCGCAACGTGTCGGTGATGGACAGGTTCGAGCTGAGCTGGCCCTGCATCGAGACGAGCTCGGTACGGTCGCGCATGGTGGTGACCGTACCGATGCCCTCCCCGCGGCTCGAGGCGGACCGCTGGTTGCACACCACGACGCGGTCGCCGACGAGCAGCACGACGTCCTGGGTCTCATTGCCACCGACGAGGACCGACGCGACCTGGTCGGGCAGCCCCAGCTCGTCGACGCGGCGTCCGATCGGGTCCTCGCGCAGGCCGAGCAGCTCGCGCGCGCCGTCGTTGACCATCGTGACCCGGCCGTCGGTGCCGACGGCGACGACCCCTTCGCGGATGCTGTGCAGGAGGGCCTCCCGGTGGTCCGCGAGCGTCGCGAACTCGTGCGGCTCGAGGCCCCGGGTGCGCCGCTTCACCGTCCGGGACACGAGCCACGAGCCGGCGACACCCAGCAGTGCGCCCACGCCCAGGTACAGCACGAGGTCACCGGCCGCGTCGGTCAGCCGTGCCCAGATCGTCGGGTAGCGTTGCTCCGCGATCGCGAGGCCGACCACGGTGCCGCTGTCGTCGATGATCGGCGCGTGCCCCGCGACGTACCGGCGCCCCCGGGTGTCGATGTCACCGACCCAGCCGCGGCCCGCTCGCACGTCAGACTCGCCGAGCGCGGCCCGTGTGCCCACGAGCCGCGGGTCCGACGAGGACAGGATGCGGCCGCGCGGGTCGGCGATCGCGATGTCCGTGGCGCCCGACAGGCTCACCGCCCGGTCGATGGCCGGGGCAAGGCTGGTGGCGGCGTCGGGACCGGTCACCCGGTCGCGGACGACGGCGGTGTTGGCGAGGTACTCCGCGACCGAGCGCATCTGCGTCCCACGGTCCGCGGCGAACGACGCGGTCGACTGGTGCAGGGAGATCGCACCCACGATCGCGAGGACGAGCGCGACCACGACCAGCTGCAGGACCAGGAACTGGCCGGCGAGCGTCAGGCGTCTCCGCCTCGGTGACCACAATGTCCACAACCTCCTTTGTCTCCGCAATGGTGACCCACGACACACCCTGCCGTCATGCTCGGGTTCGACCACAGGAGGTTCCATGACGTCGACCAGGCGCACCCACCGGGCCGGGGCGCTCGCCCTGACCCTCGTCGTCGCGCTGACGCTCTCCGCGTGCGGGGTCACGCGCGGCGGTGACGGCGAGGCCAACCGCCGGCTCAGCATGTACATCCCCAACAGCCCCGGCGGCGGGTACGACCTGACGGGACGAGCGGCCGCCCGCGTGCTCGAGGACGCCGACCTGTCGGGCCGGTTCGAGGTCACCAACGTGATCGGCGCCGGCGGCACCGTCGCGATGCAGCGCCTGCTGAACGAGAAGGGGGTCGACGACCTCGTGATGTCGATGGGGCTCGGCGTCGTGGGCGCGACGTACACGAACGAGTCGAACGCGCGGGTCTCCGACGCGACGCCCATCGCCCGGCTCATCGAGGACCAGGAGGCGCTGATCGTGCCCAAGGACTCGCGGTTCAAGAACGTGCAGGACCTCGTCAAGGCCTGGAAGGCCGACCCAGGGAGCGTCACGATCGGCGGCGGCTCGTCGCCCGGCGGGCCCGACCACCTGTTCCCGATGCAGATGGCCAAGACGGTCGGCATCGACCCCAAGCAGGTCAAGTACATCGTCTACGACGGGGGAGGACCGCTCACGAGCGCGCTGCTGGGCAAGAAGATCGACGTCGGCACGTCCGGGCCCAGCGAGTTCGAGGGACAGCTCAAGGACGGGTCGCTGCGGGTGCTGGCGGTGTCAGGCGCCGAGAGGCTCGACAACGTCGACGCGCCGACGCTCAAGGAGTCCGGCGTCGACATGACGTTCGCGAACTGGCGGGGGATCCTCGCCCCGCCCGGCATCTCCGACGAGTCGCGCGAGCGTCTGGTCGAGATGTTCACCGAGATGCACGAGAGCCAGGGGTGGAAGGACGCCGTGAAGCGCAACGGCTGGATCGACTCGTTCGCGACGGGCGAGGATTTCGAGACCTTCCTCGAGGAGCAGGACAAGCGCGTCGAGACGACGCTGAAGGAGCTGGGACTGACATGAGCGTGATCGACAAGCCCGCAGAGCGGGGCACGACGGTCGTCGACAAGGCGCAGTACGGACTCGCGGCGTTCCTCGGGATCGTCGGCGCGTACGTGGTCTACGACGCGACCACCCTTCAGGACGGCTTCGCGGACCAGCCGGTCCAGCCGTACGCCTTCCCGTACGTCGTGGGCGCGGTGCTGCTGGTCCTGGCGGTGCTGCTCGCGGTGGCCACGGCGCGCGGAGACGTGCCGGAGGCCGAGGAGGGCGAGGACATCGACCTGACGCAGCCGAGCGACTGGGTGACCGTCGCGAAGCTGGTCGTGGTGTTCGCGGCCAACATCCTGCTCGTCGACTGGCTCGGCTGGGCGATCACCGGAGCGATCCTGTTCGTCGGGACCGCGTGGGTGCTCGGCAGCCGGACGGTGATCCGCGACGTGGCCGTGGGTGTCGCGTTGTCGGTCGGCTCCTGGTACGGCTTCTACTCGGGTCTGGGTCTCGCGATCCCGCCCGGCGTCCTGGACGGGATCCTCTGATGGGCTCGCTCGACCTGCTGCTGGAGGGCTTCCAGTCCGCACTGACGCTGGAGAACCTGTTCTACGCGGTCCTGGGCGTGTTCCTGGGCACCGCCGTGGGCGTCCTGCCGGGCATCGGCCCCGCGATGACGCTGGCCCTGCTCCTGCCGATCACGTACAGCGTCGGGCCGGACAGCGCGCTGATCATGTTCGCGGGCATCTACTACGGCGGCATGTACGGCGGCTCGACGACGTCGATCCTGCTCAACACGCCGGGGGAGTCGTCCTCGGTCGTGACCGCGATCGAGGGCAACAAGATGGCCAAGAAGGGCCGGGCCGCCCAGGCCCTCGCGACCGCCGCGATCGGCTCGTTCATCGCCGGCACGATCGGCACGCTGCTGCTGGTGCTGTTCGCACCCTCGGTCGCGGGGCAGGTCGTCAAGCTCGGCAACCCTTCGAACTTCGCGCTGATCCTGCTGGCGCTCTTCGCCGTCACGGCGGTGCTGGGCAGCTCCCGCCTCCGCGGCTTCATCGCCCTGTTCCTGGGGCTCGCGATCGGTCTCGTGGGCGGCCAGACCGGTCAGTCCCGGCTCACGTTCGGCAGCCCGCTGCTCGCGGACGGCATCGACATCGTCGTGGTGGCGGTCGCGATCTTCGCGATCGGCGAGGCCCTGTGGGTCGCCGCGCACCTGCGGCGCCGGCCGCTCGACATCATCCCGGTCGGCCAGCCCTGGATGAGCCGCGACGACTGGGGACGCTCCTGGAAGCCCTGGCTGCGGGGCACCGCGTTCGGCTTCCCGTTCGGCGCCCTGCCCGCCGGCGGCGCGGAGATCCCGACGTTCCTGTCGTACGTCACCGAGCGCAAGCTCTCCAAGCACCCCGAGGAGTTCGGCAAGGGCGCGATCGAGGGCGTCGCGGGGCCCGAGGCCGCGAACAACGCCTCGGCCGCCGGCACGCTGGTCCCGCTGCTCGCGATCGGCCTGCCGACCACGGCGACGGCCGCGATCATGCTGCTCGCGATCCAGAGCTACGGCATCGAGACGGGTCCGCAGCTGTTCGACACCGAGCCGGAGCTGGTGTGGGCCCTGCTCGCGAGCCTGTTCATCGGCAACACCCTGCTGCTCCTGCTCAACCTGCCGCTCGCGCCGCTGTGGGCCAAGCTGCTGCAGATCCCGCGGCCCTACCTGTACGCGGGCATCCTGTTCTTCGCCTCGCTGGGTGCGTACAGCGTGAGCTTCCAGCCGTTCGACCTGGCGATCCTGCTCGTCATCGGCCTGCTCGGCCTGGCGATGCGACGGTTCGGCCTGCCCGTGCTGCCGCTCATCATCGGGGTGATCCTCGGGCCCAAGCTCGAGGAGCAGCTCACGACGTCGCTGCAGATCTCCTCGGGTGACGTCAGCACCCTGTGGAGCGAGCCGGTCGCGGTGATCGTCTACGTGATCATCGCCCTCGCGCTGGTCTACATCGTCGTCGACGGGCTCCGGCCCGCCAAGGACCGGCCTGACCAGGACGAGCCCACCACGAAGGACGAGGTGTCCGCATGAGTGTCGTCGTGATGTTCAGCCCCGACGAGTTCGGCCACGCAGCGCTGTCCTACGGCGCCACGGAGGCCAGCCGGCGCTCCGAGCGGCTCGTCGTCGTCAACCCGACGAAGGGCGACGCGTACGTCGACCGGATGTTCGCCCGCGATGAGGACATCGCGCGGCTGGACGCCGCGCTCGGACGTCTCGAGGTGGACACCGAGGTGCGTCACGACGTGGTGCCCGACATCGCCGGGGCGGTGCTGGAGGCGGCCGAGGAGACGGGCGCGTCGCTCATCGTCGTGGGCATCCGGCCGCGCACCCCGGTCGGCAAGCTGCTGCTCGGCAGCGTCGCCCAACGACTCATCCTCGACGCGGCCTGCCCCGTGCTGGCGGTCAAGCCCGACGGTGCGGAGGACCTGCTGGACTAGGCGTCGGCCTCGTCCGGGGCGTCGTCCTCAGCGCCGGGCACAGCGCACACGCCGTCGACGCAGACGGGCGCGTCCTCGTCGCCGACGATCTCGAGGGGTCCGGACGTCATTCGCCTGCCGCGGCCTTCTGCAGCACCTCGACGAGCACGGACGGGTCCTGGGCGCCGGAGACGCCAAGGCGTCCGTCGATCACGAAGAACGGGACGCCGGTGATGCCGTACGCGACGGCCTGCGCCTTGTCGGCGTCCACCGCCGGCAGGAACTCCCCGCTCGTGAGGGCCGCGACGGCCTCGTCACGGTCCAGCCCGATCTCAGCTGCGAGGTCGGCCAGGTCGTCGATACGACCGACGTGGCGGCCTTCCTCGAAGTACGCGCGGAACAGCCGCTCGCTCATCTCCAGCTGGCGGCCCTTGGCCTTGGCGAAGTGCAGCAGCTCGTGGGCCTTGACCGTGTTGGTGTGCTGCAGGGCGTCGAAGTCGTACGCCAGGCCCTCGGTCGTGGCGAGACGGCTCATCTGGTCGAGCATCTGCTCGACCTGCGCGGCGCCCATGCCCTTGTGGGTGACGAGGAAGTCGACCTCGCTCCCATCGAAGTCCACGGGGGTGTCCGGGGCCAGCTCGAACGAGTGCAGCTCCACCTCCAGCGTGCCGCCCGACGCCGCGAACTCCGCCGCGGCCGTCTCGAACCGCCGCTTGCCGATGAAGCACCACGGGCATGCGATGTCTGACCAGATGTCGACCTTCACTGTCTCACTCACGCCGGCATCAACGTCCGTGCGCAGTCCCGGTATTCCACTTCCGCCGGGACCGCTCCGCGGGGTAGTTTCATGTCATGACAATTGCAGTCGCCTACCGCCCCGACGAGTTCGGGCGCGCTGCCCTCGACTGGGCCGTCGCACAGAGCAAGACGTCCGGCGAGAAGATCGTGCTGATCAACATCGGTCGGACGGAGCCGCGACTCGACACCGGTTTCGCGCGTGGCAACCACGTCCAGTCCCTGGAGGAGCAGCTGCGCTCGCAGGGCGTGGAGTACGAGATCCGTCAGTCGGTGGGCGAGAACGTCGCCGATGCCGTGCTGTTCGAGGCCGAGCAGTGCGGCGCGTCGGCAGTCGTGATGGGCATCCGGCGCCGCAGCCCGGTCGGCAAGATCCTCATGGGCAGCGTGGCTCAGCAGATCCTGCTGGACGCCTCGGTGCCCGTCGTCGCCGTCAAGCCGTAGCCGCGGGGGAGCCGACGGTCACCACGATACAGTCGCCGTGATCGACCAAACCCCCCGAAAGGCACCCTTGTGACACACGTTCTGGACGACCTCGACGCGCGCGGACTGATCGCGCACTCGACGGACCGCGATGCCCTGCGCGCGGAGCTGTCAGCGGGGCCGATCACCTACTACGTGGGGTTCGACCCGACGGCGCCCAGCCTGCACATCGGCAACCTCCTGCAGATCCTCACGGCACGCCGGCTGCAGCTCGCCGGGCACCGGCCGCTGCTCCTGGTGGGTGGGTCCACCGGGCTGATCGGTGACCCCAAGGAGGCGGGGGAGCGGATCATGAACACCAAGGAGACCGTCGCCGAGTGGGTGGACCGCATCGCGTCGCAGGTGTCGCGATTCGTCGACGTCGACGGCCCCACCGGGGCCGCGCTGGTCAACAACCTCGACTGGACCGCGGGACTGAGCACGATCGACTTCCTGCGCGACATCGGCAAGCACTTCCCGGTCAACCGGATGCTCGCCCGTGACGTCGTCAGCAGCCGCCTCGAGTCGGGCATCAGCTACACCGAGTTCAGCTACGTCCTGCTGCAGTCCATGGACTACCTGGAGCTCCACCGGCGCCACGGGTGCGTCCTGCAGACCGGGGGCAGCGACCAGTGGGGCAACATCACCGCCGGCGTCGAGCTCATCCGTCGAGCGGACGCCCACAAGGTGCACGCCCTGGCCACACCCCTGATCACCAAGGCGGACGGGACGAAGTTCGGCAAGACCGAGTCCGGCACCGTCTGGCTGGATCCCGAGCTCACCAGTCCGTACGCCTTCTACCAGTCGTGGATCCAGGCAGAGGACTCGAAGGTGGCCGAGTACCTGCGCCAGTTCACCTTCCTCCCGCTGGAGGAGATCGCGGCGCTGGAGGCCGAGCACGCCGAGAAGCCCGGCCTGCGGCTCGCGCAGCGTCGACTGGCTGCCGAGGTCACGACGCTGGTCCACGGGGCGGACGAGGCTGCTGCGGCTGAGCTCGCGGCGGGGGCACTCTTCGGCAGGGGAGAGCTCACCGACCTGCCCGAGCAGACGCTCGCCGCGGCGTTGCGAGAAGCCGGCGCCGCCGAGCTCAGTGCTGCCGACCGACCGACGATCGTGGACGCCCTCGTGGCGTCGGGTCTCACCGACAGCAAGTCCGCCGCCAGGCGCGCCGTCGCCGACGGCGGTGCGTACGTCAACAACGTGCGCGCTTCCGACCCCGATCAGGTGCTCGAGGGGGACCTGCTCCTCTACAGCACGTGGGCCGTGATTCGCAAAGGCAAACGGTCCGTCTCAGGCGTCCGAATCAGCTGAACCGCGTCATTCCAGCGGTCTCGCCGACTGTGGCATCGCCCACGTGACGACGATTTGACGGACGGGGAAGGACCCCCGTAATGTTCTTCTTGTTGGACAGCGCAGCAAGCGGACAGGCCGAAACGCCAGTCACTTGTGAGCTTCCAGCCAGCTCAACCGAAACGATCAACGGCACGGCGCCTTCACTGGCTCCAGGGAACGGATCGCTGAGAACGCAGAGCAACATGGTGACCGACCCGGTTTGACCGGTGACAACGAGCCGTGTAAGTTGGACGAGTTGCCCTGAGGCGGACCGAGAGGTCTTAGCTGAGGTGAGCGTCTGATCCTTGAGAACTCAACAGTGTGCCAAAAGTCGACGAGATTAATTAGTAATACCCCGTCGAGACTTGCCAGATGACTTCGGTTGTTTGGTTGGCTTGATGGAATCAATTCCGACAATTTATTTGTCAGCAAATAGTTTGTCAGGTTGAACTGAAGTTTGGCAGCGCTTTAGCTGCTTCAACGGAGAGTTTGATCCTGGCTCAGGACGAACGCTGGCGGCGTGCTTAACACATGCAAGTCGAGCGGTAAGGCCCCTTCGGGGGTACACGAGCGGCGAACGGGTGAGTAACACGTGAGCAATCTGCCCTTCTCTTTGGAATAACCATTGGAAACGATGGCTAATGCCGAATATGACCTCCTTTCGCATGTTTGGAGGTGGAAAGCTCCGGCGGAGAAGGATGAGCTCGCGGCCTATCAGCTTGTTGGTGAGGTAATGGCTCACCAAGGCATTGACGGGTAGCCGGCCTGAGAGGGTGACCGGCCACACTGGGACTGAGACACGGCCCAGACTCCTACGGGAGGCAGCAGTGGGGAATATTGGACAATGGGCGAAAGCCTGATCCAGCAACGCCGCGTGGGGGATGACGGCCTTCGGGTTGTAAACCTCTTTCAGCAGGGACGAAGCGAAAGTGACGGTACCTGCAGAAGAAGGACCGGCCAACTACGTGCCAGCAGCCGCGGTAATACGTAGGGTCCGAGCGTTGTCCGGAATTATTGGGCGTAAAGGGCTCGTAGGCGGTTTGTCGCGTCGGGAGTGAAAACTCAGGGCTCAACCCTGAGCGTGCTTCCGATACGGGCAGACTAGAGGTATGCAGGGGAGAACGGAATTCCTGGTGTAGCGGTGGAATGCGCAGATATCAGGAGGAACACCGGTGGCGAAGGCGGTTCTCTGGGCATTACCTGACGCTGAGGAGCGAAAGCATGGGGAGCGAACAGGATTAGATACCCTGGTAGTCCATGCCGTAAACGTTGGGCGCTAGGTGTGGGGACCTTCCACGGTCTCCGTGCCGCAGCTAACGCATTAAGCGCCCCGCCTGGGGAGTACGGCCGCAAGGCTAAAACTCAAAGGAATTGACGGGGGCCCGCACAAGCGGCGGAGCATGCTGATTAATTCGATGCAACGCGAAGAACCTTACCTGGGTTTGACATATGCCGGAAAGCCGTAGAGATACGGCCCCCCTTGTGGTCGGTTTACAGGTGGTGCATGGCTGTCGTCAGCTCGTGTCGTGAGATGTTGGGTTAAGTCCCGCAACGAGCGCAACCCTCGTCCTATGTTGCCAGCACGTAATGGTGGGGACTCATAGGAGACTGCCGGGGTCAACTCGGAGGAAGGTGGGGATGACGTCAAGTCTTCATGCCCCTTATGTCCAGGGCTTCAAGCATGCTACAATGGCCGGTACAATGGGCTGCGAAACCGCAAGGTGGAGCGAATCCCAAAAAGCCGGTCTCAGTTCGGATTGGGGTCTGCAACTCGACCCCATGAAGTCGGAGTCGCTAGTAATCGCAGATCAGCAACGCTGCGGTGAATACGTTCCCGGGCCTTGTACACACCGCCCGTCACGTCATGAAAGTCGGCAACACCCGAAGCCAGTGGCCCAACCGTTTACGGAGGGAGCTGTCGAAGGTGGGGCTGGCGATTGGGACGAAGTCGTAACAAGGTAGCCGTACCGGAAGGTGCGGCTGGATCACCTCCTTTCTAAGGAGCATCTGGCAGCTGCCCATCGTGGTGGTTGTCCATGAGGCGTTTACCAACCGAATGTGTTGGTGCGGCTCAGCTCACTAGTGGATCGTCGATTATTTGGCTTGGTAGCAGCCCACCAGGGTCAGTACTGCTCGTAAGAGCGTGGAACGTCGCTGGGAAATTTGTTACCGATTCAGGCACACTGTTGGGTCCTGAGGGATCAGCTCGTAAGAGACTGTTTCCTTGGACCGTATATCCCCTCGAACCACCTGGTTCGACACCTCTTCATGGGGTGTTGGTTCTGGTAGGCGTGGGATCTGGTATGCGGGACCGAACGTATTTTGAGAACTTCACAGTGGACGCGAGCATCTTTGTAGTAACAACAAGCTACTAAGTGCACATGGTGGATGCCTTGGCATCGAGAGCCGATGAAGGACGTTGGAGTCTGCGAAAAGCCCCGGGAAGGTGACAACCGACCTGTGATCCGGGGATGTCCGAATGGGGAAACCCACTCAGAGTAAAGTCTGAGTACCTCTGTCTGAACACATAGGGCAGTAGGAGGGAACGTGGGGAAGTGAAACATCTCAGTACCCACAGGAAGAGAAAACAAAAGTGATTCCGGTAGTAGTGGCGAGCGAAACCGGATCAGGCTAAACCTCAAGTATGTGATAGCCGGCAGGCGTTGTATTTGGGGTGTTGTGGGGCCGCATGGTCTGTTCTGCCGATCAGACGAAGAGTCATAAACCATGAGTGAAGTGAAAGCCGACTGGAAAGTCGCGGCATAGAGGGTGATACCCCCGTACACGTAAGCTCATGGCTCTTTTGCGTCACCCCGAGTAACACCGAACCCCTGAAATTCGGTGTGAATCTGGCGGGACCACCCGTTAAGCCTAAATACTCCTCGATGACCGATAGCGGACTAGTACCGTGAGGGAAAGGTGAAAAGTACCCCGGGAGGGGAGTGAAATAGTACCTGAAACCATGTGCATACAATCCGTTGGAGCTCGTCCTTGTGACGGGTGACAGCGTGCCTTTTGAAGAATGAGCCTGCGAGTTAGCGTTCTGTAGCGAGGTTAAGGCGTTGAGCCGTAGCCGTAGCGAAAGCGAGTCCGAATAGGGCGACCATAGTTGCAGGATCTAGACCCGAAGCGGAGTGATCTATCCATGGCCAGGTTGAAGCGCGGGTAAGACCGCGTGGAGGACCGAACCCACCTAGGTTAAAAACTGGGGGGATGAGCTGTGGATAGGGGTGAAAGGCCAATCAAACTCCGTGATAGCTGGTTCTCCCCGAAATGCATTTAGGTGCAGCGTTGCGTGTTTCTTGTCGGAGGTAGAGCACTGGATGGGCTAGGGGGCCTACAAGCTTACTGAACCCAGCCAAACTCCGAATGCCGATAAGTGAGAGCGCAGCAGTGAGACAGTGGGGGATAAGCTCCATTGTCGAGAGGGAAACAGCCCAGACCATCAGCTAAGGTCCCAAAGCGATAACTAAGTGGAAAAGGATGTGGAGTCGCAGAGACAACCAGGAGGTTGGCTTAGAAGCAGCCACCCTTGAAAGAGTGCGTAATAGCTCACTGGTCAAGTAATTCCGCGCCGACAATTTAGCGGGGCTCAAGTTATCCACCGAAGCTATGGGATTCATGCAATAGCCAGGCCTTCGTGGTCCAGGCGCATGGATCGGTAGGGGAGCGTCGTGTGGCCAGCGAAGCGGCGGAGTGATCCAGCCGTGGAGGCTACACGAGTGAGAATGCAGGCATGAGTAGCGAATGAGGAGTGAGAAACTCCTCCACCGAATGACCAAGGGTTCCAGGGTCAAGCTAATCTTCCCTGGGTAAGTCGGGACCTAAGGCGAGGCCGACAGGCGTAGTCGATGGACAACGGGCTGATATTCCCGTACCGGCATTAGATCGCCCATGCTGAACCCAGAAATGCTAAGTGCCCTAAGCCGGCTGGACTCTTCGGAGCGATGCCGGGGCAGCGCATGACCCGATCTGGTAGTAGGCAAGCAATGGTGTGACGCAGGAAGGTAGCTCATCCCGGGCGATGGTTGTCCCGGGCTAAGGACGTAGGGCGAATGATAGGCAAATCCGTCATTCACATGCCTGAGATCTGATGGGGAGACAATTTTGTCGAAGTGAGTGATCCTATGCTGCCGAGAAAAGCATCTAGCGAGATCTAGAGCCGCCCGTACCCCAAACCGACTCAGGTGGTCAGGTAGAGAATACTAAGGTGATCGAGTGAACCATGGTTAAGGAACTCGGCAAAATGCCCCCGTAACTTCGGGAGAAGGGGGGCCCGATTCGTTATCAGACTTGCTCTGAGAAGCGTTGACGGCCGCAGAGACCAGGCCCAAGCGACTGTTTACTAAAAACACAGGTCCGTGCTAAGTCGAAAGACGCCGTATACGGACTGACTCCTGCCCGGTGCTGGAAGGTTAAGGGGACGTGTCAGCGCAAGCGAAGCACAGAACTTAAGCCCCAGTAAACGGCGGTGGTAACTATAACCATCCTAAGGTAGCGAAATTCCTTGTCGGGTAAGTTCCGACCTGCACGAATGGAGTAACGACTTGGGCGCTGTCTCAACCATGGACTCGGCGAAATTGCACTACGAGTAAAGATGCTCGTTACGCGCGGCAGGACGGAAAGACCCCGGGACCTTTACTATAGTTTGGTATTGGTGTTTGGTTCAGTTTGTGTAGGATAGGTGGGAGACTGTGAAGCATGCACGCCAGTGTGTGTGGAGTCATCGTTGAAATACCACTCTGGCTGTACTAGACATCTAACCTAGGTCCATTATCTGGATCAGGGACAGTGCCTGATGGGTAGTTTAACTGGGGCGGTTGCCTCCTAAAATGTAACGGAGGCGCTCAAAGGTTCCCTCAGCCTGGTTGGCAATCAGGTTTCGAGTGTAAGTGCACAAGGGAGCTTGACTGTGAGAGTGACAGCTCGAGCAGGGACGAAAGTCGGAACTAGTGATCCGGCGCTGGCAAGTGGAAGCGGCGTCGCTCAACGGATAAAAGGTACCCCGGGGATAACAGGCTGATCTTCCCCAAGAGTCCATATCGACGGGATGGTTTGGCACCTCGATGTCGGCTCGTCGCATCCTGGGGCCGTAGCAGGTCCCAAGGGTTGGGCTGTTCGCCCATTAAAGCGGCACGCGAGCTGGGTTTAGAACGTCGTGAGACAGTTCGGTCCCTATCCGCCGCGCGCGTAGGAAACTTGAGAAAATCTGTCCCTAGTACGAGAGGACCGGGATGGACGAACCTCTGGTGTGCCAGTTGTTCTGCCAAGAGCACTGCTGGTTAGCTACGTTCGGAAGCGATAACCGCTGAAAGCATCTAAGCGGGAAGCGTGTTTCAAGATGAGGTTTCCCACTGGTTTACCAGGTAAGGCCCCCAGCAGACCACTGGGTTGATAGGCCGGAAGTAGAAGCGCAGCAATGTGTGGAGCTGACCGGTACTAATAGGCCGAGGGCTTGTTTCTTACAAAGATGTACACCGCGTCCACTGTGAGGTTCCCGAGATACGTCCGGGAACCACCAAGACCCCTCCAACACACCCGATGGGTGTGACGGAGTCAAGGGGTTGCATGGTTTTGAGTTGATATCTCAATAGAGTTTCGGCGACCATGGCGAGAGGGAAATACCCGGCTACATTCCGAACCCGGAAGTCAAGCCTCTCAGCGCCGATGGTACTGCACGGGAGACTGTGTGGGAGAGTAGGACGTCGCCGGACAATCATTAGCGCGAGGCCGCCCCACTAGGGGCGGCCTCGCTGCTTTTCACCACCGCCTTGGTAACAAGGAGGTGTACGGAAGTCATGTGCACACCATTCGTGTGCGCGAAGTGTTCGATGGAAGGAACGACTCATGGCTGAGTCGAGAAATCCCCGCCGTGACGGTGGGAAGCCTGCTGGCCGAGGAGCCGGCAGTGGTGCCGCCCGTGGCGGCAAGCCCGCCGCGAGGGGCGGACGTGACCAGCGCGGCACTGGCTCCCCGGATCGCCGCGACGGCAAGCCTGCAGCTCGCAGGGACGGCAAGCCCGACGCCAGGCGCGACGGCAAGCCCGCGCACCCGCGTCGTGACGGCAAGCCGTACGACGCGCCGCGCAACCGTCGCCAGGAAGAGGGCGACCGCACCGCAGCCCAGAAGATCTACGACGGTCCGCCGATCCCCGACGACGTCAGCGCCAAGGACCTGGACAAGCACGCTCGCCAGGCCCTCCAGAGCCTGCCCGAGAAGCTCGCCGACAAGGTCGCCCGCCACCTCGTGATGGCCGGCATGCTGATCGCCGAGGATCCCGAGACCGCGCACCGCCACGCCCTGGCCGCCAGGGCCCGCGCGACGCGGACCGGTCTGGTCCGCGAGGCGTGTGGCGAGACGGCGTACGCGTGCGGCAAGTGGGCCGAGGCGTTGTCGGAGTTCCGCGCAGCGCGGCGCATGACCGGCGGCTACATGTACGCCCCGATGATGGCCGACTGCGAGCGTGCACTGAAGCGCCCGGACAAGGCGATCGCCTACGACACCCCCGAGATCCGCAGCCAGCTGGACGACGCGGGCCAGATCGAGCTGTCCATCGTGGTCGCCGGCGCGCGTCGTGACCAGGGCCAGTACGACGCTGCCGTCCGGCTGCTCGAGACCGAGCCGCTGCACACCAAGGGCCGCGGCGACTGGGTGCCGCGGCTGCGTTACGCGTACGCCGACGCCCTGCTGGACGCCGGACGTCGCGACGAGGCCATCGAGTGGTTCCACCGAACGGTCGCGGTCGACGGCAACAAGTCGACCGACGCCGAGGAGCGACTGCTCGAGCTCGACAAGCGTCCACAGGACTGAACCCACCGTCGCGGCTGTCCACAGCTGCGGCGTCCGACGATGCCCCTCACCACTGGTGGGGGGCATCGTCATGTCCATGACCGATGACAACAACAGGGTCCACCTCACCGGGCGCATCTCCGGCGTCCCGGAGTCCAAGGTGCTGCCGAGCGGTGACGAGGTCGTCTCCTTCCGCCTGGTCGTTCGTCGCAGTGCGGCCGCGCGGCGCCGCTCCAAACAGGTCGTCGACACGATCGAGTGCTCGGCCTGGACCGCTGCGCTGCGTCGCTCGGTGCTGCGCCTGGAGCCCGGCACCGCGGTGACGGTGGCAGGTGCGCTGCGCAGACGGTTCACGAGCGGGGGTGCCGGCGTGATGAGCTTCGTGTCCGTCGACGTCGACTCGTGCCGGAAGGTCACGCCCTCGGCGGTAGCCTCGGAGGCATGACCTCGACCCCGCAGGACGTCCTCGGCTCGACGACGCGGGAGCTCAGCGCCACGTACGACCTCGCCATGCTCGACCTCGATGGCGTGGTCTACCTGGGCCCCGACGCGATCCCCGGCGCCGCCGATGCCCTGCGGGCAGCACGCGAGAGCGGCCTCCGCCTGGCGTACATCACGAACAACGCCTCGCGCCCCGCGCTCGAGGTTGCCAAGAAGCTGCGCGAGATGGACATGCCTGAGCTCGCCGACGAGGACGTGGTGACGTCCGCGCAGGCTGTCGCCCACCTCGTCGCCGACGCCGTGCCGGCGGGTTCGCGAGTCCTGCTCGTCGGGGGAGCGGGTCTGCGGGTACCGCTGGAGGAGCGCGGCCTCGAGTGCGTCACGAGCCTCGACGAGTCACCGGTCGCGGTGGTGCAGGGATTCCACGGCGACGTCGGCTGGGCGCAGCTGGCCGAGGCGTCCTACGCGATCCAGTCCGGGCTGCCCTGGTACGTCAGCAACACCGACCTGACCGTGCCGACCCCGCGGGGGATCGCCCCGGGCAACGGGTCTCTCGTGCAGGCGGTGCGCAACGCGACCGGCGCCGTGCCGGTCGTCGCCGGGAAGCCCGAGCGCGCCCTGTTCGACGAGACGATCGCGCGCGTGGGCGGCCGGCACCCGCTGATGGTTGGGGACCGGCTCGACACCGACATCGACGGTGCGATCGCCGCGGGCATCGACAGCCTCGTCGTGCTGACCGGCGTGAGCTCCCTCGCGGAGATCGCGGCGGCCGTGCCCGGGCACCGGCCGACGTACGTCGCGGCCGACCTGCACGGCCTGGGGGACACCCACCATCCGGTGCGGATCGAGGACGGCCGGGCCCGGTGCGCCGGCGCCGAGGCGGTGATCCGCGACGGTGTCGTCTCGGTGGTTGCCGGCGGGGCCCGCGAGACCGACACGCTGCGCGCCGTGGTCGCCCTGGCGTGGGACGCGACCGATCGCTGCGACACGCCGGTCGTGCTGGATGGGACACTGGACGCATGACCGACACGCACGGCGAGCCGACTCCCGGCCCCGAGTCCGAGACGCACGTCGTGGCCGAGGCGACGGTCGTCGAGCCGACGGGCCACGCCACGATCGACGAGGCGCTCGATCGTCTGCACCGCCTCGACGACCTCGAGATCACGGACCACCCCGAGCAGTTCGACGCCATCCACGGCGTGCTCCGTGCGGCACTGGCCAACGCGGGCCGCGACGAGGTCCAGCTGGACTCGCCATGAGCCGGCGGCTGCGTCTGGACGCCGAGCTCGTGCGTCGTGGCCTCGCGCGCTCTCGCGAGCACGCCGGATCCATGATCGAGGAAGGGCTGGTCAAGGTCGGGGGATCGGTCGCCAGCAAGGCTGCCACCGGCGTGACGACCGACCAGGCCATCGTCGTGCGGCAGAGCAAGGAGCCGACGTACGCGTCCCGTGGCGCCCACAAGCTGCTCGGCGCCCTCGCTGTCTTCGAGCCGCTCGGCCTGTCCGTCGAGGGCCGCCGCTGTCTCGACGCGGGCGCGTCCACCGGCGGCTTCACCGACGTGCTCCTGCGCAAGGGAGCCCGCGAGGTGTGCGCGGTCGACGTCGGCTACGGCCAGCTGGTGTGGGCGCTGCAGTCCGACGAGCGGGTCCACGTGTACGACCGCACCAACGTCCGCAACCTCGAGGCGGCCGACATCGGGGGACCGGTGCAGCTGGTCGTCTCGGATCTGTCCTTCATCTCCCTTACGGTGGTCATGCCCGCACTCACCCGGGTGTGCGAGCCGAGCCCGGAAGGCGACATCGTGCTGATGATCAAGCCGCAGTTCGAGGTGGGCAGGAGCAACCTCGGCAAGAACGGCGTCGTGCGCGACCCCGCACTGCACGCCGACGCGGTGCTGCGCGTGTGCCGCTCGGCCCACGAGCTCGGGTGGGGCACCCGCGCGCTGGCGCCGAGTCCGCTGCCCGGCCCAGCCGGCAACGTCGAGTACTTCTGCTGGCTGCGCTCGGACGCCGACGCACCCACCGAGCAGGCTGCGCGCGACGTCGTCGCGGCCGGACCCCTCGACACGTCGGGGGCGAGCGCATGAGGCGGGTTCTCCTGGCCGTGCACGCCGCGCGGGAGGAGGCGGCCAAGATCGCCGTGTCGTTCGCGGCCGAGCTGCAGACCCACGGCATCGAGGTGTGCGTGCTCGACTCCGACGCCGGGGCGCTGCGGGCTGCGGGCCTGCAGGACTCCCTCGTCGTGGAGGCGGGTTCCGGTGCCGCGGCAGGCTGCGAGCTGGCCGTGGTGTTCGGCGGGGACGGCACGATCCTGCGCGCGGCCGAGATGTGCCGCGGCACCGAGACGGCGGTGCTCGGCGTCAACCTCGGTCACGTCGGGTTCCTGGCCGAGGCCGACGTCGAGGACCTCAAGGACGTCGTCCACGGCGTCGTGACGCGCAGCTACACGGTCGAGGAACGCCTGACCGTCGATGTGTCGGTCAGCGTCGCGGGCGAGGTCGTGGCGACCAACTGGGCGCTCAACGAGGCTTCGGTCGAGAAGGCTGCCCGTGAGCGGATGCTGGAGATCGTCCTGGAGATCGACGACCGGCCGGTGTCCCGCTGGGGGTGCGACGGCATCGTCTGTGCCACCCCGACCGGCTCGACGGCGTACAACTTCAGCGCCGGGGGACCGATCGTCTGGCCCGAGGTGGCCGCCCTGCTCATGGTGCCGATCAGCGCCCACGCGCTGTTCGCCCGGCCGCTGGTCGTGTCGCCCAGCTCGACGCTGGCGATCGAGGTCGTGGGCGAGCAGTCCACCGGCGTCCTGTGGTGCGACGGCCGGCGGGCGGCCGAGCTCCCGCTGGGTGCTCGGGTCGAGGTGCGCAAGGGTCGCGAGAACGTCCGCCTCGCCCGCCTGCACCCGGCGTCCTTTGCCGACCGGCTGGTCCGCAAGTTCGACCTGCCCGTCGCCGGGTGGCGCGGTGCCGCCGAACGGCGCCAGGAGGAGCAGGACTCATGAGCACCACCCGCCCGATCTGGGAACGGCTCACCCTGCGCGACCTGGGCGTCATCGACTCGGCCGAGCTGGAGCTGTCGGCCGGTTTCACGGTCATCACCGGTGAGACCGGCGCCGGCAAGACCATGGTCGTCACGGCCCTCGGCCTGTTGCGCGGCGACCGCGCCGACCTGGGGCTCGTGCGACGAGGTGCCGACCAGGCACGGGTCGAGGCGAGCATCGGGGTGCGCCCGGGTGCTGGTGCGATCACCACGGTCGAGGAGGCCGGCGGGCGGATCGACGACGACGTCGTGATCCTGGGTCGGGTGCTCTCGGCCCAGGGACGCTCGCGCGCGCTGGCCGGTGGGGCGACCGTCCCGGCGTCGCTGCTCGCGGAGGTCACCGACCAGCTCGTGGCCGTCCACGGTCAGTCCGACCAGCACCGTCTCCTCCGCCCCGCCGAGCAACGCGCGGCCCTCGACCGGTTCGCCGGCGACGAGCTCGCAGCAGCCGCTGCCCAGTACGCACCGGTCTACGCCCGCTGGCGAGCGGTGGAGCGCCGGCTCGACGAGCTGCGCACCCACGCCCAGGAGCGTGCTCGCGAGCTCGACGTCCTGCGGTTCGGTCTCGACGAGATCGCCGAGGTGGACCCGCAGGCAGGTGAGGACGAGTCGCTCAAGACCGAGGAGAGCCGGCTGGCCCATTCCGAGGCGCTGGCCCGCGCCGCCGACGAGGCGCACCGCGCGCTCGTGGGCGACCTGGACGCGAGCTCGGCGCGCACGACCGTGGCCGAGGCGACCGCGTTGCTGCGCGAGGCGGGCGGTCACGATCCGGCCCTCGATGCGCTCGCCGACCGGGTCTTCGAGATCGGGATCCTGCTCGACGAGGTGGGCGCCGACCTCGGCACCTACTCCGAGGGCGTCGAGCTGGACCCCGAGCGTCTCGCGATCCTGCAGGACCGCCGCGCCGCCCTCGCGGGACTCCAGCGCAAGTACGGACCGACCCTGGACGACGTGCTGACCTGGGCCGCCAAGAGCGCCGCCCGGCTGGGCGAGCTCGGCAACGACGACGAGGCCGTCGCAGCGCTGGAAGCCGAACGGCTCGAGCTCGTGCCGGAGGTCGGACGCCTGGCGGCGCGGATGACCGACCTGCGTCGCGAGGCCGCCGGCCGGTTCGCGCAGCTGGTGGACCTCGAGATCGCTCAGCTGTCCATGCCCTCGGGTCGGCTCGAGGTGCAGGTCACGACGAGCGAGGACGCGGTGCCCGGCCCGCACGGTCTCGACGACGTCGAGCTGCTGTTCTCGGCCAACAGCGGCATGGCTCCGCGTCCGTTGCACAAGGGCGCCAGCGGCGGCGAGCTGTCACGGCTCATGCTGGCGCTGGAGGTGGTCCTCGCCGACCGCACGACGGTGCCGACCCTCGTGTTCGACGAGGTCGATGCCGGCATCGGCGGCAAGGCGGCGGTCGAGGTCGGGCGACGGCTGGCCCGTCTGGCCGACCACGCCCAGGTCATCGCCGTCACCCACCTGCCGCAGGTGGCGGCCTTCGCCGACCACCACTTCGTGGTGTCCAAGGACGACGACGGCAATGTCACCAGCAGCTCGGTGATGCGGGTCCAGGAGTCCGGCCGGGTCGACGAGCTCGCCCGGATGCTCGCCGGCCAGGAGGAGTCCGCCACGGCGCAGGCCCACGCGCGCGAGCTGCTCGACCTCGCCCGCGGCTGAGCGGCCGCCGCGCTGATAGTTGTGCCACATCGGCGACACGCCGAGGCCGCCTCCCCGATGCGCTGCCGCCACGAGGAACCATGGATCGTGATGGCCATCTGGAAACGTAAAACGCCCCTGCCGCCGGACGTCGAGGGTGTCATCGGCACCCTCAGGTCCGCTCGACGAGACAGCGACATCGCCTCCCTCCGCGAGGGCGACATCGCACTGGTCGAGCACCCTGACCTCGACGCCCGGCAGGCTCAAGCCCTGATCGACCGCCGTGTGCGGGTCGTGCTCAACGCGGTCCCGTCCACCAGCGGACGCGTGCCGAACACGGGTCCGCAGATGCTGGCCCGCGCGGGCGTCACGCTGGTCGACCTGACCAGCGAGGGCGCCTGGACCCGCCTCAAGAGCGGTGAGCAGCTGCGCGTCGACGACGGCCGGGTCTTCCGCGACGAGGTGCTCGTCGTCGAGGGCGACGTGATCGACGAGGCGCGTGCCGCCGCCGACCTCACCGCTGCCCAGGACGGTCTCGTGACCCGCCTGGACTCCCTGACCGCGAACGCCAG
The DNA here is from genome assembly GCF_003065605.1 of Aeromicrobium chenweiae. Lineage (GTDB taxonomy): Bacteria > Actinomycetota > Actinomycetes > Propionibacteriales > Nocardioidaceae > Aeromicrobium > Aeromicrobium chenweiae. The sequence continues at coordinate 2,049,593 of NZ_CP026952.1, read as the reverse complement.
CGACCACATCCGTCGTGAGCAGGCGATGCTCCTCACCGGCGCGAAGGTGCCGGAGCTGCGCACCGACCTCAGCGGACGTGCCGTCGTCGTCGTCTCCCGCGGGTACGACGACGCGGCCGACCTGCGCGGCCTGAAGCGCTGGATCGCCGACCACGACCCCGTCCTGATCGGGGCGGGCGCGGGTGCCGACGTCCTCATCGGCGCCGGCTACACGCCCGCGCTGGTCGTCGGCTCGATGGACAACATCTCCGACCAGGCGATCCGCACCTCGGGTGAGGTGGTCGTGACCACGGTGTCCGGCACGGTCGACATGCCCGAGCGGCTCGAGCGGCACGGCAAGGAGATCGTGACGTTCGTGTCGACCGGCTCGGACGACGACCTCGCGATCCTGCTGGCCGACACCAACGAGGCGGCCGTGATCGTCCACGTCGGCGGCCCCCGGACGCTGACCGAGGTCCTCGAGCGCACCCCTTCGGACGCGGCTCGCATATTCGTCGCCCGGTTGCGCGCCTCGTCGAAGATCGTCGACGCCAAGGCCGTCCATCACTTCACCTCCCAACGCCTCGCCCTGTGGCCCGTCCTGCTCGTGCTCCTCGCGGGCATCGTGGCCGTCGGTGTCGCCGTGGCCATCACCCCCGTCGGACAGGACTGGTTCGACTCGCTCGGTGACCGGCTGGCCGATCTCGGCACCTGGATCAAAGGACTCTTCTCGTGATCAACTTCCGCTACCACCTCGTCTCGCTCGCCGCCGTCCTCATCGCCCTGGCCGCGGGCATCGCCCTCGGGTCCGGCCCGCTCGAGGACAAGGACACCCAGGACGACACCCGGGCCGCCTCCCAGACCACCGACACCGGGGTCCGCGCGTTCGAGGTCGGCTACGCCGGACGCACGGCTCCCACCCTGTTGAAGGACAAGCTCAAGGACCGTCCCGTCCTGGTCCTGACCGTCCCGGGCACCAGTGCGAACGAGGTCAAGGACGTCGTGAACGACCTGGACCTCGCGGGCGCCGAGGTGACCGGCGAGATCGCCCTGACGAGCAAGATCCTCGACTCGTCGGGCCGGCAGTTCGCCGAGGGCGTAGCCCGGCAGTCCGCCGAGGACGTCGAGGAGGTGACCGGTGCCGACGACAGCTACGGCCGCATCGGCGGCGCCCTGGCCCGGGCGTACATGGCGGACCAGGCCGGAGCGCTCGACGAGACCGCGACGACGATCACGTCGGCCTTCTCCGAGGGCGGGCTGATCACCGAGACGCGTGCCCCCAAGCGCGCTGCGACCCTGGCCGTCCTGGTCACGGGCCCCCAGCGCGCCACCGGCGGTGACCAGAGCACCGTGATCGCCGCCCTGGCCGCGGCGCTCAACCGGAGCGGTCAGGGCGTCGTGGTCGCCGGACCGTCGTCGTCCAGCACCGACGGGGGAGCGGTGAAGGCCGTGCGCGAGGGCGAGGCCGCGTCGGAGATCTCGACGGTCGACGTCACCGACTCCGCCGCGGGACGCGTCGTCACGGTGCTCGCAGCGGTCGCCCAGGCTGCCGGCCAGCCGGGCTCCTGGGGCACCTCTCGCAGCGACAGCGGCGCACTGCCGAAGTAGCCGTCCCGCCGCCGGCGACACACATGTGGGCGAACCGACACGTGTGTCGTTGGCGGTGAGGGCCAATTGATTGGTAGACTGGAATCCCGTGGAGCCCTGATGCAATCTGCACCAGATGAGCGCTCGACACAGCATTCGACCACGGGAGTCACCTTGGCAGGTAGCGCGGTTACCAAGCACGTTTTCGTCACCGGCGGGGTGGCATCCTCGCTCGGCAAGGGTCTCACCGCCTCGAGCCTGGGACGACTTCTGAAGTCACGGGGCCTGCGGGTCACGATGCAGAAGCTCGACCCGTACCTCAACGTCGACCCCGGGACGATGAACCCGTTCCAGCACGGCGAGGTCTTCGTCACCGACGACGGCGCCGAGACCGATCTCGACATCGGCCACTACGAGCGCTTCCTCGACGTCGACCTGTCGGGCAAGGCCAACGTGACGACCGGCCAGGTCTACTCCGAGGTCATCGCCCGCGAGCGACGCGGCGACTACCTGGGCGACACCGTCCAGGTCATCCCGCACATCACGAACGAGATCAAGTCGCGGATCCGCGCGATGGCCGGTCCCGACGTGGACGTCGTCATCACCGAGATCGGCGGCACCGTCGGCGACATCGAGTCGCTGCCGTTCCTCGAGGCCGCCCGCCAGGTCCGCCACGACGTCGGTCGCGGCAACGTGTTCTTCCTGCACGTCTCGCTGGTGCCCTACATCGGCCCCTCGGGCGAGCTCAAGACCAAGCCGACCCAGCACTCGGTCGCGGCGCTGCGCTCGATCGGCATCCAGCCCGACGCGATCGTCTGCCGCTCGGACCGCGACATCCCCGAGGGCATCAAGCACAAGATCTCCCTCATGTGCGACGTCGACAAGGAGGCCGTGGTCACCTGCGCCGACGCCCCCTCGATCTACGACATCCCGAAGGTGCTGCACTCCGAGGGCCTCGACGCGTACGTCGTCCGTCGCCTCGACCTGCCGTTCCGTGACGTCGACTGGACGCACTGGGACGAGCTGCTGCGGCGGGTGCACCAGCCCGCCGAGGAGCTGACGATCGCGCTGGTCGGCAAGTACATCGACCTCCCGGACGCCTACCTGTCGGTGGCCGAGGCGCTGCGTGCGGGTGGCTTCGCCCACGACGCGCGGGTCAAGCTGCGCTGGGTCGGGTCTGACGACTGCGAGACGACCAGCGGCGCCCACACGAACCTTCACGATGTCGACGGCATCTGCGTGCCGGGTGGCTTCGGCATCCGTGGCATCGAGGGCAAGCTGGGCGCCCTGACGTACGCCCGCGAGCACGGCATCCCCGTCCTGGGTCTCTGCCTGGGCCTGCAGTGCATGGTCATCGAGTACGCCCGCAACGTCGCCGGCATCGCCGACGCGAGCTCGTCGGAGTTCGACCCCAAGACGCCGAACCCGGTCATCGCGACGATGGCCGAGCAGCTGGCCATCGTCGATGGCGAGGGTGACCTCGGTGGCACGATGCGACTCGGCTCGTACCCCGCCGCCCTCAAGGAGGGCAGCATCGTCGCGGAGGTCTACGGCGCCGACAAGATCGAGGAGCGTCACCGCCACCGCTACGAGGTCAACAACGCGTACCGCGCGCAGCTCGAGAAGGCCGGACTGGTCTTCAGCGGGACGTCCCCGGACGCCAAGCTCGTCGAGTTCGTCGAGCTCCCGCGCGAGGTGCACCCGTACTACGTCGCGACGCAGGCCCACCCGGAGCTGCGCTCGCGGCCCACCAAGCCGCACCCGCTGTTCGCCGGACTGGTCGGTGCCGCCCTCGAGCGCCAGCGCGAGACCCGGCTGCCGGTCGACGCCCCCGTGTCGGTCGAGGGATGACCGCGCACCCCTCACTGCCGGGTCGGCTGGCCGATGCGTCGGTGGCCGACTCCGACCAGTCGTGGCCGGTCGCGCGCAGCGAGGCGATCTACGACAGCCCGTACATCAGCCTGCGGAACGACACGATCGTCGACCCCTCGGGCGACGAGCACCCGCGGGCGGTCGTGCAGCCCAACGGTGCCGTCGGCGTGCTCGCGATCGACGAGGACGACCGGGTGCTCCTGGTCGAGCAGTACCGCCACCCCGTCGGCCGCCGGCTGCTGGAGCTGCCCGCCGGCACGCTCGACGTGGCGGGCGAGGAGCCGCTCGAGGCGGCCGTGCGTGAGCTCGCCGAGGAGGCGGACATCATCGCGGGGGAGTGGACCTCGATGCTCCACCTCCTCGCCACCCCCGGCTACTCGACCGAGCGGTGGGAGGTGTTCCGCGCGACGGACCTGCGTCCCGTCCCGGAGGCCGACCGCACCGAGCGGGAGGCCGAGGAGGCCGACATGATCCAGTGGTGGCTGCCGTTCGACCAGGCGCTCGCCGCCGTGCTCGACGGCCGCATCACGGACTCCATGACGGTCTCCGGCATCCTCGCGGCACACGCCCTGCGCCACCCATGAGCGAGGACGTGGCTCGAGGTGTCCAGGACTACCTCAGCCACCTGGGCGTCGAGCGCGGCCTCGCGGACAACACGCTGCAGTCCTACCGCCGTGACCTGCGTCGGTACCTCGCGTTCCTCGGCTCACGAGAGCTGACCGATCCCGCGGCGATCACCGAGAACGACGTCACCGCGTTCCTGGGGGAGCTGCGCACGGGCGACCCCGACCACGTCGCGCTCGGGACGGCCAGCGCCGCCCGGACGATCGTGGCCGTGCGCGGGCTGCATCGCTTCTGGCTCCGCGAGCAGGTCGTGCCGACCGACGTGACGGCCGCCATCAGGCCGCCGCGACCCGCGGCCAGGCTGCCCAAGGCGCTCCCGTTGTCCGACATCGAGTCGCTGCTCGACGCGGCCGGCTCGCCGGGCACGACCCTCGCCGCACGGGACCGGGCCCTGCTCGAGGTGCTGTACGGCACGGGTGCCCGGATCTCCGAGGCGGTCGGGCTCGACATCGACGACCTCGACCTGGAGGACTCCACGGTCCTGCTCCGCGGCAAGGGCGGCAAGCAGCGGATCGTGCCCCTGGGCTCCTACGCCAAGGCGTCCCTCGCCGACTACCTGGCCGTGTCCCGCCCGGCGCTGGTCTCCTCCAGGACCGGGACGCCGGCGGTGTTCCTGAACGCCCGTGGCGGGCGCCTGTCGCGCCAGAGCGCCTGGACCGTGCTGACCAAGGCCGCCGAGCGCGCCGGCATCGGCGTCGAGGTCTCCCCGCACACGCTGCGCCACTCGTTCGCGACGCACCTGCTCGACGGCGGCGCGGACGTCCGCGTCGTGCAGGAGCTGCTCGGTCACGCCTCCGTCACCACCACGCAGATCTACACGCTGGTGACCGTGGAGAAGCTGCGGGAGATATACGCCACAGCCCATCCACGTGCCGCCCGGCAATGACGGGGCGACTCGTCGGTCGTGTCGTCGCCAAGTCGACTTGTGGCGGTAGAGTGACGCTCGTCCGCCGGTCGAGTCGCAGGGGTAATGAATGAGCATGGAGCTGGGACCCACCGGACGACCGATGCCGGTCTTCCCCGATCCGGGGCCGCGGGACCCGTCCAAGCCCGCGACGATCATCGCCCTGTGCAATCAGAAGGGTGGCGTCGGCAAGACCACGACGACCATCAACCTGGGCGCCGCGCTCGTCGAGACCGGACGCAAGGTGCTGCTGGTCGACTTCGACCCGCAGGGGTCCCTCACGGTCGGCCTCGGCGTCAACGCCCACGACCTGGACCAGAGCATCTACCACGTCCTGATGGACCGGGAGATCTCGATCAAGGACCTCATCATGCCGACGACGGTCGAGGGCCTGGACCTGGTGCCGTCCAACATCGACCTGTCCGCCGCCGAGATGCAGCTGGTCACCGAGGTCGGCCGCGAACAGGTGCTCGCCCGGGTGCTCAAGCCCATCCGCCACGACTATGACGTCATCCTCATCGACTGCCAGCCCTCGCTGGGCCTGCTGACGGTCAACGCGCTGACCGCCGCCAACGGTGTGCTGATCCCGCTGGAGTGCGAGTACTTCGCCCTGCGAGGCGTCGCGCTGCTGAAGGACACCATCGAGAAGGTCCGCGACCGCACGAACGACGACCTGCAGATCATCGGCCTGCTGGGCACGATGTACGACAGCCGTACGCTGCACGGCAAGGAGGTGCTCCAGACCCTCGTCCAGGGCTGGGGCGACCTGGTGTTCCATACCGTCATCCGCCGCACCGTGAAGTTCTCCGACTCGACGGTCGCAGGCGAGCCGATCACCGAGTACGCGACCTCGTCACCGGGTGCCGAGTCGTACCGCCAGCTGGCCAGGGAGGTTCTCGTTCGATGCCCCGACGCGTGACCTCCTCCGGCGGGGGCAGGCGCCCGGCGATGCCGGGTGCCGACGAGCTCTTCCGCGCGACCGCTCCGGCCAAGTCCGTGGAGACGCCCGCTCCCGCTCCCGCGCCCGAGCCGGAGCCGAGCGTCTCGGCCAGCGGCCGGGTCAAGCACGACGAGAAGATGACGGTCTACGTGACCTCCGCCGAGCTGCTCGCGGTCGAGCAGGCCCGCCTGGTCCTGCGCAGCGAGCTCGGACGCAGCGTCGACCGGGGCCGGTTCGTGCGCGCGGCCCTCGCCGTCGCGCTGGCCGACCTCGATGCCCGCGGCACCCAGAGCGACGTCGCCCGGCGATTGAGCGAGACGTGACGCTCGCGGACGTCGACGAGTCCGCACCCGCCGGGTTCCAGGTCAACCTCACCAACTTCGAGGGCCCCTTCGACCTGCTCCTGCAGCTGATCTCCAAGCACGAGCTCGACATCACCGAGGTCGCGCTGTCCGTGGTGACTGGTGAGTTCATCACGTACATCAAGGGCATGACCGACGACCTCGAGCAGACCACGAGCTTCCTGCTCGTCGCCTCGACCCTGCTCGACCTCAAGACCGCCCGGCTGCTGCCGCAGGCCGAGGTCGAGGACGAGGAGGACCTCGCGCTGCTCGAGGCCAGGGACCTGCTGTTCGCCCGCCTGATGCAGTACCGCGCGTTCAAGCAGGTCGCCGGCATCATGGCCGACCGCCTCGCCCGTGAGTCCAGGCGGTTCCCGCGCATCGTCTCGCTCGAGCCGCGGTTCGCCGACCTGCTCCCGGAGGTCCTCATCTCGGTCGGGCCGCGCGAGCTCGCGCAGCTGGCCGCCAAGGCGTTCGAGGACAAGCCCGCCCCGATCCTGTCCCTGACGCACCTGCACGCCCCCCAGGTCAGCGTGCGTGAGCAGGCGCACCTCGTGGTCGACCAGCTCCGCCGCAAGGGCGAGATGACGTTCCGCGCGCTCACCGCCGACGCTCCCGACCTCATGACCAAGGTGGCACGCTTCCTCGCGGTGCTCGAGCTGTTCCGCGAGGGGGTCATCGCGTTCGAGCAGGCCACCCCGCTGGGCGACCTGCACGTGCGCTGGACCGGCACCGACGAGGGCGACATCGACGTCGGCCAGGAGTTCGACGCGCCGATGACCGGCCCCGACGACGAGGCCGTGCTCATCCCCGAGGACCTGATCGACGAGTCCGGCGACGCCCGACCGACATCCGACGAACCACCGACACCTGAGCCTGAGAGCACCGATGACTGACCAGCACGTCCCGACCGGACCCCACGAGCTCGAGCTGGAGATGCTCGACCTCAAGCCCGCCCTCGAGGCGGTGCTCATGGTGGCCGACCAGCCGCTGGACCACCTGATCCTTGCCCAGGCCGTCGGGCACCCGCCGACGGACGTGCAGGCCGCGCTGGCCGAGCTCGCGCAGGAGTACACCGAGCAGGGCCGTGGCTTCGAGCTGCGCAACATCGCCGGCGGCTGGCGCTTCTTCACCCGCGAGGAGTACGCCGGTGCGGTGGAGCGGTTCATCCTCGACGGCCAGCAGGCGCGGCTCACCCAGGCCGCCCTCGAGACGATGGCGGTCGTGGCGTACCGCCAGCCCATCACCCGGTCACGCATCTCGGCGATCCGCGGGGTCAACGTGGACGGTGTCGTCCGTACCCTCGTGACCCGCGGCCTGATCGAGGAGGGCGGCGTCGACGGGGAGAGCGGCGCGATCCTCTACCGGACGACCAGCTACTTCCTCGAGCGCATGGGCCTCGGCAGCCTCAGCGAGCTGCCCGACATCGCCCAGCACCTGCCCGACATGGACGACATGGAGGACGAGGGCCTGCCCGGGGCCGAGACCGCGCTCGCGGACGTCGCGGCGCAGGAGCCGATCGCCGAGGACGGCGACGATGCCGAGCCGGCCGCACCGACCGAGGGGGACGACCGTGGCTGAGATCCGCTTGCAGAAGGTGCTCGCCCAGGCCGGGCTCGGCAGCCGCCGCCGCTGCGACGACATGATCGCGCAGGGACGCGTCGAGGTGAACGGCGAGGTCATCGACGTCATGGGGGCCCGCGTGGACCCCACGACCGACGTCATCCGGGTGAACGGCAAGCGCATCCCGGCGCCGAGCGGTCACGCGTACGTGCTGCTCAACAAGCCGCGCGGCGTCGTGACGTCGATGGCCGACGAGCGGGGGAGGCCCGACCTGTCGACGTTCGTCGCGGGCCGCGAGGACCGGCTGTTCCACGTCGGCCGGCTCGACACCGACACGTCCGGGCTGCTGGTGCTGACCAACGACGGCGACCTCGCGCACAAGCTGGCGCACCCGTCGTTCGAGATCACCAAGACGTACGTCGCACTCGTCGACGGGACCGTACCGGACTCGCTCGCCGCGCGGCTCAAGGCCGGCATCGAGCTCGACGACGGCCCCGCGCAGGTCGACCGCTTCCAGGTCAAGGACCGCTCGCGGGGGCGGTCGCTGGTCGAGCTGGACATCCACATGGGCCGCAACCGGATCGTGCGCCGCCTGCTGGATGCGGCCGGCCACCCGGTGCGCGAGCTGACGCGGACCGCGTTCGGCCCGCTGCACCTGGGCGGGTTGTCCGTGGGCGCGATGCGCGATCTCACGCGCGACGAGCTGGGAGCCCTGTTCGACAGCGTCGACGAGCGATGACCGCCCTCGCTCCCGGGGCCCTGCCCGGGCCGGTCCTCGTGATCGGGTGCGGGCTGATCGGCACCTCGATCGGGCTGGCGCTCCGGGCCCACGAGGTCGACGTCCTGCTGGCCGACGCGGAGCCGGCCAACGTCGAGGCGGCGGTCTCGCGCGGGGCGGGGCGGACGTTCTCGGACGACACGGAGCCGTACCTGGTGGTGGCGGCCGTCCCGCCGGCCGCGGCCGAGGACGTCGTCGTCCGCGCGCTGACGAGGTGGTCGGCGGCGTACGTCACGGACGTGACCAGCGTCAAGGCCGGCCTGCAGCGGGCGATCGACGCGCACCCCGAGGCCGAGCGCTTCGCCGGCGGGCACCCGATGGCCGGCAGCGAGAGGTCCGGCCCGATGGCCGGCTCGGCCCAGCTGTTCGAGGGCCGGCCCTGGGCCGTGACCCCCGGGTCGAGGACGCTCCCGGCGGCGCTCGACGCCGTCGTCGACATGGCGCTGCACGTCGGCGCGGTGCCGATCATCCTGGAGGCGGCTGCTCACGACCGCGCGGTCGCGCTGGTCTCGCACGTGCCGCAGGTGATGTCGACCCTCACGGCGGCGCGGCTCAACGACGCTCAGGGCAACCACCTGGCCCTCGCCGGCCCGGGACTGCGTGACACGACGCGCATCGCCGGCAGCGACAGCGCCCTGTGGATCGACATCCTGGGCACGAACGCCGCGGACGTCCGCGCCGTCCTCGAGCTCGTGCGGGCCGATCTCGACCGGGTGATCGACGCGCTCGGCGAGGACGACGGTGTGCTCGGCGACGTCCTGGAGTCCGGCCGTCGCGGCACCGAGCTGATCCCCGGCAAGCACGGATCGGCGCCCGCCCGCGTCGACATCGTGCACGTCCAGGTCGCGGACCGTCCCGGCGAGCTGTCGCGCCTCATGACGGATACGGGACAATCGGGTGTGAACATCGAGGACCTGCGCCTCGACCACGACCTGGGACGCCCCGTGGGCCTCGCCGAGATCGCGGTCGCGCTCGGCGTGGGCGACTCGTTGGTGGAGGCCCTGACCGCTCGCGGCTGGACCGCGTACCGCTAGATGACCGAACTGCCCAAAGGAAGTTGAGCCCCTGTGACATCACCCCTGGTCGTTGCGATCGACGGACCCTCCGGGTCCGGCAAGTCGAGCACGTCGCGCGGCGTCGCCGAACGGCTGAAGCTCGCGTACCTGGACACCGGAGCGATGTACCGCGCGATGACCTGGGCGCTGCTCGAGCAGGGCGTCGACCTCTCGGACGCCGACGCGGTCGCCGTCGCGGCGGAGAAGGTGACGCTGGAGTCCGGCATCGATCCGCAGGACCCCACGATCCACGTCGACGGCACGGACGTCGCCGAGCCGATCCGTTCCGAGGAGGTCACCGGCTCGGTCAGCCTCGTCGCGGCCGTGCCGCGGGTGCGCGAGATCCTCGTCGACCTCCAGCGCTCGACGATCGCATCCAGTGCCGGCATCGTCGTGGAGGGACGTGACATCGGCTCGACGGTCGCGCCCGACGCGCCGGTCAAGATCTACCTGGTCGCCGATCCGGCCGCCCGTGCCGCCCGCCGCGCCGCGGAGACCGGGGCGGTCGACGCCACGGCGACCCAGGAGGCGCTGGCCCGCCGCGACGAGATCGACTCGACCCGCGCGACCTCCCCGCTGGCGAAGCCGGACGGCGCGGTCGTGGTCGACAGCACGTACCTGACGCTCGACGAGGTCATCGACGCCATCGTCTCGATCGTCGACACCGCCACCGCTGGGTGACGCGGGTGGCCGGCACCCCGCGCGGCCTGCCCGAGTCCGCGCTGCGCCTCGCCCGCCGCCCGGCGCGCGGCTACTTCCACCGGCGGTGGGAGCTCCACGAGTGGGGACGCGACCTGGTCCCGGCGTCCGGTCCGGTCATCCTGGCCAGCAACCACATCGGCTGGCTCGACGGGCCGCTGCTCGTCGCGACGGCGCCGCGCCCGCCGCACGCGATGGCCAAGGAGGAGGAGTTCCTGGGCCGCACCGGCCACCTGCTCCGGGCGGTGGGACAGATCAAGGTCTCCCGGACCCGCAACGACTCCGGTGCGCTGCGCCAGTCCGTCCGCGCGCTGGCCGCGGATCAGTGCGTCCTGATCTATCCCGAGGGCACCCGCGGCGACGGTGAGATGACGCAGTTCAAGGGCGGCGTGGCGTACCTGGCGCTGGTCACCGGGGCCCCCGTCGTGCCCGTCGCGATCTTCGGGACCCGGCAGCCGGGGCAGCCCGGGGACGCCCGGCCGGACCGCGGGGCACGCCTCGACATCGTCTACGGGGAGCCGATCCAGTTCCCGATGCGGGATTGGCCACGTGATCGTGGGATGATGGCAGACGCAGGCGAGCGTATTCACGTTCACCTGCGATCCCACATCTCCCGGGCCAAGGACGCGCTCCAGCGCGACTTGCCAGGCCCTCTCCCGACAGGAAGCTCCGATGGCTGACGCCGTTCCCGTACTCGCCGTGATCGGGCGCCCCAACGTCGGCAAGTCGACCTTGGTCAACCGCATCATCGGTCGTCGCGAAGCCGTCGTCGAGGACGTCCCCGGCGTCACCCGCGACCGTGTCTCGTACGACGCCGTGTGGAACGGTCGCGCCTTCACCGTCGTCGACACCGGCGGCTGGGACCCCGACGCCCGCGGCCTCGCCGAGAGCATCGCGGCCCAGGCCGAGATCGCGATCCAGGTCGCCGACGCGGTGCTGTTCGTGGTCGACGCCACGGTCGGCATCACCGACGTCGACGAGAAGGTCGTCCGCATCCTCCGCGCGGCCAAGAAGCCCGTCGTGCTGGCCGCCAACAAGGTCGACGACCAGCGCACCGAGGCCGAGGCCGCCGGCCTGTGGAACCTCGGGCTGGGCCAGCCCTGGCCCGTCTCGGCGCTGCACGGGCGGGGGAGCGGCGACATGCTCGACGCGATCCTCGAGGCGCTGCCCGACCCGCCGCCGGAGGACTTCGACGCCCCGCAGGGGCCGCGCCGGGTCGCGATCGTCGGCAAGCCCAACGTCGGCAAGTCCAGCCTCCTCAACCGCCTCGCCGGCGAGGAGCGGGTCGTCGTCGACGACGCCTCCGGCACCACGGTCGACCCGGTCGACGAGATCGTCGAGCTCGGCGGGCGTACCTGGAACTTCATCGACACCGCCGGCATCCGTCGCCGGGTGCGCGACGCGTCCGGCCACGAGTACTACGCGAGCCTGCGCACCAGCTCGGCGATCGACCGGGCCGAGGTCGCGGTCGTCATCATCGACGGCAGCGTCCCGCTGACCGAGCAGGACACCCGCATCATCAGCTCGGTGGCCGAGGCCGGTCGTGCGCTGATCATCGCGTTCAACAAGTGGGACCTGGTCGACGACGAGCGTCGCTACTACCTCGAGCGCGAGATGGAGCGCGAGCTCGTCCAGGTGCCGTGGGCGCCGACGATCAACATCACGGCCCGCACGGGCTGGCACATCGATCGCCTCGTGCGCGCGCTCGACGCCGCGCTGGAGGGCTGGGAGACCCGCGTCTCCACGGGCGCCCTGAACGCCTTCCTGGGCCGTCTGGTGTCCGAGCACCCGCACCCCGTGCGCGGCGGCAAGCAGTCGAAGATCATGTTCGGCACGCAGGCCTCCACCGCACCGCCGACGTTCGTGCTGTTCACGTCCGGCAAGCTCGAGCAGTCGTACATGCGATTCATCGAGCGACGCCTGCGCGAGGAGTTCGGCTTCGTCGGCACACCGATCCACATCCAGCAGCGTCCGCGCAAGAAGCGCGAGCGTCGCTGACCCTCCTCCGGGACGTCATCCCGCCCGAACCGCAGGCGGTTCGCCGGGTATGACGTCCCGGAGGAGTGGCCGATGTGAGAACCCGGGAGGACCTGCGGTAAAGTTCCTCTTCGGTACGAACGGGCTGTAGCGCAGCTTGGTAGCGCACCTGACTGGGGGTCAGGGGGTCGCAGGTTCAAATCCTGTCAGCCCGACGTATTGGTCTCGCAAGAGACAGAGAAGTCCCGGATCTGCGGAAGCAGGTCCGGGACTTCTTCGTTTCACGGAGCCCGTCTCCGATGCCGCCGTGACCAGCTGTCGCGCCGGGCCCTTCGGCCCCGGACGTCGCGACCGGCCTCGGCTAGCGTCGCGAAGGACCGGCGCCGAGAACGCGAGGAGATCGTCATGCTGCACCACAGGAGCTCGGTCCGGGGTGCGCTCCTGGGCACGCACGGGCCCAAGCCGTCGCTCACCGCGGAGGACGGGACGGGCGTCCACCACCGATGAGGCGTGAACCCGGCTCCGGCGCGGCCGAGCGTCCCGACGCCGAGACGCGGTGGCCGATGGCGGCTGCCGTGATCGTCGCGATGGGCCTCACCGTGGTGCTGCCCGACGACCTGCGACTGGGCAGGCCGTGGATGCTGCCGGTGATCTCGGGCCTGCTGCTGCTGGCGCTGCTCGCCGGGGACCCGGGACGGATCTCGCGGCGAACCACCGAGCTGCGGGTGGCGTCCGTCGCGCTCATCTCCGTGCTGTCGGTGGGGGCGATCTGGTCGACGGTCCAGCTCGTCGACGACATCCTCGACGACGGTCGCGCGACCGACTCCGCGGGGGAGCTGCTCCAGGCGAGCGCCTCCGTCTGGCTGTGCACGGTCATCGCCTGCGCGCTGCTCTACTTCGAGCTCGACGGCGGTGGCGCCGCGGCGCGTGCCGAGCGGATGCCGCGCAGCCCGGACCTGGCCTTCCCGCAGCAGCTCAATCCCGGTGTGGCTCCCGACGGGTGGCGCCCGCACTTCATCGACTACCTCTACCTGGGCCTGACCAACGCCACGGCCTTCAGTCCCACCGACGTCATGCCGCTCGCGCGGTGGGCCAAGGCCGTGATGTCGCTGCAGGCGGTGACGTCGCTGGCCATCACCGGCCTCGTCGTCGCGCGTGCGGTGAACGTCCTTCGCTGACGTTCCCCGCGCCGGCTCAGGTGTCGCGGTCCTGTCGCGATGCCTCGGCGACCGCGCGGGACAGGAGGCGGTGCAGGGTGTCCCGTTCGTGGGGACTCAGGATCGAGAACATCTCGTCCTCGATCCGTCCGAACCGGGCCGAGGCCGTGGCCAGCTCGCGTGCTCCCTTGGTGGAGATCTCGACGATGTGACGGCGGCGGTCCGCCGGGTCTCGCCGCCGGGTCACCAGCTCCTGGTCCTCCAGCTCGTTGAGCAGGCCCACGACGTTGCTCGGGTCCAGTCGCAGGGCCTCGCCCAGCCCGCCCTGTCCCAGCGGCCCCTGCTCCGCGATGACCTCGAGGGCGATCACGTGGCGGGGGCGCAGCGTGTCGGGCAGTCCCTCCGCAGCGCGCCGGCCCATGCGGGCGAGGTAGTCGAGCATGGGCACGAGCCGGGTCTCGGCCGCTCCTGATGTGGGCACGGCGTCAGTCTACGAGTGTCAGATCATTGGTGTATAGCCAATCGTTTGTATAGTGGGCACTACTAGATCCGACGAGGAAGAAGCACGCCATGACGACAACCACCCCTGCACCCACCGGACTGGCTACGCCGCGACCGATCATCTCGGCGAAGCCCGTGGCTCTCGCCGCCCCTCACCGCGGCGAGGCCGAGGAGCTCCACGTGCGCATCTCGGCGCCCGCCACCGGCAGCGACCTGCCCGTCATCGTGTTCGCGCACGGATTCGGGTCGTCGCTGGAGGCCTACGGACCCCTGACCGACTACTGGGCGGCCCACGGCTTCGTCGTGGTCCAGCCGACCTTCCTGGACTCCAGGACGGTGAACCTCGCCCCGGACGATCCTCGCATCCCCCGCATCTGGCGCCTCCGGGTCGACGACGTGAAGCTCGTGCTGGACCGGCTCGACGTCCTCGCGGACTCGGTCCCGGGGCTGGCCGGACGAGTCGACCGGTCGCGCATCGCCGCGGCAGGGCACTCGTTCGGCGGTCAGACCGCCGGCAACCTGCTGGGGCTCAGGGTGCTCGACCCTGACGGCACCGGCGGCGAGGACCTCACGGACGCGCGCGTGAAGGCCGGGGTGCTCCTGGCGACGGCGGGGGAGGGCGGCAAGAACCTCACCCCGTTCGCCGCCGAGCACCTGCCCTTCATGCAGGCCAGCTTCGGACACATGACGACGCCGGCCTTGATCGTCGCGGGCGACCGGGATGACTCGCCGCTCACGGTTCGGGGCCCCGACTGGTGCACTGATCCGTACCACCTGAGTCCCGGCGAGAAGAGCCTGCTGACGCTGACCGACGCCGAGCACTCGCTCGGCGGCATCGCGGGCTATGAGGCGGCCGAGACGACCGACGAGGATCCCGAGCGCGTGGCCCTGGTCCAGCGGGTCACGGTTGCCTACCTGCGCAGGGCGCTCGGACTCGACGACAGCGGATGGTCGGCGATGCGGGCCGAGCTGACCACGGATCATCCCCAGGGTCGCCTCGAGTCGAGGTGACGCCGGTGTCGGCGTCAGCGGGCGGAGCCTGACTCGACCCGGGCGATGATCGCGTCGATGCGCTCGCGGATCTCCGCACGGTCGGCGACCGCGAAGCACGGATCGCCCTCGGTGGTGCCCCACGGCACCAGGACGTCGAAGTCGAGGTCGCGGACCAGCGCGAGGCTGTCGAGATAGGCGCCGCGCAGCCTGTCGTCGAGGACCACCGCCTTCCACTCCCCGTGCTCGATCCAGATGAAGTCACCCGTGAACAGGTGGCGGTGGCGGCCGTTGTCCCACAGAAAGGACGTGGTGCCGGCGGTGTGCCCTGGTGTGGGGATGGCCTCGAGGTCGTTGTCGATGACGTGGCGCTCCGCGAAGGTGCCTGCGACGCTCATCGACCGGGCGGTCTCGTCGTGATCGCGGTCGTGCACGTAGGCCGGCACCTCGATCCCGGGTGTCCCGTACATCGCCTCGTGGCTGTGGTTGATCAGGAGCCGGGCCGCCCCGCCGAGCGCCTGGATCTCGTGCGCGGCCGTCGTGATGCCCGGCGAGTTGTAGACCAGCACGTTGCCGGCCGGACGCTCCAGGACGAACGTCCGCAGGAGGACGTCGTGCTGGTACGGCAGCCGCGACGGCGGGGTCGCGCGCAGGCCTTCGATCGGGGTCTCGAGAGCAGGCACGGGGTGGTCCTTCCTGGAGGTGTGCGACGGGGGTCAGAGATCGCGGCCGAGAGCGGCGGCAACCTCCTGGAACGAGAGCGAGGGCGGCGCGAGGGGTGCCGGCGACGGTCGGGTGCCGTCGACGATCAGCTGCGCGTAGCGGCGCCAGGCATCGGGATCGCCGCCACGGGTGATGTCGGCGACCTTCCCGACCATGTGGGCCAGCAGGCAGACCTCCTGGGCCTGGAAGTCGGCCCGCAGCGCGCCGGCCCGGATCGCACGAGCGACCAGCCCGTCGACGGCCGGGAGGAACTCCTGGGCCAGCTCGTGGGTGAACCGGTCACCCCGGCCGGGTCCCGCAAGGATCGAATCGAGGCCGCGATCCGTCGCGCGGATCTCCATGAGGCCGAGCAGGAGCTCGCGGAACGCCTCGCCCGCGTCCTGGAGGCTCGCCGCCCGCCCGGCGAGCTGCAGCAGGCTGTCGATCTTGTGCGCGAACAGCTCGTCCAGCAGCGCGTCCTTGTCGGGGAACTTGCGGTAGACCGTGCCGACGCCGACACCGGCGTGACGGGCCACGTCGTTGAGGGTGGCCTTGGTGCCGTGCTCGGCGAAGACGACGGAGGCGGCGTCGAGGACGCGCTGGCGGTTGCGCCGGGCATCGGCCCGGGGGGCGCGGGCTGCCGGGGTGGACGTCATGACCCCACGATGGCACAAGTGGAGCCGGATAGTCCATATCCATTTACGCGGAGATCGGTGTGGACCTACACGGTCGACCGCCGCGCCGAGTGCCGACGCGCCTTCAGCCGGTTGCCGCACTCGGCCATCGAGCACCAGCGCGCGGAGCCGGGGCGGCTGTGATCGATCAGGAACTTGCTGCACTCGGAGTTCGCGCACGCCCGCACCCGGCCGGGGAGGCGGGTGGCCAGGTCCGACCACGCGAGCACGACCCGCGCGGACACCTCGTCCGCGCCGGAGAAGTCGGGCTGCCAGGTGACGCCGCCCTCGGTCAGCTCGGGACGCCCCACCACGCCGCGCAGATGCCGCTGCAGGGCGCCCGTGTCGTCCGTCCCGCGGATGACGCGGTGCAGGTCGTCCCTGACCGCCCGCAAGGCCTCCACCGCAGCGGGCCCGGGCCTGCCGCCGAGGTTCTGGATCAGCTGGAAGGTCTCGTCGTCCTCGACGATCAGCTCCTGGACGTCCCCGTCGACCGTCGGGGCGCTGTTGAGCAGCCACAGCATCTGCGTCTCGTCCACGACACGACCTCCCTAACCTGAAAACGTTCCTTGACAGGTTAGCATCAATCGATCTAGCGTGACTAACCGGTAATCCCGACGAAAGCAGTTAGACATGATCCCCACGCATCACCGGACCACGGTCGTCCGCGGCCACACGATCTTCTACCGCGAGGCGGGTGACCGGCAGGCACCGACGATCGTCCTGCTTCACGGCTTCCCGGCGTCCTCGGCGATGTTCCGCCAGCTGGTGCCGATCCTGGCCGAGCATCATCACGTCATCGCGCCCGATCACCTCGGGTTCGGGCTCTCCGACGCCCCCGGGGTCGACGCCTTCGACTACTCCTTCGACCACCTCGCGGACCTGACCGAGGAGCTGCTGGACCAGCTCGGCATCGACCGGTTCGCGATGTACGTGCAGGACTACGGCGCGCCCATCGGATGGCGGCTCTACACCCGGTCGCCCGAGCGTGTGACGGCCATCGTCACGCAGAACGGCAACGGGTACGAGGAGGGGTTCGTCGACGCGTTCTGGGCGCCGCTGTGGCGCTGGGCCGCCGACGGGAACGAGGAGGACGGACGCGCCGTCCGCTCGACGCTCACCGAGGAGATGGTCCGCTGGCAGTACACCCACGGGCTGGCGGACCCGAGCGTCGTCGACCCCGACACGTGGCTGCGTGACACCGCACGGATCAATCGCCCCGGACAGCCCGAGGTCCAGCTCGCCCTGTACGCCGACTACCCGCGCAACCGCGATCTGTACCCGGTCCTGCACGAGACGTTCCGTGAGCACCCCGTTCCTCTCCTGGCGGTGTGGGGAGCCCATGACGAGATCTTCGGCCCGGACGGAGCGCGCGCGTTCGCCAAGGACCTGCCGGACGCCCGGATCGAGCTGCTCGACGGCGGACACTTCCTGCTCGAGTCGCACCTGGACGAGGTGGCCGCCGCCATGGTGGGCTTCCTCGACCGGGTCGCGCAGGCTCCGCTGGGCGCCGACGCTTGATGGCGCACGGCCGATCGGGATCGACGCTGATCGTCACGGCGCACCCCGACGAGACCTCGCTGACGCACGGGGTCGCCGACCGCCTGCAGCAGCTGCTCGGACCGGAGCGGGCGGCCAGGCTCGATCTGGCCCAGGAGGGATTCGACCCGCGATTCACCCAGGGCGACCGCGACGCGTACGTCGGTCGCGGCGCGCCCGGTCCGGACGTCGTCGATCAGCAGCGCAGGGTCGACGAGGTGGACCACCTGGTGCTCGTCTTCCCGGTGTTCTGGTGGTCCCTTCCGGCGTTGCTGAAGGGATGGATCGACCGCGTGTTCATCGCGGACTGGGCCTTCGCGTACGACGAGGACGACGCCGTGGTGCCGCGGCTCGGACGGTTGACGACGCACCTGCTCGCCGTGTCGGGCACGTCGGAGCGCTCGTTCGACCGGCACGGGTACGCGCAGGCGTTCGAGACGCAGATCCACCGCGGGGTGATCGACTTCTGCGGGATGCAGCGCGGCGTCACCCGATTCGTCCGGGACGCCGAGGCGGGGGACGGGCAACGGATCGTCCGCGAGGTGGAGGGCGCGGTCGCGGCCGTCGCCGCGGCGATCACGACGACACCGGACGAGGCGTGAGGTCCGCCGCGACCATCCGGTCAGACCCGGTCGATCGCCAGCAGCTCGTGCGCCGGCACCGGGTTGTCGCGGGTGGCGCGGCACGTGAGCTGCTGCAGGTCCGCACCGCGGGCGGTGCGCACCCGGACCGCCCACCGGGCCCCGTCCGCCTCGAAGACCGCGTCGGTGACGTCGTCGTCCTTGCGCCGCGACACCAGGCGCACGGCGTCGTGCCGCGTCTCGCCGATCTGGCGGCGCAGGGCGATCTCGGCGAACTGGACCGGCATCGCGTACGCCGACCGGCCGCGCAGGTGGTCCAGGTCCAGCTCGCCGGCGGCGTGCCGGTCGGCGATCACCACTGACGACTCCGCGTCCACCCGTCCGTAGTAGAGGCCGTGGGGGAGCACCAGCATGTTGCCGGCGAAGCGATCGCCGCCGATGTGGGAGATCTCCCACGTGTCCGCGGGACGGGCGGCGGCCAGCGCGGCAGCCACCGGCCTGCCGCGCTCGGCGCAGCAGGCGTCATGTCGACCGTGGGTGCACACGCACAGCAGGGACGCGTCGGACGGGGTGAGGCCGGGGGAGCGGCCCTCGCCCAGTGCGGTGAGGTCGAGATCGAGCAGCTCGTGCGGGTCCGCGAGCACCGTGGTCTCCAGCCACGGGCGGGACGGGTGCGTGAAGGCGGCGAACACCCGGATCCCGTCGTCCTGGACGCGGCGGCCGGGACGGCGCACGAGCAGTGGACGCACCCGTGCCGCCGCGCCCGCCCGGAGGACGGCGTCGCCCAGCCCGTCGGGCAGCCGGGCGTCGCGCAGCGCGTTCACGCCCCACGGCCCCGGGTGCTCGACCAGCAGGAAGGCGCGGACGTTCGAGGCGGTGCCGGAGGCCGACTCGCCGCGCAGCTCGCTGCCGACCGCACAGCGGAAGGCCGGGTCCCGTGCGGTCACCGAACGACCTCGAGAAGCCCTTCCCGGACGAGGCGGCGGCACAGCACGAGCCGGCTCTGGGCGTCGAGGTGCTGGGCGAGGTCGGCCGGGACGAGCTCGCCGCGCAACCGCACCTCGTCCAGGGACGGGCGCAGCCGGCCGGGCACGTCGATCGACCGGTCGCCGAGCAGGACGTCGATCCGGTCCCCGCGGGGGATCAGCACACAAGGGTGGCCGGGGCGCCGGCGCAACCGGGTGCGGTCGTCGATGGTCCCCGCGGCGAGGACGTCGTGCAGGCCGCCCGCGAGACGGGGGCTGCGGCTGGTCAGGAAGCGGCGCACCTCGGCCTCGACGCTCGCGGTCGCGTCGACGTCGCGGATGCGGGCAGCCACCGTCTCGAGCCGGCGAGCGAGCTCGTCGGCGAGGCCCGCGGGGTGGTCCAGGTAGCCCGCCGGCAGGTGATCGCTCGGCACCGCGGCCAGGACGTCGGCGACGCTGCGCTCGACGAGTCCACGCCACGTGAGCTGGTTGATGCCGACCGTGACGTGCAGGGACACCGTGTCCTGGGCGCGGGCGGCGTGCGGGGTGCCGGTCGGCAGGTACATCGACAGGCCGGGTTCCAGCAGCAGCTCCTCGGCGCCGTCGGGACCGTGGATCTCCCACTGCTTGGATCCCGCGGTCTGGAAGACGAACACGTCGTGCGAGTCCGAGTGCACCGCGAAGCCTTGGGCGCCAGGGGGCGTCAGGTACGCGTTCGCCTGGCACGGGTGGCCGAGCTCGAGCTCGAGCTCGGCGACCAGGCGGGTGATCGGCTCCCAGTAGCGGTGCAGGCCCTGCAGGACGATCGTGGCGCCGCCCTCGAACAGGGCGAGCGCCTTGCGGGGGTCGACCAGGCCGGTCAGCGGCTTTCCGGCCAGTGTCGCCCCTCGCGTGTAGGCCGACTCGGGGAGCACGGCCCCGTCCTGGGCCAGCCGGATGGACGGCGTGCGGATCGCCGACGACGTGAGCAGCGTGTCGACGGCGTCCAGGGACAGCAGGGGCACGAGCGCGTCGGGATCGGCGCGGTGCACGTGCGTGCGTGACGCCCAGACCTTCGAGACGAAGGTCTGGGCGTCACCGCTGAGCAGGTCGAGCGCGGAGTCGGGCACGGTCAGGACGCGTCGCCGTCCGTGCCGTCGGTCCCGTCACCGTCGGTGCCGTCGGAGTCGGAGGCGTCGCCGTCCGTCCCGTCCGTGCCGTCTCCGTCGGTCCCGTCGCCGTCGGTGCCGTCGGCGTCGCCTCCGGTCGGGATGGTGCCGTCCACGGGGCTGGTGGTGGTCATGTCGTCGTCGTTCAGCGGCTCGTCGGGCGTGGTCGTCATGCGTCCTCCTGGGTGCGAAGTGGCCGGCCGCCCGATCGGACGACCCGGATCTACAGTCTGGTGCCACCCGGCCTGCCGGACAAGGCGACAGCAGTTCGCGACGGGCTTTCACGCAGTTCGTCGAACTGCCCACGCGGCGCGGTCGGCTCCACTACCGTGACGCCGTGCGTCGACCCTTCCCCGCCCTGCTCGTGCTGCTCGTCCTCGGCCTCGCCGCCTCGACGATGACGTCGGCGTCCGCCGCCGGTCCGGGGCGCGCGCCCTGGGTGACCGCCTCGTCGACGACCTCGATCACCCTGGACTGGCCGGGCGGGTCCTCGGGATACCGGACCTTCTACGCCGCGTCGTACGGGGCGGTGCTGAAGACGTCGGTGTCCAAGAAGTCCACGGCGTCCAAGGTCCGGATCAGCGGTCTGCGTCCCGGGACGATGTACTGCTTCCAGACCGCCCGCGCGAACGGGGCGAACCGCTCGCAGCGGTACTGCCACTCGACGATGCGCTACAAGAACAAGAGCGGCCGCAGCAAGGTCGGCGTCGCGACGTTCAACGTGTGCGGCGTCGCGTCCGGCTGCCACGGATGGAGCGGCCGGGCGGGAGCGGTGGTCCAGCGCATCCGCGAGGCGGACGCCGACGTGGTCAACATCCAGGAGGGCCACCGCGTCCTGGCGGACATCGAGGCACGTCTCGCGCCGCTCGGGTACGCGCTCGCCTCGGCCTCGTCCACCGAGGGCGTCTTCTACCGGCGGTCCAGGCTCCAGCCGGTGCTGCGGCCCGGGACGGAGCTGGTCTGCGACGACGACGTCTGCCAGGACGTCCCGGTCGCGCTCCCCGCCGCGGGCACGTTCGGCCTCGGGGGCAGCGCCACCGCGGCCTGGGCGCAGCTGCGGGTCAAGAAGACCGGCAAGACGTACGTGTTCGTCAGCGCGCACCTGCGGGCGGGCAAGTCCGCGGGCGACGCCCGTCAGCGCGATGCCGAGACGCGACGCCTGATCTCCTTGGCCCGCGCCGAGGCCGGGACGCGGCCGATCGTCGTCGCGGGCGACCTGAACTCGCACCGCAACCGCCCGAACGACAGCCCCCGCAAGCGGCTGGAGGCCGCCGGACTCGCCGACGCGTACGACCGCTCCGCCCGCTACGCCAACGCGTTCATCAACTCCTACAACGGCTGGAAGAGCAAGCCCGTCCGCGGCGTGAAGTACGGCGACCACGTCGACCACGTGTTCCTGCCCGCCAAGGCCGGCGCCGACAGGTGGGCCGTCGTGGCCCCGGTCCGCGGAGGCAAGAACGTGCGACCCATCGCCTCGGACCACAACCTGGTGCGGGTCACCGCGCTGCTGCCCTGAGGGGTGGGCGCCCGCCGACCGGTGCCGGTCGCGACAATGACGGTCAGGCACATTCGTACGGAGGACACATGGCACTCAGGTCCGTCGCGGTCTTCTGCGGCTCCAGCTTCGGGGCGTCACCCGTGTACGCCGAGGCGGCCCGGCTGACCGGCAGGACGCTCGCCGAGCGGGGCATCGACGTCGTCTACGGCGGCGGTCACGTCGGGCTGATGGGCACCGTCGCGGACGCCGCGCTGGAGGCCGGCGGCCGGGTCGTCGGGGTCATCCCGCGCCAGCTGGACGACCGCGAGCTCGCGCACCACGGGCTGAGCGAGCTGCACGTCGTCGAGTCGATGCACGCCCGCAAGCAGCTCATGGCCGACCTGTCCGATGCGTTCATCGCCCTGCCCGGCGGGGCCGGCACGCTCGAGGAGATCGCCGAGCAGTGGACCTGGGCCCAGCTGACGATCCACGCCAAGCCGAGCGGCTTCCTCGACGTCGACGGCTTCTGGGCGCCGATGCGGACCATGCTCCACACGATGGTCAGCGAGGGCTTCGTCCGTGCCGAGCAGTCCGGCATCGTGTCCTTCTCCGACGACCTGGGCACGCTGCTGGACATGCTGGCCGCACCGCCGTCGTGGACCGACAAGTGGGGCGCCGCCGCCCCCGAGACGCCGCAGCCGTGAGGGACCGGGTCATCCACGTCTCGGCCGCGCTGGTCGTGGACGCGGAGGGACGCGCCCTCATGGTGCGCAAGCACGGCACCACGATGTTCATGCAGCCCGGCGGCAAGATCGAGGCGGGGGAGAGCCCGCTGGAGGCGCTGCGGCGCGAGCTCGACGAGGAGCTGGGGCTGCGGCCGCCCGCGGACGACTTCACCTGGGTCGGCACGTTCGAGGAGGACGCCGCGAACGAGCCGGGGCACCGGGTGCTGGCCGAGGTCTACGCGCTCACCGTGGACGGGGCGCTGCCCGTGGCCGCTGCGGAGATCGCCGAGAGCCGGTGGGTCGATCCGCACGATCCCGGCGACATCGACCTGGCGCCGCTCAGCAGCGAGGCGCTGCTGCCGATCGTCCGGGCCCGCACGACCGGCTAGCGGCCTCGCAGACGATCCATCGCACGACGGTCGCGCTTGGTGGGGCGCCCGGCGCCACGGTCGCGCCGCGGCATGACCGCGATCTCCTCCTTGGGAGGCGGCGGGGGCGTCTTGTCCTCGTAGCACTGCACGGCGACGGGTGCGCCGACCCGCTTGTGGATGATCTTCGTGACCACGACGATGCGCGGACCACCCTCGGTGAGCGCCTCGATGCGGTCGCCGACGTTGACCGGCTGCGACGGCTTGGCCTTGGACCCGTTGATCCGCACGTGCCCGGCCTTGCACTCCTTGGAGGCGATCGACCGGTTCTTGTAGAGCCGGACGGACGACACCCACACGTCGGCGCGCGCGCTGGTGTCCATGCCACCGACTCTAGACTCACCCCATGAGCAGCGACGACGACATCGAGGTCATCGAGATCCGCGACGACATGATCCGCCTGGGACAGTTCCTGAAGTTCGCGGGCTTCGCCGAGTCCGGGGCACAGGCCGGTGCGATGATCGGCGACGGTGACGTGCTGGTCGACGGCGAGGTCGAGACCCGCCGCGGCCGACAGCTTGGCAAGGGCATGGTCGTCGAGGTGCGAACCGCCTCGCAGACGCTCGTCGCGAAGGTCGGCTGACGTGGCGCGGCTCGAGCTGGGCCTCGACACCTTCGGCGACGTCACCGCGGGCCCGGACGGGACACCGCTCCCGTACGACCAGGTGATCCGCAACATCGTCGACCAGGCCGTGCTGGCGGACGAGCTGGGCCTCGCGTTCTTCGGCGTGGGGGAGCACCACCGTGACGACTTCGCGGTGAGCGCCCCCGAGGTCGTCCTCGCCGCCATCGCGTCCCGCACCACGCAGATCCACCTCGGCACCGCCGTGACGGTCCTGAGCTCGGACGACCCGATCCGCGTGTACGAGCGCTTCGCGACCCTCGACGCGGTCTCCAACGGGCGCGCCGAGGTGATCCTGGGACGCGGCTCGTTCACCGAGTCGTTCCCGCTGTTCGGCCTCGACCTCGGCCAGTACGAGGAGCTGTTCAGCGAGAAGCTCGACCTGTTCGCGGCGCTCCGCAGCGAGGGACCGGTCACGTGGCAGGGCAACCTGCGTCCGCCGCTGGCCGACCAGGAGGTCTTCCCCAAGACTGCCGCCGGGACGCTGAAGACCTGGATCGGCGTGGGCGGCAGCCCCGAGTCCGTGATCCGGGCGGCCCGCTACGGCATCCCGCTCATGCTCGCGATCATCGGCGGCCCGCCGGCACAGTTCGCGCCGTACGCCCAGCTGTACCGCCAGGCGCTGGAGCAGCTGGGCCAGCCCCGGCTGCCGGTCGGCGTCCACTCGCCCGGGCACGTCGCCGACACCGACGAGCAGGCACGCGAGGAGCTGTGGCCGCACTTCGCGGTCCAGCGCGAGCGGATCGGCCGCGAGCGCGGCTGGCCGCCGCCCACCCGCGAGGAGTTCGAGGCCGGGGCCGGACCCGGCGGGGCCATCCACGTCGGCTCGCCGCGCACCGTGGCGGACAAGATCATTCGCAACGCCCGGCTGCTCGAGCTGGATCGCTTCGACCTCAAGTTCAGCAACGGGACGCTGCCGCACGAGAAGCTCATGCGCAGCATCGAGCTGTACGGCAGCGAGGTCGCCCCCCTCGTCCACGAGGCGCTCGGCTGACCCGGCGCCCGGTCAGCCGGCCGTCGCGGCCCAGCGACCGTTGGTGCGCTCGACCCGGATCGGGTGGTCGAAGCACTCGCTGACCTGCGGCGTCGTCAGCACCTCGTCCACCGGCCCGGACGCCATGATGCGCCCACCGCGGATGAGGGCCGCGTGCGTCGTCGTGCGCGGCAGCTCCTCGAAGTGGTGGGTCACCATGACCGTCGACGTGTCGGGGAGGGTCTCGCGCAGCCCGTCGAGCGTCGTCAGGAGCTGCTCGCGCGCTGCCACGTCGAGACCCGTCGACGGCTCGTCCAGGAGCAGCAGCGGGGGATCGTGCATGAGCACACGGGCGATGAGCGTGCGGCCGCGCTCGCCCTGGGACATGGTCAGCCAGTGCGCCGAGGTGACGACGTCGACGCCGAGCATCTTCATCAGCTGCTGTGCCCGGTGGCGCTCGTCGTCCGTGGGCGCCCAGCGGGGCAACGGCTCGATGGTCCCGGTGGCCCCGGTCAGCACGATCTCCTCGACCGAGAGGTCCGAGCGCAGGGGATGGCGAGGGTTGACGAAGCCGATGTCCCGGCGGAGGTCGCGCATGTCGACCCGGCCCAGCTGGCGACCGAGCACGTGCACCGTGCCGCGCGTCGGATGGGTGACCGCGCCGAAGAGGCTCAGGAGGGTTGACTTGCCGGCACCGTTGGGCCCGATCAGCGCCCAGTGCTCGCCGCGGCGGACCGTCAGGCTGACGTCGTCGAGGAGGGTCCTCTGCTCCCGGACGAGGTCGACGGCGTCCACGTCGAGCACCACGTCCGGCATCCGGCCAGCGTAGACGGCGTCGCTCAGCCCCCGCCCAGGGGCGCCGGGAACACCTTCCACGCATCCTCCTTGAGGTGCACGCGCACGAGCTCGTGCAGGGCGTCCTGCCCGCGGCGGTACGAGATGCGGACCGTCGCACGGTCGTCGTCGCGCGCCACGACGACGTAGCGGAAGGTGCTGGGACGCAGGCCCTCGTCGCGGTAGGCGTCGCGGACGCTCCTGACGTCGGCGCAGCGGACCGTCGCGGGGTCGACCGTGACCCTGCGCAGCGCCGCGCAGTCACCCGTGGCGTACGCCATCGTGGCCGCCCGGACCGCGTCGACGGGGTCGGGCCCCTCGAAGTGACGGTGCACCATGCGCCCGGCGCCGACGGCCAGGACGAGCGCCACCCCGAGCGCTACCACCTGCAGCGCGCGTAGTCCCATGGAACACCTCCCCGTGCATGCGACGTGCCGACGGTATCCGCCGCGGGTGCCAACCCCGGTCCCCGTCTCTCTAGAGTGGCAGCGTGGAACGCCCCGAACACGCCGAACGACGCATCGAGATCGAGGCGGATCGCGACCGCCCGTCCGCCTTCACCCTGCGCATCGACGGCACCGAGCAGTCGTACGTCGACCTGGAGGACCCGACCCGGCTCGAGTTCGACTACATGCAGCGGATCGCCGACGTCATCGACGCGCACGGCGAGCCCGGTGCACCGCTGCGGTGCGTGCACATCGGGGGAGCGGCGCTGACCATCCCGCGATACGTCGCGGCGACCCGGCCCCGGTCGTCCCAGACCGTCCTCGAGCCCGACGAGCAGGTCACCGCTCTGGTCCGGGAGCAGCTTCCCCTGCCGCGCCACAGCGGCATCAAGATCCGTCCGGTCGACGGGCGCAGCGGGATCGCGGCATTGCGCGACTCGCTCGCGGACGTCATCGTGCTGGACGCGTTCGACGGGGCCCGCATCCCCGCCGAGCTGACCACGGCGGAGTTCTTCGCCGACCTGGCGCGTGTCGTCGTCGACGACGGTCTCGTCCTGCTCAACATCGCCGACAAGGCGCCGTTCCCGTACGCCAGGCGCGTGGTCCGTGGCGTGTGCGACGCGTTCGCGCACGTCATGATCAGCGCCGAGCCGGCCACCTTGAAGGGGCGGCGGTTCGGCAACGTGCTGGTCGTCGCGTCCCAGGCCCCGCTGCCGTGGGAGGCCCTGGCCCGCCGGGCCGCCAGCTCGCCGCTCCCGTACCGCGTCCTGCCCTACCGGGACGTCGTCACGACGTTCGCGGCCAAGGAGCCGTTCACCGACGCCAGCGCCGAGCGGTCCCCGGCCCCGCCCGGCGGCGCGGCCTTCTTCAGCTGATCGCGCCCGACTGGCGCAGAACGTCTCCCGAGTGGCGCAGAAGTCGACGACACGCCGTCTCACTTTCTTCATCGTGCGCCACTCGCGGAGACGGGGGTCAGGAGGCGATGGCTTCGACGATCGTGTGCTCGCCCTTGTTGACGGCCTTGACGACGGCGTCGTAGTCGCCCTTGTTGAGCGCCTTGGCGATGCTCTTGGACGCCTTCTCGAACGCCTCGTCGACCCGGTCGAGGTACACGTCCTCGACGACGGCCACGACCGCCGACGACCCGGCGGGCAGCCACTCCTGCGCGTCGACGCCGATCTGCTTCTCCTCGTGGCGCTTCACGATCTCGCCGACTCCCGCGCCGACCCCGGCGCCGATCACGCCCGACAGCAGCAGCGACGGCGCGAAGAGGCCCACCACCACTCCCGCGACGGCTCCGGCCGCCGTGCCGTACCTGATCAGCTTCCCGCCGTGCTCCCTGGCCTCGACCGTGCCCTCGGCGTTCCGGGACAGCACCACCGCCGCGACGACGTCCAGGTCGTCGACGGACTTCAGGGCCTTGAAGTCCTCGCGGGCGGCGGACTGGTCGTCGTAGGCGGCGACGAGCAGGGAGTAGTGGCGATCGGTCATGGTGGTTCACCTTCCGGTTGGGGCTTCGCTGTGGAGGAGCACGTCAGGACGCGAGGGCGCGCGCCTTGATCGCCTCGTACTCGTCGTTCGTGATCGTCCCGTCATCGAGCAGGGCCTTGGCCTTGGTGATCTCGTCGGCGGGCGAGCTGTGCCGGGCCGTCGTCCGTATGTACTCGTCGGTCGCCCGTTGGGCCTCCGCGGCGCGTCGCTGCGCTCGGTCCTGCATGCCCCGGCCGCGGACGATCAGGTACACCAGGATGGTCAGGAACGGCAGGACCAGGAGCAGGACGACCCACACCGCCTTCCACCACCCGCTGAGCTCGTGGTCGTCGAACAGGTCGCTGATGACCGCGAACAGGGCGAAGACGTAGACGACGAACGCCAG
Organism: Aeromicrobium chenweiae; assembly: GCF_003065605.1. Classification (GTDB taxonomy): domain Bacteria; phylum Actinomycetota; class Actinomycetes; order Propionibacteriales; family Nocardioidaceae; genus Aeromicrobium; species Aeromicrobium chenweiae. Next base: position 2,021,636 of record NZ_CP026952.1, on the reverse strand, counting down.
CACCCAGAACACCGACCAGACCAGGTCCCAGCCGTCGTAGCCGAAAACCGTCATGACAACCCCGCTCTGCTGTGGACGCTGGAGGCTCAAGACTCATCGGTCGCGCCCGTGCGGGTCAGGGCACAACGTCCCGCGCCGACACGCCCAGGAGGGGCGCCCAGCTGACCGCGTGTCTCCGGACGATCTGCGGGGCTACGCCTGCAGTGCCCCCGCGAGGGCGTCGACCGCGTGGTCGATCTCGTCCTTGGTGATCACCAGCGGGGGAGCGATGCGCAGCGTGCGCTCGTGCGTCTCCTTGCACAGCACGCCGCGGTCGCGCAGTGCCATCGACACCTCGCGACCGGTCTTGGCCAGGGGGTCGATGTCGACGCCGGCCCACAGGCCCCGCCCACGGACGGTGGCGACGCCCTTGCCGACCAGCTCGTCGAGGCGGCCGTGCAGGTACCGCCCGAGCTCGGCCGACCTGGCCTGGAACTCACCGGTGGACAGCAGGTCCACCACGGCACGGCCGACGGCGCAGGCCATCGGGTAGCCGCCGAACGTCGACCCGTGCTGTCCGGGCTTGAGGACGCCGAGGACGTCGGCGCGCCCGACGACGGCCGAGATGGGGATGATGCCGCCGCCCAGCGCCTTGCCCAAGGTGTAGAGATCGGCGCGGACGTCCTCGTGGTCGAGCGCGAAGACGTGGCCCGTGCGCGCCAGTCCCGCCTGGATCTCGTCGTCGATCATCAGCACGTCGTTCTCGTCGCACAGCTGGCGCACCCCGGCGAAGAACCCGGACGGCGGCACGATCACGCCGGCCTCGCCCTGGATCGGCTCCATCAAGATGGCGGCCGTGTTGGGGGTGATCGCCGCGCGGATGGCCTCGAGGTCGCCGTACGGGACGGTGACGAAGCCCGGGGTGAACGGACCGTAGTTGTCGTGGGCGACCGGGTCGTCCGAGAACGAGACGATCGTGGTCGTGCGGCCGTGGAAGTTGCCCGACGCCACGATGATCTCGGCGGCGTTGAACTCCACGCCCTTGACCTCGTACGCCCACTTGCGGGCGACCTTGATCGCGGACTCGACGGCCTCGGCCCCGGTGTTCATCGTCAGCACCATCTCGGTGCCGGTGAGCTCGGCGAGCTCGCGGCAGAACGCGCCGAACTGGTCGTTGTGGAAGGCGCGCGACGTCAGCGTCAGCCGGTCCATCTGTTCACGCGCGGCAGCGATCAGCGCGGGATGGCGGTGCCCGAAGTTCAGGGCGGAGTAGCCCGACAGGAAGTCGAGGTAGCGGTTGCCCTCGACGTCGGTCACCCAGGCGCCCTCCGCCTCCGCGATGACGACGGGCAGGGGGTGGTAGTTGTGCGCGCCCCACTCCTCGTCGAGCTTGATGTAGGAGGCTGTCTGTCCGGAATCTGCCATGAGGCACACGGTACAAGCCAGGACGGCCATCACCGCCACCTGACGGGTCGGCGTGGCGTGCGCCACGACCATGGTGGTCCGCTCCGGATGAGCCGCGCCGCAGGCTAGCCTGAGGCCGTGATCGCTCCCGCCCTCGCCGACGCCCTGCGTCCGCTCGGTGGGCCGGTGCGTCTCGCTCGTTCGCTCGCTGCCGCCCTGACGTGCGTCGTCGCGGCGGCCACGGGCCACCTGACCGCCGGCGGGACGATGCCGGCAGCCTCGGTCGCCGCGGTGTTCGTCGCCGCCGCGACAGTCGCCTGGCTGCTGTCCGCGAGGCGGGTGACGCCCGGACAGCTCGTCGGCCTGCTGACCCTCTGCCAGGTCGGCGTCCACCTCTCGGGCTCGACGGGCGACATGGTCATGTCCGCTCCGATGGTCGCCGGCCACGTCGCAGCCGTCGCGGTCAGCGCCCTCCTGCTCGCCCGCGGGGAGACGCTCGTCTGGCGCCTCGCCGAGCGCCTCGCTCTGCGGGGCCACGCCTCGATCGTCGTGGTGGGTCCTCCGCACGCCGCGGTCCCGCGCCCACTGGTCGCACCGCGGGCGCTGCACGACGTACGCCTCGCGCACTCGCGCTCCGTGAGAGGGCCGCCGACCGGATCGTCCTGATCCGCTCCGCACCTCTCCCACGAAGGACACATCATGCATCGCACCACCGCGCGGCTCAGTGCTGCGCTCGTCACGGCTGCCCTGGTGGCCGTGGCAGCCCCCGCCTCGGCCCACGTCGGCGTCTCGTCCACGGACGCGTCGCAGGGCGGCTTCGGCAAGGCCGTCTTCCGCGTGCCGAACGAGTCCGACACGGCCGCCACGACCAAGCTGGTCGTCACCCTGCCGGAGAAGACCCCGTTCGCGTTCGTCACGGCCGGCGCCAAGCCCGGCTGGAAGGTCGAGGTCTCCAAGGAGAAGCTCGACAAGCCCACCAAGGTGGGCAGCTTCGAGCTGACCGAGGTGGTCCGCACGATCACCTGGACGGCCACCGATGGCGGGACCCCCACGAGCCAGTTCGACGAGTTCGCGATCTCCGGCGGCCCGTTCCCCGAGCAGGACTCGATCGCCTTCGCGGCCCAGCAGACGTACGACGACGGCGAGGTCGTCGACTGGGACGAGGTCCAGAAGGGCGACACCGAGCCGGAGCACCCGGCTCCCACCATGACGCTCGCCGAGCTGACCGACGACGGCCACGGCGCGGCACCCGCGGCGCACAGCGAGGACGCCGCCGCGGCCGGCGCGGACGTCGAGGAGTCGGGCAACGACCTCGGGACGTGGCTCGGCGGAGCGGCGCTCGTGGTGGCCGTCGCCGCACTGGTTGTGGCACTGAGACAGAATCGACGTCGTGCGTAACGACGTCCTCCTCCGCGGGGTCCTGCTGGGCCTCGCCGTGCCCGTCCTGTTGCTGACGGGCGGCCTCGGGTCGGGACCGGCCAGTGCCCACGCGGCGCTGGTCGGCTCCGACCCGAAGGCCGGGTCGACCCTCGCGGTCGCCCCCACGACCATCACCCTGCGGTTCAACGAGGCGGTCGGCAATCCCGCGTACGTGGCCGTGACGGCGCCCGACGGGTCGAAGGTCGAGGTGACCGACGTCAAGGCGGTCGACCAGAACGTGACCGCGACCGTCGAGGACGCCGACATGAGGGGGCGCTACTCCGCGGCGTACCGGATCATGTCGACCGACGGTCATCCCGTCACCGGCACCGTCGCGTACGAGGTGACCGCCGGCCGCACCGTGGGCCAGGTGGAGGCGCCGCAGGAGCAGTCGTTCCTGCACCGGCACCGGGGCCATCTGCTGTGGGGCATCCTCGCCGCCGCCGTCGCGGTCGCCCTGCTCCTGGCACCCCTGAGGAGGCGCGATGACGCAGACCGTGCGTGACACCGTCGCCGGCTTCGTCCTCGCCGGCCTGGCCCTGCTGTTCTTCCTCGTCGTCGGCGGGGGAGCGCCCGAGCCCGCCCCCCAGGGCCTCCCCGACCCGGGCCAGCTCGTCGGCTGGGCCGTCCCGGTCATCAAGGTCGTGCTCGACCTGTCGGCGCTGCTGGTCATCGGCTTCCTGACCGCCGCGGTGTTCCTGCTGCCGTCGTCTGAGCCGGAGGCCCAGGGGCTGTCCGTGCAGGCCACCCGGCTCGCGTCGCGATGGGCCACCGCCTGGTCGATCGGCAGCCTCATCTACTTCCTGCCGAAGGTCGCCGAGGTGTTCGCCAAGCCGATCGGCAGCCTGTCGTACCCCGAGATCAGCGGCTACGTCGGCACGTCGGACGGCCGCGCGATCCTCCTGCAGGCGCTCGGCGCCGGGCTGGTCGCGGTCGGCACCCGGTGGACGCTGTCCGTCCGCGGTCTCGCGGTGCTCCTGGGTCTTGCGCTCGCGACGCTGGCACCCATCACGCTGACCGGGCACTCGGCCGGCTCGGGCTCCCACGACCTGGCCACCACGAGCCTGTTCCTGCACGTCCTGGGCGTCACGCTGTGGGTCGGCGGGCTGGCCGCCTTGGGCTGGGTCGCGCTGCGCGGCAGCAAGCGCCTCGAGCCGGCCATCGCCCGCTACTCCTCGGTCGCGCTGTGGGCGTTCGTCATCGTGGGGGTCTCCGGTGTCGTCAACGCCACGGTGCGGCTGCGGTCGATCGGTGACGTGTTCGGGGAGACGTACGGACTGCTGGTCGTGGCCAAGGTCGTGGCCCTCGTCGTGCTGGGTGCGTTCGGCTACCGCCAGCGTCGCCGCATCGTCGCCAAGGGCGGCGGCTTCGTGCGCATCGCCGTCGTGGAGCTGTTCGTCATGGCGGCCGCGATCGGCCTGGCCGTCGCCCTGTCCCGCACGCCGACCCCCGTCGGCGACGACGTGCTCAAGACGCCCGTCGAGGAGCTGCTGGGCGGCCCGATGCCGGCCGCTCCGACCGTGCTGCGACTCCTGTGGGGCTTCGCCGGCAACGGCGTCGGGCTCGCGATCGTCGGTCTCGGCACGGCGTTCTACCTCCGCGGCGTCTGGGCGATGCACCGGCGGGGCGACGCGTGGCCGGTCGGGCGCACGATCTCGTGGCTGGTGGGCATGGTCGCCATCGCGTGGGCGACCTTCGGTGGCCTGGGGGAGTACTCCCACGTGCTGTTCAGCGCCCACATGGCGTCCCACATGCTGCTCTCGATGGTGGCGCCGATCTTCCTCGTCCTCGGAGCGCCGGTGACGCTCGCGCTGCGCACGCTGCCGGGCCCGCGGCAGCCCGGGGAGGTGTCGCCCCGCGCGATGCTGCTGGGCTTCCTGAACTCCCGGTTCTCCCAGGTCATCACCCACCCGCTCGTCGGCCCGGTGCTGTTCGTCGGCAGCCTCTACGGTCTGTACTTCACCGGGATCTTCGAGACGCTCATGGGCAGCCACTGGGGCCACGCCGTCATGGAGATCCACTTCCTCGCCGTCGGCACGTTGTTCTACTACGTCCTGATCGGGATCGACCCGTCCCCGCGCAACCTGCAGCCGATCGCCCGGTTCGGGATGCTGCTCGTGACCGTCCCGTTCCACGCGTTCTTCGCGATCGCGGTGATGTCGTCCAACACGGTCTTCGCGCTGGACTACTGGAAGTCGCTGGACCGGCCGTACCGCACCGACCTGCTGGCCGACCAGTACCTCGGCGGCGGGATGGCCTGGGCGATGGGGGAGGTCCCCCTCGTGCTGGTCATGGTCGCGATCCTCTTCCAGTGGTTCCGCTCCGACACCCGTGAGGCCAAGCGCTACGACCGCGCGGAGGACCGCAACGAGGACGCCGCCCTCGAGGCGTACAACGCGCGGCTGCGTGACCTCGCCGAGCACGGCAGGCGCCGCGAGCCCTAGGCACGAACGACGACGGCGGGACCCCCGAGGGGATCCCGCCGTCGTCGTCCGAGGACCGATCAGAAGATGATCTGGCCGCCCGACGTTGCTGCGGTGAAGCGCTCCTGGGCGTCGGCCCAGTTCACGATGTTCCACCACGCCTTGACGTAGTCGCCCTTGACGTTGAGGTAGTCGAGGTAGAACGCGTGCTCCCACATGTCCAGCTGCGTGATCGGGATCAGCGTGGCCGGGATGTTGTTCTGCTGGTCGAACAGCTGCACGACCACGAGCTTCTGGCCCAGCGTGTCCCACGTGAGGATCGCCCAGCCGGAGCCCTGCAGACCAAGAGCGGTCGCCTCGAACTGCGCGCGGAACGCGTCGAACGAGCCGAAGTCCTGGTCGATCGCTGCAGCGAGCTCGCCCGTGGGCTTGTCGCCGCCCTCGGGGGAGAGGTTCTTCCAGAAGATCGAGTGGTTGATGTGACCACCGAGGTGGAACGCGAGGTTCTTCTCCAGCACGTTGATGTTGCCGAAGGACTCCTTCTCGCGGGCCTCCTCGAGCTGCTCGAGCGCCTGGTTGATGCCCGCGACGTAGGTCGCGTGGTGCTTGGAGTGGTGAAGCTCCATGATCTTTCCGGAAATGTGCGGATCCAGAGCGCCATAGTCGTACGGCAGGTCCGGAAGTGTGTAGACAGCCACGTTCCTCCTCGGAGTGAGGGCACCTGGGTGCCCTGCGGATGAGTTGTTCGGGGTTCAACCCCCAGTCTGTCAGTCCTGTTCCCCGACGCAATGGCGGTGCCCAGCCCGTGGGCACGTCAGGCGGTGTCCGGGACAAGACGGCGGGGTGCCATGTCCTACTCTGTCTAAGGACGATTCGGGGGCTCGAGACGACAACAGGAGGCGGTTCCGTGTGAACGACCGCGTCCTGACGATCCCCAACGCCCTGAGCTTCGTGCGCCTCCTGCTCGTGCCGGTGTTCCTGTGGCTCGTGCTGGGCCCCGAGCGCGACGGACTGGCCCTGCTGGTCCTCATGGTCTCGGGCGTCACGGACTACCTCGACGGCAAGCTGGCGCGCCGGTTCAACCAGGCGTCCAAGATCGGCGCGATCCTCGACCCGGTCGCCGACCGCTTCTACATCCTGGCTGTCGTCATCGGCCTGGGCTTCCGCGACATCATCCCGTGGTGGCTCGCGGTGATCCTCCCGCTGCGCGACGTGTTCTTGTTCAGCCTCGTGCCGTTCCTGCGGACCCGCGGCTACAGCTCGCTGCCGGTGCACTTCCTCGGGAAGGCCGCGACCGCGAGCCTCCTGTACGCGTTCCCGCTGCTGCTGCTCGGTGACTCGACCGGGACGGTGGCCGACCTCGCGAACGTGTTCGGCTGGGCGTTCACGATCTGGGGCGTCGCGCTCTACTGGTGGGGCGGCATCCTCTACGCGTTCCAGGTCAGACGGCTCCTGGCCACGACCGAACGCGTCGTCCGGAGCTGACCATGACCGAGCCGGACACCGCGACCCGCGCCGAGGGTCTGCTCGAGCAGATCGCCGACACGGCGCTCGACGACGACTACTACGTCGTCCGGTCCGGTCCGGGAGCGCAGCACCGGCAGTTCAACACCGTCCTGACCGGCGTGGTCATGGCCGTGTTCGCCCTGCTCGTCGCGATCGCCGCGATCCAGACCCGGTCGGACCGGCCGGCGACCGAGCGCGAGCGCGCGACCCTCATCAACAGCATCGACGCCCGCAAGAAGACGCTGGCCAGCCGTGAGGCGACGGCGGTGCGTCTCCGCGGGGAGGTGCAGGACCTGCAGGGTCGCGTCGACGGCTTCGACCCGGCCTACCAGGAGCTGCGCCTCATCGCGTCCGACGTCGCAGCGACCGGCCCGGGCATCACGGTGCGGGTCAGCCCCAACACGTTCGACGACCGGGAGGGGCAGATCCGCGACCGCGACCTGCGCATCCTCGTCAACGGCCTCTGGTACGCCGGGGCCGAGGCGGTGTCGGTCAACGGCAACCGCGTCGGCTCGCTGTCGGCGATCCGCTTCGCCGACAGCGTCATCAAGGTCAACTACCGCGGCATCGCGCCGCCGTACGTCGTCAAGGCGATCGGCGACAAGGACACCCTCGCCGAGCGGTTCGAGGAGAACCCCGCCGGTCGTTACTGGAAACGCAGGCAGAAGGATGCAGGGGTGAGCTTCGCCGTGACACGATCGTCCGACCTGCGGGTGGGCGTCGTGCCGCGGGCGCGGCTCACGATCCGACATGCGACAGCCATCAAGGGGGAAGAATGATCCCGGTCATCGGGCTCGCGCTCGGCGTCATCATCGGTCTGGCGTTCCAGCCGACCGTGCCGGCCGACCTGCAGCCGTACCTCCCGATCGCGATCGTGGCAGCGCTCGACGCCGTCGTCGGCGCGCTGCGCGCCCTGGGGGAGCGCCGCTTCGAGGACCGCGTGTTCGTCGTGTCCTTCATCTCCAACGTCGTGATCGCGGCCTTCATGGTCTACCTCGGCGACCAGCTGGGCGTCGGCTCGCAGCTGTCGACCGGGGTCGTCGTCGTTCTCGGCATCCGCATCTTCGCCAACGCTGCGGCGATCCGCCGACGGATCTTCCATGCCTGAGTCGTCACCTCGCAAGCGCCGCTCGCTGTTCAAGGTCAGCGTCTCCCAGCTCGTCGTCGCCGCCCTGATCGGCGGGCTGGCCTTCGCGATCACGGTGCAGGTGCGTGACGAGGACAACGACGACTACTCGGGCGTCCGCGGCGACGAGCTCGTGGAGCTGCTCAAGTCGCTCGACTCGGCGAACGAGCGGCTCAACGGCCAGATCGACGACCTCACGCTGACCCGCAACGGGCTCCTCAGCAGCACCCGGCGCAGCCAGCAGGCCCAGAAGCAGGCCAAGAAGCGGGCCGAGGAGCTCTCGATCCTGGCCGGCACCGTCGGGGCCACCGGTCCCGGCATCGAGGTCGTGATCCAGGACCCGGACCAGCAGATCGACGCCGCCGCGATCCTCGACGCGATCGAGGAGCTCCGCGACGCGGGGGCCGAGGTCCTCGCCCTCAACGGCGTCGCGCGGGTCGTCGCGCAGACGTACTTCCTGGACGACGAGAACCAGATCCGGGTCGGCGGCCGGGAGATCAAGCGGCCCTACCGGATCGAGGCGATCGGCGACGCGGCGAGCCTCGCGGAGGCGGTACGCTTCCCCGGCGGACTCGTCGACGCGCTGGAGAATCGCGGCGCGACGGTCGTCGTGAACCAGAAGGACAAGGTCACGATCACGGCTTTGGCCGACATCAAGAGCCCGGAGTACGCTCAAACCCCACCCTGACCTGGCAAGGAGCAACAACGGTGATCCCTGAGGACCTGTTTTACAGCGAGGAGCACGAGTGGGTGCGCCTCGACGAGGACATCGCCACGATCGGCATCACGGACTTCGCCCAGGACCAGCTCGGTGACATCGTCTACGTCGAGCTGCCGGCCGTCGGGGACCGCGTCGAGTCCGGATCGGTCATCGGCGAGCTCGAGTCCACCAAGTCCGTCAGCGACATCTACTCACCGCTGACCGGCGAGGTCGTGGCCCGCAACGACGCCCTCGACGGCAGCGCCGAGGTCATCAACTCCGACCCGTACGGAGAGGGCTGGCTCATCAAGGTGCGCTCGCTCGAGGACGACCCCACGGCCTCGCTCATCGAGGCGGAGGCGTACGCCGCTCTCACCGCCGACTGACCCAGCTCTCCGAAGCGTGGCTTCGTGTCCCGCGTCGGGTGCTAGGTTGGTCATCAACTCTCCACCAGCACTCAAGGTCGACCCCCAGGAGCTATGCCGATGTCTACGCCGGACCACGAGCCCGACGCTGAATCGTCTGTCCCCGGCGCCGATGCGCCCCAACCCGTGAGTGATCACACCACCCACATCCCGATCCTGGACGCCGACACCGAGGAGATGTCCGCCTCGGACGTCTCGGCGGTCGAGAACCTCCCGGCCGGCAGCGCGATGCTGCTGGTGCAGCGGGGACCCGACTCCGGTGCGCGCTTCCTGCTCGACAGCGATGTGGTGACCGTGGGTCGGCACCCGGACAGCGACATCTTCCTCGATGACATCAGCGTCTCGCGCCGCCACGCCACCTTCACGCGTACCGGCTCGGGCTACTCGATCACCGACCTGGGCAGCCTCAACGGCAGCTACGTCAACCGCGACCGCATCGACGGGGAGGTCACCCTCTCCGGCGGCGACGAGGTCCAGATCGGCAAGTACCGCCTCATCTACTTCTCCGGCGCCCCGAGGGCCACGGCGTGACCCAGCCGCTGCCGGAGCTGTCGAGGCTCGGGATCGGCAAGGTGCTCGACGAGCTGTTGCCGGAGTTCCCGGACCTCACGATCACCAAGATCCGCTACCTGGAGTCCGAGGGACTGCTGGAGCCCGAGCGCACGCCGTCGGGCTACCGCAAGTTCTCGTTCCACGACGTCGAGCGGCTGCGCTTCATCCTGCGTCAGCAGCGTGACAAGTTCTGGCCCCTCGGCCACATCCGTCAGGTCCTCGACGACATGGACCGCGGCGTCGTCCCCGACACCGAGCAGGCGGCCACGACCCGCGTGCCGCACCTGAGCCTGGCCGAGGACGGCCTGCCCGACGAGACGTCGTTCCTCGAGGGCTCGAGCACCGTGCGCCTGTCGCGCGCGGAGCTGATCGAGTCCGCGGGCATCGACGACGCGACGCTCGACGCGATCGAGGAGTTCGGCCTCATCAAGCGGCGCAGGTCCCAGACGTACTACGACGGGACCGCCCTGCAGGTCGCAGCGCTGGTGGGGGAGTTCGCCGAGCTCGGGCTCGAGCCGCGGCACCTCAAGATGTTCAGCGCCGCCGCCGACCGCGAGGTCGCGCTGTTCGACCAGGTCGTCTCGCCGCGCTCGCGCCGTCTCGACAAGGACGCGGCCGAGCGCACGATCGCCGGCCTCGCCGCGCTGTCCATCCGCCTGCAGGCCGTCCTGGTCAGAAGTCGACTGCACGGTTGAGCTGATGCGTGAGGTCGAGGTCGTGGGCGTGCGGGTCGAGATGCCGACCAACCAGCCGCTGGTCCTCCTCCGGGAGCTGGAGGGCAGCCGCTACCTGCCCATCTGGATCGGTGCGGTCGAGGCGTCCGCGATCGCGTACGCCCAGCAGGGCACCGCGACCATGCGGCCGCTGACCCACGAGCTGATGCAGCAGATGATCGAGGCGCTCGGCGACGAGCTCGACGAGGTGCGGATCACCGCGGTCGACGAGGGTGTGTTCTACGCGGTCCTGGTGTTCGCCTCCGGCGTCCACGTCGAGGCCCGTCCGTCGGACTCGATCGCGCTGGCACTGCGGGCGGGAGCCCGGATCGTCTGCGCCGAGGACGTCCTCGACGAGGCCGGCATCGCCTCGACGACCGAGGAGGACGAGGAGATCGAGAAGTTCCGGGAGTTCCTCGACGACGTGACGCCCGAGGACTTCGAGGAGTAAGTCTCAACTTTCGAGTGAGACTTGAAATCAAAGCGCCGACTCGCCCCGTCGGTCGTTGACCAGCGAAACTCTCACCCCTACCTTGAGAGTGCTGCCGAAGGTACACGGATGTAGTTCCGTGGCGGTAGTCTTCCCCCATACCAGCTTTGGAAGGCCCCCGGATGATCGAGTCGCACGACAACGACGCCACCGCCACGTCAGACGCGGCTGCGGAGGCCAGCGATCAGGGCCTCCTGTTCACCGACGACGTCTCGCCGCTGCCCGAGGACGCCGGTTTCCGCGGCCCGACCGCGTGCAACGCCGCCGGCATCACGTACCGCCAGCTGGACTACTGGGCCCGCACCAAGCTCGTCGAGCCCACGGTCCGCTCCGCGACCGGGTCGGGCACCCAGCGCCTCTACTCGTTCAAGGACATCCTGCTCCTCAAGATCATCAAGCGACTCCTCGACGCCGGCGTCTCGCTGCAGCAGATCCGGGTCGCGATCGACCACCTGCGGGTCCGCGGCACCGACGACCTGACCCAGGTCACGCTCATGAGCGACGGAGCCAGCGTCTACGAGTGCCGCTCGGCGGACGAGGTCATCGACCTCCTGCAGGGCGGCCAGGGCGTGTTCGGCATCGCGATCGGTGGTGTCTGGAAGGAGATCGAGGGCTCGCTGCACACCCTCCCGAGCGAGCGCGCCGTCGAGATCCCCGTCGCCGACGACGAGCTCGCCGCCCGCCGCCGGGCCCGTCTCTCCAGCTGACCCCGCGGCGCACGTGCGCCGCGTCACGTGAGCGCCCGCGCCACCTGGCCGGCTGATTGGTAGGCTGGACACGCTGTCGACCGCGCGTGGGAGAGTTCGCCCAGGCGGCGCCGAAGGGGCAATTCCTCCCCGGAACCTCTCAGGCACCAAGGACCACGCGATCCGAGGCAATTCTGGAGCCCCCACCGTCCGCGGCCGGGAGTGACAGAAGGGGAGGCGTCGTCCGACCTCGCCTCGACCTCCGGAGCTCTTCGTGTCCCACGCCTTCTCCAGCCGCCACATCGGCCCTTCGCCGTCCGACCAGGACGCCATGGTGCGCCGGGTCGGCTACGACTCGCTGGACGCCCTCATGCAGGCGGCCGTCCCGTCCGGGATCCGCAGCACGTCCGCGCTGGGCCTGCCGGCCGCGCAGACCGAGACCGAGGCGCTGTCCACGCTCCGCGCGCTCGCCGAGCGCAACAACCCCGGCGTCTCGATGATCGGGCTGGGCTACCACCCGACCGTCACGCCGGCCGTCATCCGCCGCAACGTGCTCGAGGACCCGTCCTGGTACACCGCGTACACGCCGTACCAGCCGGAGATCTCGCAGGGACGGCTCGAGGCGCTGATCAACTTCCAGACCCTCATCTCCGACCTGACGGGCCTGCCGACCGCCAACTCCTCCCTGCTGGACGAGGGCACCGCGGTGGCCGAGGCGATGACGCTGATCCGCCGGGCCACGAAGGGCAAGGACCAGCTGCCGATCATCATCGACGCGGGGCTGCTGCCGCAGACGCTGGCCGTCACGCACACGCGGGCGGACGCGCTGGGCATCGAGCTGCTCGAGGCCGATCTCTCCGCCGGCGTCCCGGACGTCGAGGCCGCCGGCACGATCATCGCCTACCCGCGCGCCGACGGACAGGTCACCGATCCGCGACCGGCCATCGAGGCGGCGCACGCGCACGGGGGCCTCGCGGTCGTCGTGGCCGACCCGCTGGCGCTGGTGCTGCTGTCCTCGCCCGGCTCGCTCGGGGCCGACGTCGTGGTCGGGTCGAGCCAGCGGTTCGGCGTGCCCATGTTCTACGGCGGGCCGCACGCCGGCTTCATGGCCGTCCGTCAGGGTCTCGAGCGCCACCTGCCGGGCCGCCTCGTCGGCGTCTCTGTCGACAGCGCGGGCCGCCCGGCGTACCGCCTGGCCCTGCAGACCCGCGAGCAGCACATCCGTCGTGAGAAGGCGACGTCGAACATCTGCACCGCCCAGGTGCTGCTGGCGGTCGCGGCGTCGATGTACGCCGTCTACCACGGCCCCGAGGGGCTGCGGCAGATCGCGTCGGAGGTCAACGCGTCCGCACGGCTGCTCGCCGCCGGCCTGCGCAGCGGGGGAGTCGAGGTCGCGGAGAGCGGCTTCTTCGACACCGTGATCGCGTCCGTGCCCGGTTCGGCCGCCGGCGTCGTGGCCAAGGCTCGCAAGGCCGGCGTCCACCTGCGCCTGGTCGACGCCGACCACGTCGGTGTCTCGACCAACGAGTCCACGACCCGCGCGCACCTCGACGCCGTCTGGGACGCGTTCGGCGTGTCCGGCGTCGACGAGGCGCCCGAGTCGCTCCCGGCCGACCTGCTCCGGACCGACGAGATCCTCACGCACCCGGTCTTCCACGAGCACCACAGCGAGACGCAGATGCTGCGCTACCTCAAGAAGCTCAGCGACCGGGACTACGCGCTCGATCGCGGCATGATCCCCCTCGGCTCGTGCACCATGAAGCTCAACGCGACCGCCGAGATGGAGCCCATCAGCTGGCCCGGCTTCGCCGACCTGCACCCGTTCGTGCCGGCCGAGGACGCCGCGGGCATGATCGAGCTCATCGAGACGCTCGAGTCGTGGCTCGCCGAGGTCACCGGCTACGCCGGCGTCTCGATCCAGCCGAACGCCGGCTCGCAGGGCGAGTTCGCGGGTCTGCTCGCGATCCGGGCGTACCACCGCAGCCGCGGCGACGACCACCGCACGGTGTGCCTCATCCCGAGCTCGGCCCACGGCACGAACGCCGCCTCCGCGGTCATGGCCGGCATGCGGGTCGTGCTGGTGAAGTCCACCGACCAGGGCGAGGTCGACCTCGACGACCTCCGCAAGCAGTGCGAGGCGCACGGTGACGACCTCGCCGCGATCATGGTGACGTACCCGTCCACGCACGGCGTCTACGAGCACGGCATCACCGAGCTGTGCGAGATCGTCCACGCCCACGGCGGCCAGGTATACGTCGACGGCGCCAACCTGAACGCGCTGCTGGGGCACGCGCAGCCCGGTGTGTTCGGCGGCGACGTGTCGCACCTGAACCTGCACAAGACGTTCTGCATCCCGCACGGCGGCGGCGGACCGGGCGTGGGACCGGTCGCGGTGGCCGAGCACCTCGTGCCGTTCCTGCCGACCCACCCGCTGCACCCCGTCGAGGGCAAGCGTGAGGGCGTCGGTGCGATCAGCGCGGCCCCGTACGGATCCGCGGGCATCCTGCCGATCCCGTACGCGTACATCGCGATGATGGGGGCCGAGGGCCTGACGGACGCCACGTCGGTCGCGGTGCTGTCGGCGAACTACATCGCCAAGCGCCTCGAGAGCGCCTTCCCGGTGCTCTACACGGGCGACAGCGATCTCGTGGCCCACGAGTGCATCCTCGACCTGCGGCCGCTCACGAAGGCGGCGGGGCTCACGATCGACGACGTCGCGAAGCGGCTCATCGACTACGGCTTCCACGCGCCGACGATGAGCTTCCCGGTGCCGGGCACGCTCATGGTCGAGCCGACGGAGTCCGAGGACCTGGCCGAGCTGGACCGGTTCTGCGACGCGATGCTCGCGATCCGCGCCGAGATCGACGACGTGGTGGCGGGGAAGTGGCCCGCAGGCGACAACCCGCTCGTCCACGCACCCCACACGATGCGGACGCTGCTGGACTGGCAGCACGCGTACGACATCGGCACCGGCGCGTTCCCGGCCGGCTCGGTCGACGACAAGTACTGGCCGCCGGTCGGGCGCATCGACCAGGCGTACGGTGACCGCCACCTCGCCTGCTCCTGCCCCCCGGTCGAGGCCTTCGCCGACTGACCCGACCCGCCCCCCCGTCCGCTGAGGGGAGAGTTGCGTCCCGCGAGGGGAGCCCCCCGCGCGCCGAGGGGAGAGTTGCGTCCGCTGAGGCGAGGACGGAAGTCTCCCGTCGCGGTGCGGAACTCTCCCGTCAGCGGTACGGGACTCTCCCGTCAGCGGACGGAAGTCTCCCGTCAGCGGACGGAAGTCTCCCGTCAGGGGTGGGGGTGGGCGGTGGCCCACCAGGAGACGACCTGGTCGACGACGGGGCCGGGCGTCTTGACCCAGTGCAGGTGGTCGGTGCTGCCGCCCTCGGGCGCGGCGGCCCGCGTGTAGACCCAGCGGGTCGTCACGTCCGGGTCCAGGAAGCGGGCGACGAACGCCTTGTTGGCGGTCGAGACGGCCAGGGCGTCGCCCTGGAGCTGGACGACCAGCGACGGCGTGGTCACCTTGCCCGGGACGGGGAACGGCGGCCGGCCGGTCCGCATGAAGCGGGCCCACTCGGTCATGAGCGTGCGTGCCCCCGGTGCGCCGAAGAACGGCTTCGGGACGTACCCGAGGATCCGCGTCACCACCGGGACGGCGAGGCTGAGGACCAGCAGAGGAGCGCCGCCGTACGGGTAGTGACGGAAGTGGGGCACACCGGCGCCGACCGAGACGAAGCCGTCGCTCGGTGGATGGTTGAGCTCGTGGCCGAGGCAGAGCTGGGCGCCGAGGCTGTGCCCGAGCACGATCACCGGGCGCTCGGGCTGGTCGGCCCGCGCCTTGCCCACCGCGTCGGCGATCTGGTCGATCCCGTCCGCGTAGCTCCAGTCGTGGTCCCGCGAGGCGATCGGCTCGCCGCGCTCGAACCCGTGGGTGGGCAGCGCTCGTGCCTCCCAGCCGCGCTCCTCGAACTCGGCCACCAGGGGGCGGTAGAAGCCGGACGGCACCGCCATCGCGGCGGCGATCAGGATGAGAGGTGAAGTCACGTCGTCATGATCGCATCGCGAGGGCGGTGCCGTCGGTGCAGGTCAGACCGGGATCGTCGCGATCGGCGGCGAGGTCGGCTGCTTGGAGCCGCCGGCCGGCTCGACGGTGACGGCGACGCGGTCGGCCCGCGTGATGCCGTCCATGACCATCTCGTCGCTGCGCTTGAACCAGCCCTGGCTCGTCGGGCCCTTCGCGCCGACCAGCCACACCTGGTAGACCTTGCCGTCGCCCGGGTCGGGCAGCTCGTTCGCGAAGATCACCGCGGCGTCCTTGGACGGCGACATGACCATGCGGACGTTGCCGCCGTCGTCGAAGACCTTCTCGACGGTCTGCGCATCGGCCGATGCCAGCACGCGCTGGACCTGGGCGTTGTGCTGGCGCTCCTGCGAGGCGTTCTGGTGCTCCACCACGTAGCCGCCGACGCCGGCGGCCCCGATCAGGAACGCTGCCGCCATCGCGAGACGGGGGAGCGTACGTCGCAGGCCGCGACGCTGCGCGAGCGCGGTGACGACGGGCCGCTCCTGCGGCGTCTGGCTGATCTCGGCCAGCAGCCGGTCACGCAGGGCGGGCGGCGGGGTGTGCCCGACCGCGTCACCGAGGCGCGCCGCGGTGGCCACGAACCCGGCGAGCTCGTCCTGGCAGTGGGTGCACTGGTCCAGGTGGGCCTCGAAGCGGTCGCGCTCCTCGCGGTCCAGGGCGTTCAGCGCGTACGGCGCGAGCAGGGAGTGCAGGTCGGTCATGACGCCACCCCCATGCAGTCGCGCAGGCGGACGATGCCGTCTCGCATCCGGGTCTTGACCGTGGCGGCGTTGGCCTCGAGGGTCGTGGCGACCTCGGCGTACGTGTAGCCCTGGTAGTACGCCAGCGTGACCGCCTCGCGCTGCAGCTCGGTGAGCCCGTCGAGGCACCGCTTGACCTGCTCGTGCTCGAGGCTGATCGTCACCGTCTCCTCGACCTCGTCGTAGTCGGGGCCGTTCGACCAGTCGTAGCGGTTCTCGCGGTTGGTCGCTGCCTGGTCGTGCCGCACGGCGTCGACGGCGCGGCGGTGGGCGAGCGTGAGGACCCAGCTCTTGGCGCTGCCTCGGGCTGCGTCGAAACGGGCGGCTGACTGCCACACCTGGATGAACACCTCTTGCGTGACCTCCTCGGCACGGGACGGATCGCGGATGACGCGCCGCGCCAGGCCGAACACCGAGGCGCCGAGCGCGTCGTAGACGGCCGCGAACGCGATCTCGTCGCCGCGACCGACCCTGGTCAGGAGATCGCCGAGATTGGCAGCACCGCCCGGCTCGTCGCCCGGTTCGCCCGCAACTCTCAGCCGCGCGGATGACGACACGGTGTTCTCCCTTCCCAGAAGCTTCCTACGAGCCATTCGCTGCTGCCTCCGGTGGGGATGGGTCAGAGACGCCAGAACCTCCGGCGTGTCCGCTTCATCCTAGGTGCTCGCCCGGATGCCATTACCGTGGACGCATGCCTGCCTTCGACCGTCTCGACCCGCTCTCGCTCGACGATCTCCTGAGCCCCGACGAGGTCGCGGTCCGCGACAGCGTTCGCACGATGCTCGCGCAGCAGGTGCAGCCGGACGTCGCCGAGTGGTTCGAGGCGGGGAAGGTCCCGGCCCCGCGCGAGCTCTTCCGCGAGTTCGGCAAGCTGGGGCTGCTCGGCATGCACCTGGAGGGCTACACGCTGCCTGGCATGTCGTCGGTCGACTACGGCCTGGCGTGCGCGGAGCTCGAGGCGTGCGACTCCGGGATCCGGTCCATGGTGTCGGTGCAGGGCTCGTTGGCGATGTACGCGATCTGGCGCTGGGCGTCCGAGGAGGAGAAGCAGCGCTGGCTCCCCGGCATGGGTGCCGGCGAGATCGTCGGGTGCTTCGGTCTGACCGAGCCCGACCACGGCTCCGACCCCGGCCGCATGCGGACGACCGCCCGACGCGACGGCGGCGACTGGGTCCTCGACGGCACCAAGATGTGGATCTCCAACGGCACGTTCGCGGACGTCGCGGTCGTCTGGGCGCAGACCGACGAGGGCATCCGCGGCTTCGCGGTCCCCACGGACTCGCCGGGATTCTCGGCCCGCGAGATCAAGCACAAGATGTCGCTGCGGGCGTCCGCGACGGCCGAGCTGATCCTGGAGGGCGTCCGGCTGCCCGACTCCGCGCGGTTCCCCGAGGTCCGCGGGCTCAAGGGGCCGCTGTCGTGCCTCACCGAGGCGCGGTACGGCATCGTCTGGGGATCGATGGGCGCGGCGCGTTCGTCGTACGAGGCGGCGCTCGACTACGCCCGCACGCGTGAGCAGTTCGGCCGCCCCATCGGGGGCTTCCAGCTGACCCAGGCCAAGCTCGCCGACATGTGCCTGGAGCTGCACAAGGGCCTGCTGCTGGCGCTGCACCTCGGCCGCCGCAAGGATGACGTGGGCCTGACGACCGAGCAGGTCAGCTTCGGCAAGCTCAACAACGTCCGCGAGGCGCTCGAGATCTGCCGGACGTCCCGCACGATCCTCGGAGCCAACGGCATCTCGCTGGAGTATCCGGTGATCCGCCACATGAACAACCTCGAGTCGGTGCTGACCTACGAGGGCACCGTCGAGATGCACCAGCTGATCCTCGGCCAGGCCCTGACGGGTCAGAACGCGTTCAGCTGACCCGGACCGGCAGCGTCCGGCTCGGTGTCGCGTGGGAGACTTCTCCTCGGACATCTGGACATCGCCGCCCCCGTGAGGCGGCTCGGAGCAAAGGCAGCGTGTGACCGATCTCGTCGCCTACGGCATCGCGATCCTCGCCGTCGTCATCGCCGCCTACGCCGGCTGGCACACGTACCGACGGCAGGACTTCAGCAACCCGTTGTTCTATGCCATCGCGGTGCTGGAGATCCTGCTCGTGGCCCTGCTGGTGGGCGGCTCGATCGCGCTCGGCCGCACCGATCGTGACGTCGACGGCGTGCTGTTCGTTTCCTACCTCGTCACGCTCGTCGTGATCCCGCCGGCCGCCGTGCTGTGGGGCATCGCAGAGAAGTCACGCTGGGGGACCGGCGTCGTGGTGATCGCCATGATCACCGTGGCAGCGTTGTCGGTCCGGCTCCTCGGCATCTGGAAGGGCACGTATGCCTGAGCGCTCGGACACCTCGCACGGCTTCGGCCGGGTGCTGGTCGCGGTCTACGCGGTCTTCGCGCTGGCGGCGTCGGCCCGGTCCCTCTACCAGCTGATCGCCAAGGTCGAGTCCGACACCGCGGTGCCGTACGTGCTCTCGGCGGTCGCCGGCATCGTCTACGTCCTCGCCACGTACGCCCTGGCGACCGACCGCCAGCGGCTCGCGCTGACGACCATCAGCATCGAGCTCGCCGGCGTCCTGGTGGTGGGCGTCCTGTCGCTCGCGGACCCGGACCTGTTCCCCGACGAGACGGTGTGGTCCGACTTCGGCCGCGGGTACGGCTTTGTCCCGCTGGTCCTCCCGCTCGTCGGCCTGTGGTGGCTGCGCCGCTCCAGGCCGGTTCGATGAGCTCGGAGTACACGCTCGTCTCCCACTGGACGGTGGCGCGGTCGCGCGAAGGGCTCTGGGACGTCCTCGACGAGTGGTTGGCGACCGACGACCCGATGGTGTGGTGGCCATCGGTGCAGACCGAGTCGTACGACGGGAACACCTTGCGGCTGCGGGCCAGGAGCGTGCTCGGGTACGCCCTGCGGTTCTCGCTGGACGACCTGGAGCGGAGCCGGCCCGAGACGCTGCGCTTCACGTCCTCGGGCGACCTACGAGGCAGGGGAGTGGTCACGTTCACCGACACCGGCACCGGTGCCTGCTCGATGCGGATCGACTGGCGGGTGGCGGTCGACCGGCGCTGGATGCGGCTGACCGGCTGGTTCCTGCGGCCGGCGTTCGTCGCGGGGCACCACCTGATCATGCGCCAGGGCGAGCGCAACCTGGCCCGCTGGCTGGAGGCGCAGCCCAGCTAGCCTCCCGTCGCGAGGGCTCAGGTCATCCCGCAGCGATCGCGGAAGAAGCCGAAGAGCGCGGCCCGCTGCGCCCGGGTGAGCGGCAGGAAGTACGAGGCGTTCTCGGGCAGACCGGGTCCGGACACCTCGACCCCGAACAGTGTGCCGACCTTGTCCTCGGCCAGGGCGTGCGGATCGCAGCGCGCGGGCACGACGGACATCTGGACGGTGGTCGGCGGGTCGCCCGGGTCCAGGCGCACGTCGAGTCGCGTCGGTCCCGCCTGGCGGAACAGCGTCGTCGAGGCGAAGCCGGTGAGGCGTACGCCGGCGACGTCGCCGGTCGGTGCCAACGTGATCGGCAGGCTCAGGACCGGCCCTCCGTCGCGGGCCGCGACGGTCGGTGTCCCGACGGTGACCGTGGCAGCCTTCTCGAGCGTCTCCTGGGCGCAGTCCCGGTCGACGACGTAGGCCGCATTGCCGTACGGGTCCTCGACGTCGACGGTCGACGTCCGCAGGTCGCCCGACCCCATCCGATACGTCAGCTGGAGCCTGGCGTCGAGGGCGCTGCCGCAACGACCGCGTGGCATGTCGAACTCGAGGTCTGTCTCGAACGTGGGGCCGATCGTCTCCGTGCCGGACCACCTGACCGTCGCGAACCGCGGCGACGTGAGCGTGAAGCTCGTGACCGTGATGGAGCGGCCGGCGTCGTTGTGCACGCGCAGGAAGACCTCACGTCCTTTGCGCTCGATACGTGACTGGTCGACGTGGATCGCGACGCCGTCGGGCAGGGGGCCGCGGTCGATGCTCTGGCCGTTGCCGCAGGCGGCGGTCACCAGCAGCACGACCGCGACGGCGATGCTCATGGGACGTGTCCGGGCGCTGCGCATGGTCAAGTATCGACCCGAATCTGCCGCGATGGCGGGAAGAATGCGGTGGAAGGAGGTTGTGCCGCGAGGCGTCCGTGGAGTAGAATCGAACATACGTTCTAATCCATCCGTGGAGCTCCAGATGATCCTCGACCAGCTGTCCGGCCTCACCCAGGACGCGGCCGCGCTGGAGCCCTGGTCCCTGACCGGTGCGGAGGTCCGCGAGGTGGTCGGTGCGGTCCAGCAGACCCGTACCGCGCTGGACGCGCTGATGTGCAGGCTGGCGGCGTCGGCCGATGCCATGGGACTGCCGAAGGACGACGGCGCGCCGTCCGTCACTGCATGGTTGGCCTCGACGACGGGGATGCCCAAGGCGGACGCGGCCAAGCTGGCCGCTCTGGCGCGGAGCACGTCGAGCGCCGAGACCACCCGTGCCGCGTGGGCAGCCGGTGAGATCTCCACCGATCAGGCCAAGGTGATCATGCAGGCCATCGACCGCTTGCCGGAGTGGGTCGGCGAGCAGGAGCGCACGGATGCTGAGGCCCACCTGATCGAGCTCGCCGGTCGTCACCACCTGGATGACCTGCGCCGGCTGGCCAACCGGGTGCTGGAGGTCATCGACCCCGATGGCGCCGACGAGGTGCTCGGCGAGCAGGTCCGTCGCGAGGAGGAGAAGGCCTGGGAGGCCACCCGCCTGACGATCAAACGCCGTGGCGACGGCACCACCCGTGGGACCTTCCTCATCCCGGACGCGGATGCGGACACCCTGAGGGCTGCGATCGAAGGGATCATCGCCCCGCGCCGTGCGGCCATCAACGCCGCCCGCCGTGGTCTCGACGTCGGGGACTTCAACGCATTGCCACGGGACCAGAGGATGGGACACGCGTTCGTCGAGCTGATCGAGCACCTGCCGACCGGCGCCCTCCCGCAGTCGGGAGGTCTGGCGGCCACCGTCGCGGTCACCGTCGACGTCGATGACCTGCGGACCGGGCGCGGCACCGCGACCAACACGTCCGGGACGACGACCTCGGCGAGGAAGGCCCAACGCCTGGCGTGCAACGCCCGCCTCGTCGCGCTCTACCTGGATTCGGAGTCCAAGGTCCTCGACCTCGGCACCACGCGACGCATCTACGACCGCCACCAGCGTCTGGCGCTGGCCGTGCGCGACAAGGGCTGCGTGTTTCCCGACTGTGACAGGCCGCCCGCATGGTGCGAGGCGCACCACCTCAACTTCTGGGCCGAAGGAGGCCCCACCGACCTCGACAACGCGGCCCTGCTGTGCCACTTCCACCACTTCTTGCTCCACGAAGGCGAATGGACCGCGCGGATGGCCCCCGACGGCGTCATCGAGGTGATCCCGCCGCGCCGGGTGGATCCCGAGCAGAGACCGCGCCGCCATGCGAGGTTCACGAAGCAGAGACCCCGCGCCGCCTGAGCGCCTCCGCCGTCGGCGCGAGCGGTGGATCTTCGTTACAGTGTGTCTCGCCGGGCTTGGTGGCGCCTCCTGTCGGCTTCCTGAGTGTCGACCGCTGCCGCCGGCTTGCACAGATTGGGGACTGCATGTTCATCACTCGCTCACGCCGTGTCGCCGCGGCCACCATCGCTTCTCTCGCCCTCGTGGGGCTCGCCGCCTGCGGCGGTTCCGACTCCGACGAGCCGGCCGACGACAAGAAGTCGTCCGCGGCTGCACCCGCGCCCGAGCCGACCGAGGAGACCTCCGCGGCTCCTGCGGCCTCCGGCAACCAGCCCGCCTGGGCCAAGCCCGCGCTGGAGGGCGGCGAGAAGATCTCGACGGTCAAGGCCGGCGACATCACGGTCGACATCTACCAGGTCGGCACGACGAAGGCGACCAGGACCGGTCAGTTCGTCGATCCCGACACCAACAAGCCCTTGCTCGACAAGGGCGACGACATCGTGTTCGTCAACTACGTGATCACGAACAACGGCCAGCCGGTCGATCTCGGCTCGTCCCTGGTCAGCGTCGAGCCGCGCTACAAGGACTGGAAGTACCTGCAGGGCATGGACGCGGTCGTCGACGACGCCCTGTTCGAGCAGCAGAAGGTCAACAAGGAGGGCATCGTCACGGGCGCCTACAACGAGAAGGGCATCTACCCCTTCGGTGCGGGCGAGTCGTACACGTACGGGGAGAACTTCAAGTACCAGAAGAACTCGCCGATCACCTTCAAGGTGACGATCACCCCGGTCGACGCCGAGGGCGAGCTCGTGCACGACAAGCGGGTCGAGGGCGAGGGCGACGGCACGATCAAGTAGTCGCACACCACGATGGTCCCGGGCTGCTGACGCGGCTCGGGACCATCGTGCTGTTGGAGCGCTGACGGGTCAGGCGAGCGCGCGAGCCGACCAGGCCGGGGAGAGCGCCACGACGTCACCGATGATCGTGATCGCGGGCGACTCGACGCCGCCTGCCGCGGCCGTGTCCGCGAGGGTCGCGAGGGTCGCGACGGTGACCCGCTGGCTCGGGCTGAAGCCGCGCTCGACGATGGCCGCCGGGGTGTCGCTGCGGTGTCCTGCCGCGATCAGGTCCGCGCACGTCTCGGCCAGCCGCCGGACCCCCATCAGCATCACCAGCGTGTGGCCGCCGTCGTGCGGCAGGGAGCCGATCTCCTCATGCCCGGTGACGACCGAGAACCCGCGGGCGACGCCGCGGTGCGTCACGGGAATGCCGGCAGCCGCCGCGACCGAGATGGCGCTCGTGACGCCGGGGACGACCTCGACCGGGATCCCGGCCTCGCGGCATGCGATCAGCTCCTCGCCGCCACGGCCGAACACGTACGGGTCGCCGCCCTTGAGGCGGACGACGACCTTGCCCTGACGTGCCCGGTCCACCAGCAGCGCGTTGATCTCGTGCTGGGGGATCGGGTGGTGGTCGGGCATCTTGCCGACGTCGATCACCTCCACGTCGGCGTCGAGCTCCGCGAGCACCGCGTGCGGCGCGAGGCGGTCGACGACCACGACGTCCGCCTCGGCAAGCAGGCGACGCCCGCGGGTCGTGAGAAGTCCCGGATCGCCGGGACCGCCGCCGACGAGCGCGACGAAGCCGTCCGGGTGGTGGGTGCGGTGGCGCATGGGCAGCTCGCCGGCCTGCAGCGCCGCGGCCACGCCGTCCCGCAGCGCGGTGGCGCGTCCTGCGTCCCCACCGCCGCTGACGGCGACGAGCACGTCGTCGACGCGGGCGACGGCCGGCGCCCACGCGGTCGCGTGCTCGGGGTCGCCGCCTTTCAGGCACCAGATGCGGGCCGCCTCGGCGTCGTGGGCGACGAGGTCGTCGACGGGGGAGTCGGTCGCGGTCTGCACCAGCCATGCGCCCTCGAGGTCACCGGTGACGTACGTCCGCTGGACCCACTCGACGTCACCGCGCCCGATCGACGACGCCAACGAGTCCGAGACCTCCGGCGAGATCACCACGACGGCCGCGCCGGCCTCGAGTAGGGACAGCGTGCGCCGGGTGGCCACGTGCCCGCCACCGACGACGACGACGCGACGTCCCGCGATCCGGAGGGTCAGCGGGAGGCTTCCGGTCATGCAGAGACTGTAGCGGCGGCAGCCGATGCGACCTCGGCCTTGGTGTCGAGCAGGGCGTCGCCGACCATGCCGGCCGCCAGCGTGGTGCCGTCCTGGCCGTCGATGAGCAGGAACGCACCCGTGCCTCGCGAGTGGAGGTACTCCTCGGCGGGGATGGGCGAGGCCAGGCGCAGCGTGACGTGCCCGATGTCGTTCAGGCCGAGCGAGTCCGCCGGCAGGAGCCGGGCGTCGTCGAGGTCGAGCTTGCCGCTGATGACCTTGACCATCGCCTGGACGGTCCGGGTCCCGTGCTTGAGCAGCACCTTGGTGCCCGGTGCGAGGCTGCTCTCCGCGAGCCACGCAATCGTGCCGTCGATGTCCTGGGTGACCGCCGGGACGCTGCGCGAGGTCACGATCAGGTCACCGCGGGAGATGTCGATGTCGTTCTGGAGCCGCAGCGTCACCGACTGGGGTGCGTACGCCTCGGTGAGCTCGCGTCCGGCGAAGTCGATGCCGGTCACGACGCTGGTGCGTCCGCTCGGCTGGACCGTGATGGCGTCGCCGACGCGCACGAGCCCGGACGAGATCTGTCCGGCGTACCCGCGGTAGTCGCGGAACTCCTCGCCGGCAGCGGACTGGGGGCGGATGACCATCTGCACCGGGAAGCGCAGCGGCTCGGAGTGGGGGTCGCCCACCGGGGACAGCTGCTCGAGGAACGACAACAGGCTGGGCCCGTCGTACCAGGGCGTGCGGGTGGATCGCTCGACCACGTTGTCGCCGTCCAGCGCGGAGACCGGGATCGTCGCGACGTCGTGCAGGCCGAGGCTCCGGGCGGAGGCCAGCACCTCGTCGGAGACCCGGGTGTACGTGTCCTCGTCGAAATCGACGAGGTCGATCTTGTTGACCACCACCACGACGTGCGGGACGCGCAGCAGCGAAGCGACCGCGAGGTGGCGGCGCGTCTGCTCCTGGATGCCGTGGCGGACGTCCACCAGCAGCACGACGACGTCGGCGGTGCTGGCGCCCGTGACGGTGTTGCGGGTGTACTGCACGTGCCCGGGGCAGTCGGCCAGGATGAACGATCGCTCGGCGGTCGCGAAGTAGCGGTACGCGACGTCGATCGTGATGCCCTGCTCGCGCTCGGAGCGCAGGCCGTCGGTCAGCAGCGCCAGGTCGGCGGACGCCAGACCGCGGTCACGGCTGACCCGCTCGACCGCGTCGAACTGGTCGGCGAGGACGGACTTGGAGTCGTACAGGAGCCGGCCGACCAGGGTGGACTTGCCGTCGTCGACGGAGCCGGCGGTCGCGAGGCGCAGGAGCGTACGCATCAGAAGTAGCCTTCCTTCTTGCGGTCTTCCATGGCCGCCTCGGACGCGCGGTCGTCGGCGCGGGTCGCGCCTCGCTCGGTGAGCCGGGTCGCCGCGACCTCGACGATGACGTCCTCGACGGTCACCGCGTCGCTCTCGACGGCTCCGGTGCAGGACATGTCGCCGACCGTGCGGTAGCGGACCTGGCGCTTCTCCACGGTCTCGCCGTCGCGGGGGAGGGAGACGTCGCTGACGGCGACGAGCATGCCGTCGCGCTCGAAGACCTCGCGCTGGTGGGCGTAGTAGAGCTCGGGGAGCTGGATGTCCTCGGCGCCGATGTACTGCCAGACGTCGAGCTCGGTCCAGTTGCTCAGCGGGAAGACCCGGACGTGCTCACCGGGCCGGTGCCGACCGTTGTAGAGGTTCCACAGCTCGGGACGCTGGTTGCGCGGGTCCCACTGGCCGAACTCGTCGCGCAGGGAGAACACGCGCTCCTTGGCGCGGGCCTTCTCCTCGTCGCGGCGGCCACCACCGAAGACCGCGTCGAACCGGCCGTCCGTGATCGCGTCGAGCAGGGGCTGGGTCTGCAGCTGGTTGCGGGTGCCGTCGCTGCGCTCGCGCAGACGACCGTCGTCGATGTAGTCCTGGACGCTCGCGACCTCGAGCCGCAGGCCGAGCCGCTCCACCGTGGCGTCACGGAAGGCGAGCACCTCGGGGAAGTTGTGCCCGGTGTCGACGTGCAGGACGGGGAAGGGCACGGGCGCGGGCCAGAACGCCTTCGTGGCGAGGTGCAGCATCACGACGGAGTCCTTGCCGCCGGAGAAGAGCAGCACGGGGCGCTCGAACTCGGAGACCACCTCGCGGATGATGTGGATCGCCTCGGACTCCAGCCACTCGAGCTGGGTGAGGCGGCGTTCCTTCGTCTGGGTCATCGTTCCCTTTGTCGGTGCAGGTGCGGGTGGAGCAAGCAGATCAGGTGTGCAGGCCGCACTCGGTCTTGTCGAGCCCCGCCCACCGGCCGGCGCGCGGATCCTCACCGGGGGCGACCCTTCGGGTGCAGGTGGCGCAGCCGATCGACGGGTAGCCGTCGTTGACGAGCGGGTTGACGATGATGTCGTTGGACTCGGCGTACGCCAGCAGGTCGTCGAACGTCCAGGCCGCCAACGGGTTGATCTTCACCAGGCTGTTCTTGTCGTCCCAGCTGATGAAGGGGGTGTTCGCGCGGGTCGGCCCCTCGTCGCGGCGGACGCCGGTGATCCAGACCTCGTAGCCCTGCAGGGTCTCGTGCAGCGGCTCGACCTTGCGCATCGCACAGCACAGGCCGGGATCGCGCTCGTAGAGCTTCTCGCCGAACTCGGCGTCCTGCTCGGCCACGCTGAGGCGCGGCCTCACGTCGACGATCGTCAGCCGCATCGACGCCTCGACCGCGTCGCGGGTGCCGATCGTCTCGGCGAAGTGATAGCCGGTCTCCAGGAAGAGCGTGTCGACCCAGGGGAGGTGGCGTGCCACGACCGCGGGGAGGACCGCGTCGGCCATCGAGCACGCGACCGCGGTCCGGTAGCCGAACTCCTGCCCGACCCAGGCGAGGACGGTGTCGGTGTCCGTGTCGGCGAGACGCTCGTGTGCCGCCTCGGCGATCGCCCGGAGCTCGTCGTTGCTCCGGCGTGGTGTCAGCAGGGCCTCGCGTGACGCCAGGTGCGTCGTCCTGGCATCCTGATGGGCGGCCTGCCGCTCGCGGCGCTCGGACAGGGTGAGGGTGACGTCACTCATCAGGTGCACCCCTCTCGAAGACGGACGACGGTTCACGGTCGTCGTCAGCGTAGGTCGCCGCGTGACGGGTGTCGCTGAGCGCGAGAACACGTCCGCATCCCGGAACGAGAACCCGTGACCCAGGTCACACGCAGGGACGCACATGATTGGGCAGCGTCACCTTGGGTACCCGCTTTGCCGACGACACGAGTCGTCACCGACAGGGAGGGAAACCATGTGGGAGACCATTCTGTGGATTGCCGCAGTGATCATCGGCGTGTTCGGAGTCATCCGGCTCGTCCAGCGTGACTTCTTGTACGGAGCCGTGCTGATCGTCGTCGCGCTCCTGGTGGGCCCTGGAGGCGTCAGCATCTTCAGCTGATGGCTGGCGAAGGGCCGTGCGGGTCGCACGGCCCTTCGCCATGTCCGGGCATTGGTCGTAGCCTCAGCACATGCGCTTCATCGACATCCACCCCGAGAACCCTCAGCAGCGGTCCGTCGACCAGGCCGCGGCCATCATCACGAGTGGTGGGCTGATCGCCTACCCCACCGATTCCGGGTACGCGCTCGGTGCGCAGCTGGGCAACAAGGACGCGCTCGACCGCATCCGCTCGATCCGCAAGCTCGACTCCAAGCACCACTTCACGCTGGTGTGCAAGGACTTCGCGCAGCTCGGCCACTTCGTCAACGTGGACAACGCGATCTTCCGCGCGGTCAAGAACGCGACCCCGGGCCCGTACACGTTCATCCTCCCGGCGACCCGCGAGGTCCCGCGACGGCTGCTGCACGAGAAGAAGAAGACGGTCGGCGTACGCATCCCCGACAGCCGCATCGTCGCGGCGCTGCTGGCGGCCGTGGGCGAGCCGCTGCTCTCCACGACCCTGATCCTGCCGGGGGAGACCGAGGCGATGAGCGCCGCCTGGGTCATCGCCGAGGAGCTCGACGGGCAGATCGACGCCGTCATCGAGTCCGGCGAGGACGTCATCGCCGAGCCGACGACCGTCGTCGACTTCTCCAACGGCCCGGCCGAGGTCGTGCGCGTCGGCGCGGGGGATCCCACCCCCTTCGAGTGACGGAGGGGCCCGCCTCAGAGCCCTTGTCCGCCGCGACCGGGAGTCGTACGGTGCACGCATGAGCACGCCGACATACGTCTTCGTCCCCGGGGCGGGCGGGCTCGCGTCCTTCTGGGACCTGGTCCGGCAACGCCTCGATGCGAGGGACGTCCCGAGCGTCGCGGTGACCCTGCCCGGCCCCGATCCCTCGCAGGGCCTGCCCGAGTACGTCGACCTGGTGGTCGATGCGGCAGCGCCGTACCGGGAGGTGGTGCTGGTGGCGCAGTCGCTCGGCGGATTCTCGGCGTCGTGGGCGGCGGACCGCATCGCACCCCGCGAGCTGGTGCTGATCAACGCGATGATCCCGAGACCCGGCGAGACCGCCGGCGAGTGGTGGGAGGCCACCGGGTCGGGACCCGCCCGCGCGGCCAACGACGTCCGTGAAGGACGCGACCCCGACGCTGGTCTCGACGCGGACGTCTACTTCTTCCACGACCTGCCACCCGAGACGCTCACGACCCTGCAGCCGTCGCCCGACGAGACCGACACCGTCTTCGCGGCGCCGTGGGGCCCGGCCGGGTGGCCCGACGTGCCGACCCGGGTGATCGCCGGCGCCGACGACCGCCTCTTCCCGCTGTCCTTCCAGCGCCGGGTCGCCCGCGAGCGCCTCGGTCTCGAGGTCGAGACCGTCGCCGGGGGACACCTGGCCGCGCTGAGCCGTCCCGATGAGCTGGCAGCGGCGATCCTGCGGACGATGTGAGCGTCCTGGTCTGTCCCAAGGGCGACGACCACGTCGCGGCGCGCTACGCCGTGCTCGACCCGTCGGGCAACGTCTTCTCGATCAGCGCGGCCGACCAGGACGGGAGGCGAACACCAGGGGCACGGTGGCGGCGATCGCCGCGATGCCGGCGAGCATCAGTGTCTCCGGGGAGATCGCGGTGAGCGCCAGGGTGTTGAGCAGCGGAGCGGCGAAGCCGACGTACGTGAGGCTGTAGAACACCGCGTTGAGGGTGCCGAGGTCGTCAGGACGTGCGAGCGCCTCGACTGCGGTCAGGCCGCCGACGAGGACCAGCCCGTACGCCGCGCCGAGCAGCATCGCGGCGGGGAGCACCAGCCAGGCCAGGCCGGTCAGGTCGAGCAGGATCCCCGTCGCCAGACCGGCCGCTGCGGCCCCGAGACCGGTGGTGATGATGAGTCTCGGGTCGCCCAGACGTCGGCCGAGCGGCTGGATGGCCACGCCCGTCCACAGCGTCAGACCCGCGAGGGCGCCGGTCACGGCGATCGGGGCGACGCCGATCTCGACGAACGTGGGGAGGGTGGCGAAGCTGGTCGAGGCGGCGCCGAACACCCACGGCGCGGTGAGCAGGATGGCCATCAGGAACGGCCGGGACAGCAGGGCCTCACGGACATGGCTGCGTCGACGCGGCTCGTCGGCGCTGCGCGGCACGAACGGCTCGGGAGCGTGCCACGCCACGGCGATGACCAGCGCCATCAGCGCGAGGTGCGGGACGTACGGCACGATCGTCGGGGCCGGGAGCCACTGCGCACAGATGCCGGCCACCAGCGGACCGGAGCCGAATCCCGCTGACAGGGCGAGGGTGGCTCGTCGGGCCCCGGTGCCGCCGGGACGATCAGCCGACAGCTCCTTGACCCACGCAGTTCCGGGGGCGAACGCCGCACCGGACGCGATGCCGGCGGCGAGCCGACCGATGAGCAGCAGCTCGAAGCTGTCGCGCCCGACGATCAGCACGACGGTGGCGATGGTCGACAGCACCAGGACCGGACGCACGACCCGTCGTCGCCCGATCCGGTCGGAGATCGGGGCGACGATCAGCAGCGCCGGGATCAGGCCGAGGGCGTACGCCCCGAAGAGGGCGGTGACCATCTCGCTGGATGCGCCGTCCTCCGCTCGGTAGACGAGCAACATCGCGGCGAACTGGTTGGCACCCCAGCCGACGGCGAACATCGCCAGCGCCACCCGCACCCAGCCGGGGATGCGCTGCACGACCGCGGACGGCGCGGGGCGCCGCCGGACGGGCGCGACGAGGTCGCGAGCAGGTGTCGAGTCGTCCATGATCGGGACTCATCGTGTCAGATCGAGCGGTAGTCGACCCGGGGGCTGCGTGGACCACGGCGCTCCGGCCGGGCCAGGGGGCTGAGGGCGATGAGGCGGACCACGCGCTGGCGGTGCGGACGCCACGGCTCCAGCACCTCTTCGAGCTCGGCGTCGTCGAACGGTCGGCCGGCGAGGACGAGGCCGATGTCCTTGGCGACATGGAAGTCGCCGAACGAGACCGCATCGGCGTCTCCCAGCGCACGGATGCCGACCTCGGCGACCGTCCAGACGCCGACGCCGGGGATGCTGCGGAGGCCGCGACGGACGGCGGCATGGTCTCGACCGTGCCTGGCCACCAGGCCGTCGACCTGCTGGCCCACCCGCGCGCAGGCCTGCGCCGTGCGGGCGCGTTGCGGGTCGATCCCGGCGCGGTGCCACTCCCACGAGGGGATCGAGGCCCACGTCTCGGCGGTCGGGAACACCCGCATGCCGTCGGGGGCGGGCCCCGGCGCGGGATCGCCGAAGCGCAGGTGGAGCCGGCGCCAGGCCGCGAACGCGTCGAGGCCCACGACACGTTGCTCGATGACGCCGCCGATCAGGGCCTCCAGCACGCGACCGGTGCGGGGGACACGGAGCCCGGGGTGGCGGCGGTGCGAGTCGATGACGATCGGGTGGCGGGGCTCGAACCCGGTCGGGTCGTCGTCCGCGCCGACGAGCGCCGGCAGGCCGTCGAGCATCTCCGCCGCGCCCGGCCCCCACGCGTGGGCCGTCACGAGACGCGGGTGCGGCTGACGCAGCCGGTAGGTGACCGGACCGGACGCCATGCGGCTCGTGCGCCACAGCGTTGTCCCGTCGCGCCTGGTCGTCGGGTCGCCTGCACCACGACGCAGCAGCGACAGCGTCAACATGACGTTGACGTCTGTGGGCAGCGCGAGCTCGCGGGTCTGGGGCAGCTCGTCGGGCGTCGGCACGCCCATCAGTCTGCCGGGCCGGTACGACAGCGGATCACGCGTGGCGTCCGAACGTGCTGCGCAGACGTGCGAGGAGTCGCCGCCACCAAGGCACGGGAGCGGCGGCACGCTCGGCGGCACGGATCTCGGCGAGCCGGCGTTTCTGCTCGGCCACCCGGTCGGCGCGTCGGCGGGCCCAGGCGTCCACCTCGGCCTCGACGTCCCGCAGCGGGGTGATCACCGGGGGACCGCCCTGGAGCTGCCGGCGGGCGTCGACGATGCGGGCGTTGAAGTCCTCGACCACCCGGCGCACGCCGTCCGCGACGGTCTCGCGGTCCAGCACGTCGTCCAGGCGGGCGTCCTCGGTCCGCAGCGCGAGCGCCGGCGGGAGGACGCTGATCTTCTCCCGCTCGATCAGGCGCTTGAGCCACCAGTCCGGGTCGTGCGGGCGGTCGAGACCGGGGATGGGCTTGCCCGCGCCGGGCAGGTTGTCGAACTCGCCGTCGCGCATGGCCTGCTGGACCTGGATCTCGACCCAGGCGGACTGGCTCGCGATGCGTCGGTCGCGGGCCTTCGCGGCCTCCTCGGCAGACTCCTCGGTGTCGTCCTGACCGGCGCGTTCAGCCTCCAGGCGCTGGCGATACTCGTGCAGCTTGCGGTCCCGCTCGCTCACCGGCATCACCCCCAACAGTTCGACGGCTCCAGCCTACGCAAGGACCTGAAGGCCGACACCCGGACAGACCGCACGCAGCGAGCGAGCAGCACCGGTCAGGTGTCGTAGTCGTAGAACCCCTTGCCGGTGGCGATCCCCAGTCGTCCCTTGTCGATGTACTCGCGCTTGAGGATCTCGGCGAACTCCCGCTTGACCGGGTCGTCGCTGTGGACGTTGAGGTTGTACGGCGTCTCCATGCCGACGACGTCGAAGATCTGGAACGGCCCCGCGGGAGCGCCGGTGGCCTTGCGCCACGTCAGGTCGATCGTCTCGATGTCGGCGACGCCGCGCACCCACAGGTCCGCCGCTGCGCTCAGCAGGGGGACGAGCAGCGAGTTGAGGACGTAGCCGGGCTGCTCCTTCTTGACGCGGATGGCGATCATGCCGATCTCCTCGGCGAACTGGGCGACCGCCTCGAACGCCTCGGGGGACGTGCCGGCGTGCCCCATGACCTCACCGGTGTTGTTGCGCCAGATCTCGTTCGCGAAGTGCAGCGCGAGGAACTTGTCGGGCCGGCCCGTCGCGTCGGCGATGGCGCTGGGCAGCAAGGTGGAGGAGTTGGTCGCGAAGATCGTCCGGCTGGGAGCGACAGCGGCCACCTTGGCCCAGGTGTCCCGCTTGATGTCGAGCACCTCCGGGACGGCCTCGATGACCAGGTCGGCGTCCTTCAGCGCGTCGGCGAGGTCGCTGGTCGCACGGATCCGCCCGACGGCGGCGTCGAGCTTCTCCTCGGTCACGTCGGGCAGGTCGGTCAGGTAGCGCTGGCGCAGGAACTCCCAGCGCGCCGGCAGCTTGGCCAGGATCTCGTCGTTGATGTCGTAGGCGACGACGTCCTTGCCGTGGTACGCGGCCTGGAAGATGATCTGTGAGCCGAGCACACCGGTGCCCAGGACCGTGAGGTTCTGCATTGCGTGTCCTTCCTGCGACGTCGTGCCACCGGGCCGGCGGCACCTGGTTCACCGTCGCGCGGGGAGACGGATCGTGGGAGGGCCGGAGGGCCCGGGAGGCTGTGCTCCGCCGTCATGACCCGGCGGGTGGCGGCTCGAGCTCCCCGTGCCGGGCCAGGCTCACGGCACCGGCCACGGCGAGGACGAACCCGGCCAGGGCGACCGGGCCCCATCCGTGGCGTGGGTGGTCACCCAGGAGGAGGAGGCCGACAACGGCCGGGACCACGGTCTCGCCCACCACGAGCGGTGCCGTGGCCCTCGTGACGCTCCCGCGCTGCAGCGCGATCGAGTAGGTCAGCATCGCGACGGCCCCGCCGACCACGAGGCCGTACGTCGCGGGGCTCTCCAGCAGGGGGCCGAGGTCAGCGCCCAGCTTGTCCGGGGCGAGGTCCCCGGGCAGCATCCGGGACGCCACGGCGGTCACTCCGTAGGCCAGGCCGGCGACGGCCCCGAGGGCCGTGGCGCCGGCCGCGCCCGGCAACCGGGCCAACGGGACGGAGGCGACGGTCAGCAGCACGGCTGCCACGAGGACCCCCCACTCCTCCGCGCGACCCACGTCCACGCTGCTGTCGGTCGTCGCTGAGGCGCCGACCAGCACGAGTCCCAGCACGACGACCGCGAGCCCGATGCGGTCGGCGCGTGACAGCCGCATCTTCAGGAAGACCGCCCCCAGCACGGCGGTCACGGCCAGGAAGCTGGCGACGACCGACTGCACGACGAAGAGCGGCAGCGTGCGGACGGCGAGCAGGCTGAGCAGGAAGCCCAGACCGTCCAGACCGACTCCCAGCACGTACTGCCACGACCGGAGCAGCCGCATCATCAGACGTGGGTCCAGGCCCTGGACCGTCTCGGTGCGGCGGGTGGCGACAGCCTCCAGGACGGACGCAACCCCGTAGCAGAGGGCCGCTCCCGCTGCGACGAGCAGTCCGGCAAGCATCCCTCCACGGTAGGGGACGAGGTCACTTCCGCAGGGAAGTCAGCCCGTCCAGACTGGCCCGATGGCGCCCACGAGCACCGCGCGGCCGGGCTCGTCGAGCAAGGTCCTCGACGGCTGGTTCTTCGCGTTCTCGTCGGTGGCCGGTCTGTGGTTCTCCTTCGTGCTGCTGCGGGACGGCTTGCGACCCGGCTGGCCGACCTTGCTGCTGGTGGTGTTCTGGGTCTTCTTCAGCTATCTCGTGCTGCCCCGCCTGCATCGCATCCTCACGGCGATCTACCTGCCTGACTACTTCATCGGGCGGACCCGGACCAGCGACGGGCTGCTCGGGGACCCGGTCAACCTCGGGTTCCTGGGGCGGCCGGGCCAGGTCCACGCCGCCATGGCCGCGGCCGGGTGGACGCTGGCCGACCCGGTGGACCTGCAGTCGTCGATCGGCATCGTGGCCAGCGTGCTTCGTCGCCGAAGCTACCCGGCGGCGCCGGTCAGTCCCTTGCGGCTGTTCGACCGGCAGCAGGACTTCGCGTACGAGCGAGAGGTGCGGGGGAGTCCGATGAAGCGCCACCACGTGCGGTTCTGGCGGTGCCCGGACGGCTGGCTCCTGCCGGGAGGGTTCCGGACGGACTGGATGGCGGCCGCCACCTTCGACCGGAGGGTGGGTCTGTCGCTGTTCACCCTGCAGGTCACGCACCGCATTGCCGAGGACACCGACCGGGAGCGGGACTTCGTGGTCTCCTCGGTCGAGGCGGCGGTGCCGTCCGCGTCCGTCGCGACGATCAAGAACTTCTCGTCCGGCTACCACCACGTCAACGGCGGCGGGGATCGGATCCGTACCGACGGGGACCTTCCCGTCCTGGACGTGCGCGGCACCGAGGTCGGGGCCGAGCCGGTGCATCCGCCCGAGCGCGAGGCGCGGTGGCCGTCCGCCGTGCTGGTCGGCGCGGGCGTCGCGCTGGCACGCGGGACGGGATACGTCATGGCCGCCCTGTGGCCGCGCGTCGGTGAGTCCCAGCCGTGGAGCCAGCCGGTGCTCCTCGCCGCCGCCGTGGCGGACGGGTGGCTGGCAGTGGGCATCCTCGCCGGGCGCAACTGGGCCCGGCTGCTCCTGATGGCGGCGTGCTCCGTCACGGCGCTGGCCGCGATGAGCGACTTCTTCTTCGGCGACCACCGGGTGGTCCGGGTGCAGGAGCTCCTCACGTCCGGCGGGAGCATCCTGGTCATCCTCGCCCTGTCGAGCCCGGGTGCGCGCGGGTTCGCGACCGGGCAGGCGGCTGGTGCCAGGTCCGAGACGAGCCTCGGGTGAGCGGCCGGGGGATGGGCCGAGCGACGACGCTGGTGCTCACCAGTGCCGTCGCCGGGTTGTTCTACTCCAACTTCGTCCTCGACTGGGTGCTGCGGGGCTTCGAGGGCATGGGTGACGTCGTGAGCAACCTGTCCGCCCCGGGGGAGCCGTTCGCGGTGGTGGCCCGCGTGACCGACTTCCTGTGCGGCGTGCTCGTGCTGCTGATCCTGCCGAGTGTCCGACGGGCGCTGCCGCCGGGGCGCTGTCGCCCGGTGGTGGTGGGCGGCACCGCGGTCTTCGCGGTCGCGGCCGCCGCGGCCGCCGTCATCACGACGCCCTGCGGGCCGGACATCGTCTGCTCCAGCCCTGCGCAGCAGCGGCAGGGTGATCTCCATCTGGTGCTCAGCACGGTGTCCGACGTCGGCCTGTACATCGGGACGGCAGCTGCGTGGTTGACGACCCGGCGGGTCGGCCCGAGGTGGTTCGCGCTCGCCGCGTGGTGGCTGTTCTGGCTGGCTGGCCTCGTCGCGACCGCCGTCTTCGGCTTCTTCGCCGAGGTGGGACCGGAGTGGGTGGCCGCCACCGGCCAGCGCGTGCACATCGTGGGCATGAGCCTGTGGATCCTGTGCCTCGGCCTGCTCGCCGCCGACGCCTCCGTCCACGTCGCCCGAGCAGCGTCGCCACGCCGGGACCCGGCCGGGACAGGACGACGGCCGCGGACGGCAGCCGAGGACAAGAGGGGGCCCTAGATGACCGAGCACCGTGTCCTGCGCAGGATCCAGGTCCACCCACCCGCCGATGACCGCTGGCCGGACCTGTTCGCCGGCGTGCTGCTGGCCTTCGGCGTGATCGCGACGCTGGCGACCTTGGTGCCGCCCTGGCGCCGCTACTTCTCGGTCTCCCAGGACGTGATCTCGCTGCTGACCATCCCGGTCGTCCCGAGCCTGGTCTATGCGGCGCTGCTGTTCGGCACGGGCATCGCGCTGCGTCGCCGGCTGGCGGCGGCGTGGTGGGTCGTCGTCGTCTGGTGGCTCGGGGTCCCCGAGATCGGGAGGGTCCTGGCGATCAGCGACGGCGAGAAGGCCGTTCCCGCGACGATCGGGTTCGTCATCGTCGCAGCCGCGATCGTGCTCGCAGTCCGGGTGCGATCCCAGTTCGTGGCTCGGCGGGTCCCCGGCAGCGTGCTCGCCGCGACCAGCGTGCTCGTGGTCGGGGGACTGGTGATGGTCCTCGGCGGGGCGGCGCTGGTCACCGCCACGGGCCGGTCCAGCGACTTCGGCGAGTCGGCGCTCTACGTCCTCGACACGTTCCTGCTCGACCTCGGCCGGGCGGGGCTCGACTCCTCGACGACTGCGCCGCGCTGGGCACGCCTGCTGATCGGGCTGGTCGGCGCCGTCGTCGTGCTCGGCGCAGCGGTGATCCTGTTCCGGTCGCCGCGGGGCACCCGGTCGTTGGGGATCGCCGAGGAGGCGGCTGTGCGGGCGATGCTGCGCGACTTCGGCGAGCACGACTCGTTGGGGTACTTCGCCACCCGCCGGGACAAGGCGGTCGTGTGGGACACGGGCGACGTCCGGACCGCCCGGGCAGGGGTCTCCTACCGCACGGTGGGCTCGGTCAGCCTGGCCAGCGGCAACCCTGTCGGGGACCCGGATCGGTGGCCGGAGGCCATCGGGCGCTGGCGCGACGAGGCCCGCGCCAACGGCTGGTCGCTCGCCGTCATGGGGGCCGGGCACGAGGGCGCCGTCGCCTACGCCGACGCCGGCCTGTCGATGCTGGCCATCGGGGACGAGGCGATCGTCGACATGAGCACGTTCTCGCTCACCGGGCCGGGCATGAAGTCCGTCCGCCACCCGGTCTCCCGGTTGCAGCGTCGCGGCTACACCACCCGGGTGCGACGCCACGCGAGCCTGACCGACGACGACTTCGCGGCGCTCGGCGAGGCCGCAGCGTCCTGGCGCGGCGACGGGGGAGACGAGCGGGGGTTCTCGATGGCGCTCGGTCGGCTCGGCGACCCGCTCGACGGCGCGTGCGTGCTGGTCGAGGGCCACGACGGCGACGGGAACCTGCGGGGCTTCCTGAGCCTCGTCCCGTGGGGCCACTCGGGTCTGTCGCTGGACCTGATGCGACGCGACCCGTCCGCGGACAACGGGCTCGTCGAGCTGCTGATCTCCAGCCTGGCCCGCGAGGCGACGACCTTCGGGATCGGTCCGGTCTCGCTCAACTTCGCGATGTTCCGCGAGGCTTTCGAGCGCGGCGCGCAGATCGGCGCCGGCCCAGTGGCGAGGTTGTGGCGTCAGGGCCTGCTCATCGCCAGCAGGACCTGGCAGCTGGAGTCGCTCTACCGGTCCAACGCGAAGTACCTGCCGGAGTGGCAACCCCGCTACCTCGGCTACCAGTACACCTCGGACCTGCCGCGGGTCGGCATCGCCGCCGGCAGCGCGGAGGGCTTCCTCACCGCACCGTCGATCAGGAGGCTGCGGGGACGGGAGGGCGCCGAGAACACGCTGCGGACCGGGGACGCCGAGCACGCCGCGGCGGTCCTTGCCCTCATGCCGCCGGCGCCGGACGTGGTGGCCGAGGCCATCTCTACCGATCACCTGCCGCAGCAGATGCGGGTGCGCCGCGAGAAGCTGGACCGGATCAGGGCCAGCGGCGTCGACCCCTATCCGGTCACCGCGCCACGCACCCACACCCTGGCGGAGGTGCGTGGACTCGTCGACGACCCGCTCGCCCCTGACACCCACACCGGCATCGAGGTGTCGGTGGTGGGCCGGGTGCTGCTGAAGCGCGACCTCGGCAGGATCGGCTTCGCCACGCTCCGCGACGGCTCCGGCGACCTGCAGGTCATGGTGGACGCGGGACAGGTCTCCGCCGACACCTTCACGTTCTGGGAGCACATGATCGACCTGGGGGACCACGTGAGCGTGACTGGCGAGGTCATCACGACCCGCCGGGGGGAGCTCTCGGTGCGAGCCACCGTCCTGCAGCTCACCAGCAAGGCGCTGCGTCCGCTGCCCGACAAGCACGAGGGGCTCACCGACCCCGATGCCCGGGTGCGGATGCGGTACGTGGACCTCATCGTCCGCCCGGAGTCCCGAACCATCGCCTACCAGCGCACCGAGATCGTCCGCAGCGTGCGGGACTCCCTGCAGGCCAGGGGCTTCGTGGAGGCCGAGACCCCCATCCTCCAGACCGTCCACGGCGGGGCCAACGCTCGCCCGTTCGAGACCCACATCAACGCGTACGACATGGACCTGTACCTGCGGATCGCCACGGAGCTGCACCTCAAGCGGCTGATCGTCGGCGGCATGGAGAAGGTCTTCGAGGTGGGTCGGCAGTTCCGCAACGAGGGCGCCGACTTCAAGCACAACCCCGAGTTCACCTCCCTGGAGGTGTACGAGACCTACGGTGACTACGGCACCATGCGGGTGCTCACCCAGGAGCTGATCCAGGAGGCCGCGACGGCGGTCTACGGCTCGCCCGTGGCTCGCCGCGCGGACGCCGACGGGCACGTCGTCGAGTACGACCTGTCAGGGGAGTGGCCCGTGAAGACCATCTGTCAGGCGGTCTCCGAGGCGCTGGGCGAGGAGGTCACGGCTGACACACCGCTCCCGATCCTGCTGAAGCACGCCGACCGGATCGGCCTGGAGCTGGACATCGATCCGTCGTGGGGCTTCGTGCTCGAGGAGATCTACAGCGAGCTCTGCGAGGGGACGACCGTCTCGCCGGTCTTCTACACCGACTTCCCGAAGGAGAACGCGCCGTTGACGAGGCCGCACCGCCTCGATCCACGACTCACCGAGAAGTGGGACCTGGTGATCTTCGGCGCCGAGCAGGGCACGGCGTACTCCGAGCTGGTGGACCCGGTGGACCAGCGCGAGCGCCTGGTGGCCCAGTCGCTGCTGGCGGCGGCGGGGGACGCGGAGGCGATGCAGGTGGACGAGGACTTCCTCGCGGCGCTGGAGTACGGGATGCCACCGACCGGCGGGATGGGACTGGGCATCGACCGCCTCGTCATGAACCTGACGGGCCTCAGCATCCGCGACACGATCCTGTTCCCGCTGACCAAGCCGCAGCAGTGATCCATGCCTGCCGGCGGGGCGGGGCGGGGCCGGCAGCGCAGCAGGTCTCCGTCCTGACGCTCGACCGGGGGCGGTGCGTACGCCACCGTATGAGCGCCCGACCCGGCCGCGCGGTGCGTACGCCACCGTATGACCCGGATTTTGGCCTCATACGGTGGAGAATCCACCGCTCTGCCACCTCGGCCGCTTTTCTGAAGGCCTGAGTGCAGCACCTCGAAAATGAGGTCGGCGGGACATCAGCAGGCCACGTGGGAAGGCGGGGACCCCATCGCGGTGCTGTGCCTCGGACCCGTCGAGGCCTTCTACCCGCGCCTCACGCCCGCCCGGGGCGGTCGAGCCCCTGTGCGTACGAGTCCCGGATCAGACCGGCCAGGGCCGCGGCCGCGGCGGTGGGCGTCCGGTCCG
Organism: Aeromicrobium chenweiae; assembly: GCF_003065605.1. GTDB lineage: Bacteria > Actinomycetota > Actinomycetes > Propionibacteriales > Nocardioidaceae > Aeromicrobium > Aeromicrobium chenweiae. The sequence continues at coordinate 1,982,376 of NZ_CP026952.1, read as the reverse complement.
CGGGGGTCGCGAGGGACATCGGCCACTCCAGCGGGTCGGACACCTCCAGGACGGCCAGCGAACCGACGTCGGTGAGGGCGAATCGCGGCAGGAGGGCGATCCCGAGGCCGTTGCGGACGTAGTCGGTGACCGTGGCGATGTCGGCGACGTCGGCGGTGACCCGTCGTGAGAGGCCGAGGGCCGAGAACGCACGGTCGACGACGACGCGGTTGCCGAAGCCCGGAGGCGAGTCGATGAAGGCGAAGTCGGTGAGGTCGGTGAGCGAGACCGAGCCTGCTCCCGCCAGCGGGTGGTCGCCCGGCACCACGAGATCCATGGGCTCGCGGCCCAGCTCGGTCAGCACCACGCCAGGCGGTGGGTCGCCCGGCAAGGAGACGAAGGCCAGGTCGAGCCGGCGTTCGACCACCGCCTCGACGAGGCCACGTGAGCCTGAGGGTGCCGCGCTGAGCTGCAGCACGACGCCGGGGTGCCGACGGTGGAAGTCCCCGAGGAGCCCCGGCACGTCGATGACCCCGACCGAGATCATCGTCCCGACCCGGATGGTGCCGCGGAGGCCGTGCCGCGCGTCGGCGAGCGCATCGCGGCCCACGCGCGCGGCGTCGAGCGTCCGGTAGGCGTGAGGGAGCAGCACCCGGCCAGCGTCGCTGACCTCGACCCGGCGGGACGTGCGGTCCAGCAGCGTCACACCCACCTCACGCTCCAGCGCCTTGATGCCGGCGGAGACCGCGGACTGGACGACGTGGAGTCGCGCCGCGGCGGCCGTGAAGCTCCTCTCCTCGGCGACGGAGACGAAGTACTCGAGATGGCGGAGCTCCATGGCGCCAGTCTATCTGTAGTCGCGATGGATGTATTCGAAAACATTCGTTGGACTTGATGGATCGGTCGACGAACACTGGAGGCATCCACCTCGAGCGCGAAGGAACATGCCCATGTCTACCCAGACCCCCCGTGTCATGGCGGGACTCCACTGGTCCTCGTCCGGTGAACGATCCGCGAGCCCGGCTCGCCATCACGCCGGCTTCTGGTTCATCGCCCTGGCCTTCGTGAGCGCCATGGCCTTCTCCACCGTCCCGGCGCCGCTGTACTCGCTGTACCAGGCGCGGGACGGCTTCTCCACGTTCATGATCACGGTCATCTTCGCCGTCTACGCCCTCGGCGTCATGATCAGCCTCGTCCTCGCCGGCCACATCTCGGACTGGGTGGGACGCAAGACGATCCTCGTCCCGGCTCTCGGTCTCGAGCTGGTCGCGGCCGTCCTCTTCCTGACGACACCCAACCTCGCCATCCTCCTGGGTGCGCGCTTCGTCAGCGGCCTGGGCATCGGCATGCTGACGGCCACGGCGACAGCGCACCTGCACGACCTGCACCGCGGGCACCGCGCCGACGCGTCCGACCGTCGCTTCGAGGTCGTCTCGACGGCCGCGAACATCGGCGGCCTCGGTCTCGGCGCGCTCGTCTCGGGCGTCCTCGCCGAGCACGTCAGCTCCCCGCTGCGGACCCCGTACATCGTGTTCGTCGTGCTGCTGGCCCTCAGCATCGTCGCGGTGATGTTCACGCCGGAGACCGTCGAGGAGCGCACGGTGCGTCCGGTCTACCGCCCCCAGCTGCCCACCAGCACGCACGGCGCCCGCGCGCAGTACCTCGCGGCCGTCGCCGCCGGGTTTGCGTCCTTCGCGGTGTTCGGGGTCTTCACGTCCGTCGCTCCGGCCTTCGTCGGCGGAGTGCTCCACGAGCCGTCGCGGACCGTGGCGGGGCTCGTCGTGTTCGCCGTCTTCGGTGCTGCCGCGGTGGCCCAGACGGTCACCGGCTCGCTCGGCACCACGACCAAGCTGGCGCTGGGCGTCGGTGCCCAGGCGGTCGGCCTCGTGGCGCTCGTGGTGAGCATGCACCAGGCCACGATGCCGCTGTTCGTCGTCGCGGGGATGGTGACCGGCGCGGGGGCAGGGATGCTGTTCAAGTCCGCCGTCGGCGGCGTCGCCGGCCTCGCCGCTCCGGCGCAGCGTGGGGCAGCGCTCGCCGGCCTCTTCCTCATCGCGTACGTCGGGATGAGCGTCTCGGCCCTGTCCTTCGGTCTCCTGACCCAGCAGGTCAGCTCGGTCACGGCCATGACGTGGCTGACGGCCGTCATCCTCGTCGTCCTGGCGGGGGTGGCCGCGCTCGGCCGGCCGCGGGCGAACGCCTGAACCGGACGTCGCGCCGCCGCAGGCTCTGACCCAGGGACGTCATCCCGTGCGCGCTTCACGCACCGCGCTCGGGATGACGTCCCTCCGTCCCGGTCGCGCGGCCGACACGGGTGTCGGTGCCGCCCGGGGACAGGTTGTTACATCATCTTCACGTCCGAGCATTGCCGGACCTGTGGGCCGTGCACCAGACTCCGGTCATGAGACCGACGATCCTCTCGCGCCACGCGCGCAGATCCCGAACCGTCCTGGGGGCAGTGCTGGCCCTCGCCATCAGTGGCTCAGGCCTGGTCGCGGCGACCGCGACCACGGCCTCCGCGGCGACCGTGCCGAAGCCGTATGTGCTGAAGGGCGGTGAGTCGGCGGCGGTGTACAGCTATGCCGATGCCATCCGCGAGACGGTGTGGGTCATCGCGCCCGACTTCGACGGCGACGGCGAGAAGGACCGGATCGCGGTCGACATCGTCCGCCCGCGCGAGCTGGACGCCAAGCGCGTCAAGGTGCCGGTCGTGATGGACGCCAGCCCGTACTACACCAGCGTCGGACGCGGCAACGAGACAGAGTTCAAGTCGTTCGACGAAGAGGGCAACCTCGTCAAGTTCCCGCTGTTCTACGACAACTACTTCGTCCCGCGTGGCTACGCCTACGTCGCACCCGACATCGCGGGCACGTCGCGGTCGACCGGTTGCGTCGACACCGGCGGCAAGTCAGACGTGGGCTCGGCCAAGGCCGTCGTGCAGTGGCTCAACGGCAACGCCGACGCGGTCGACGCCGACGGCAAGCCCGTCAGGGCCAGCTGGAGCAACGGCAGGACCGGCATGATCGGCAAGAGCTACGACGGCACCCTCGCCAACGGCGTCGCCGCCACCGGCGTGAAGGGCCTGGAGACCATCGTGCCGATCAGCGCGATCAGCTCGTGGTACGACTACAGCCGTTCGCAGGGCCTCCCGTACAGCTGGGACTACTCCAGCGGGCTCGCCAGCCGGGTCGGCACCAACCGCACGCAGCCCCAGGACTGCTCGGCGACCCTCGCGCGGATGAACGCCGAGGACGCCGACGAGACCGGTGAGCACAACGCGTTCTGGGACGAGCGCAACTACCGCGACTCGGCCGCTCTCAATGCCAAGAAGGTCAAGGCGAGCGTCTTCATCTATCACGGCCTGCAGGACACCAACGTCAAGACGCGGCACTTCTCCACCTGGTGGAAAGAGCTGGGCAAGGCGGGGGTCACCCGCAAGATGTGGCTGAGCCGGGTGGGACACGTGGATCCGTTCGACATCAACCGTGACGAGTGGGTTCGTACGCTGCACCGCTGGTTCGACCACGAGCTCATGGGGATCAAGAACTCGATCATGCTCGAGCCGCCGGTCAGGGTCGAGACCAAGCCGAACCACTGGGTCAGCTCCGTCTCGTGGCCCGCGCGGCTCACGACGACGACGCTGCGCCCGCAGGCCGACGGCGGTCTCGCCCGGTCGCCCGAGAGGGCGACGCAGAGCTGGGTGAACTCGCCCAGCCAACGTGAGAACGTCGCCGTGACCGAGGGGGACAACCCCAACCGCCTCCTGTACGCGACCACTCCGCTGCTCGCCGATGCCCGGATGAGCGGTTCGATGGTGGCGAAGGTGCGGGTGAGGTCCCAGGTGCCGACCGGCCAGGTGGGCGTCATGCTCGTCGACTACGGGGAGGGCGATCGTGTCCTCGCGACCGGCGACGGTGCGTCAACGACGACGACCGAGACGTGCGTCGGTCAGTCGACCGCGAACGACGACGCGTGCTACTTCACGATGAACCGCAACGTGGGCACCACGCCGCTGCAGGTCCTGGGCCGCGGCTGGGCACGACTCGACGGTGCCGGGACCCACGACGTGACGGTGACGCTGGACCCCGACGACGCAGTCGTCGCCAAGGGGCACCGGCTCGGAGTCGTCGTCGTGGCGGCAGCCAACGGTCGCGTCCGCAACGTCGACACGACGGCGTCGACGTACACGCTGGATCTCGCGAAGTCGCAGTTCGTGCTGCCGGGTCTGGCACTGCCGCACCCGACCTGGCCGTCCAGCTGGAGCTGGCTGCCCAAGCGCAGTGAGATCGTGCCCGGCACGCTGCCCGACGTCCGCAGGAGCGAGCTCCCGGTCATGCTGGACACGACCGGCTGAGACGGCGGAGGACCCGTCACCGGTAATTCGCTGACAACGTCATCCCGAGCGCGGTTCACGCACCGCGCTCGGGATGACGTCCCGCGTTGCGGTGTCAGCTGCGGTAACGGCTGGCGAGCTCGGGGCTCTGGCCGCCGAATGCGGCGAGATCCGCGTCGAAGACCGCGGTCAGCAGGCTCGGGTCCTCGACACCGGGCGCGGTGACGACCTCGCCGAGGTCCAGACCGCGCAGCGAGGCGGTGACGACGTCGTCGGCGCTCATGCGGGGGACGGCCGACAGGTCCATGCCCTGCACGGTGTGGAACTCGGTGGCGACGACACCCGGGCAGACGACCTGCACGCGGACGCCGGTGCCCTGGAGCTCGGCGCTGAGCGTCTGCGACATGGCGACCGCGTGGGCCAGCGTTCCGGTGTAGACCGCCCGGCGCGGCATGACCGACGGGTCGGCAGGACCGGAGAACGCGATCATGCCGGCCACGTTGATGATCGTGCCCGTGCCGCGCGCCAGCATGCCCGGCAGTGCGGCACGGGTCAGCATCGTCGGGGCGACCTCCTTGACGTGGACCAGCTCACGGGCCTCGTCGGCGGGCAGCTCCGAGAGGGGCTTGTAGTGGGCGACGCCGGCGTTGTTGACCAGGATCGTGAGCGGCTCTGCCGCCGCGATCTCGGCCACCGAGTCGACGCCGTCGTCCGTCGACAGGTCTGCCGTGACGACGCGGACCTTGACGTCGGGCAAGGACTCGGCCAGCTCCTCGAGCCGCTCGCGTCGGCGACCGACCACGATGAGGTCGTGGCCCTGGGCGCCGAGACGCTGTGCGTAGGCCTTGCCGATGCCGGAGGACGCTCCGGTCACGAGTGCGAGTGTCATGGTCAGTTCTCCTTGGTGGGGTGGGTGGTGCCGGTCGGGCTGAGCGAGGTCTGGTGGAGCCAGGCGGCCTCCGCCTCGTACTGGCGGGCGACGTCCTCGGGTCGGTCGTCGCCGAGCAGGTCCGCCGAGATGGTGCTGCCCGTTCGCTCGAGGTACCAGGCCAGGCAGCGGTACGAGGGCCGGTGGGCGGCGAAGAGCGCGGGGTCGAGATCGAGCGTCGTGCCGGGTACCGCGGGCGTGAGCGAGTCGCGCTCGTAGATCGAGGTGATGCGCCGGATCTGCCACCTGCCGCCGATGTGCTCGGCGCGGTACTGCGACCGGCAGTACGACACCAGGTCGGCCTCGGCGCCGCCGGCCATCACCCGGAACTCGATCGCCAGCGGGAGCTCGGCCCAGGCCCGAGAGCCGTCCACCTGCACGGCCGGCGGGGACAGGCGATGGCGACCCCACACGCCGTCCGCCGAGCGACGTCGCGTCTGGCGGACGAACTCGGCGCCCGAGCCGGTGAACCAGCTCATGTCGACGACGGACTCCTCGGCGAAGCACTGCGTCCATCGGTCCCACCAGCCGCGGTCGCGACTCTGCCGCTCGCGCAGCACGAGCTCGGCCACGGCCGCGACGTCACTGACGCTCATCGGGCCAATCGCTCCACCACGGCCGGGATGCGCTGGGCACCCGCCAGTGCTCGGGTCGTCACCGCGGAGGCGTCGATGCCGCTGTCACGGAGTGCGTCGTGGAACAGCTCGATGTCCAGCGACTCGACCTTCGAGAGGTGCTCGACGGTGTCGGGGTTGATCATGGTGGTGAACAGGCCGAGGACCGTGCTCCCGGCGCTGCTGAGCATCAGGACCTCGCGCAGCTGGACCGGATCCATCCCGACCTGGGCGGCGAGGTCGAAGACGTCCGCGATCGATGCCTGGTTCAAGATCATGAGCGCGTTGTTGAACAGCTTCGCCCACTGGCCCGACCCGGCGTCGCCGAGGTGGACGACGTGGGTCGAGAACGCCTCGAACACCGGTGTGCACCGCGCGACGGCCGCTTCGGGTCCGCCGACCATCGTGGTCAGCCGGCGTTCGACCGCCGCGGGGCGACCGCCGCTGACGGGTGCATCGAGCATCACGACGTCCACGGCCTCGCACGCCTCGACGAAGCGGGTGACGTTCGACGGGGTGCCGGTGCCGTGGTTCACGACCACCGATCCCGGGCGCAGGCCGTCGAGCAGCCCGCCGGTCAGCAGGTTCATGACGTCCTCGTCGGTACCGACGCACAGCCCGACGACGTCACTGGCCGCGGCGAGTGACTCGAGGTCGTCATGGCGCACGTGCGGCACGTCCCCCAGAGCGTCCAGCGACGCAGCGCGGCGGGCCCACACGTGCAGGCTGAAGCCGGCCTCGGCGATCGCGGTCGCCATCGGCAGGCCCTGGTCGCCCAGCCCGACCCAGCCCACGGACGTGCTGGTGGTCTGACGTCCCTCTGCCGCCTCGCTGGCGGTGATGTCATGTGCCATGACTCGATCGTCCGCCGAGACGCTCCACCCAGCCAGTGCCCCGATTGTCCTAGGAGTGCCAGGACCATGGAGCCGGCGTCGACGGGCGACTACCGTCGTCCTCATGAGCAGCGACAACCCGGTCGGCGACTTCCTGCGGGCGCGCCGAGCGCTCGTCAAGCCCGAGGACGTGGGCGTTCGCGTCACCGGCGTGCGCCGGGTGGACGGCCTGCGTCGCGAGGAGGTCGCGATGCTGGCCGGCATCAGCACGGACTACTACCTCCGCCTGGAGCAGGGGCGCGATCGCCATCCGTCGATCCAGGTGCTGGAGGCCATCGCGCACGTCCTCCAGCTCGACGACGTCAGCACCGCGTACCTGCTCGAGATCGCGACGCCCAAGCCACGGCGGACCCGGCGAGTCCCGCGCGAGGACGTCCCGACAGGTCTTCGCCAGATGCTCGACGTCATCAACCTGCCGGCATTCATCGAGGGACGCTACTTCGACGTCCTCGCCGCCAACGACCTGGCCGTTGCGCTGTCACCGAACCTGCAGCCCGGCGAGAACCGGATGCGCGCCGTGTTCCTCGACGAGGCGGAACGTGCTCTCTACCCGGAGTGGGAGGCTGCGACGGTGCGCCTGGTGGCCGGGTTCCGCGAGTCGGTCGGCGCGGAGATCGACGACCCGCGGTTCGTCCAGCTGGTGGGGGAGCTCTCGATCGCGAGCGAGCGGTTCCGCACGCTGTGGGCCCGCCACGACGTCAAGTGTCGCGAGGGCGTCTCGGTCCGGATCAACCATCCCCAGGTCGGTGAGCTCACGCTCGGCCGTGAGAAGCTCCAGGTCGGTGGCATCCACGGCATGATCCTGGTGGTCTACCACGCCCACCCGGGCACGGAGAGCGCCGAGAAGCTCGCGATGCTGGCTGCGCTCTCCGATCCGCCCGTGCAGCACCCGCACCAGCCCGGCGCCGTCGACGCCGAGCGCTGACCGACGGTCGGCGCCAGGGGACCGGCGACGGGACTCAGCCGCCCGCGCGTTCAGGACGAGCGGTCGACGAGGCGGAGAAGTCGGTCCCCGTCAGCTCCGCGGTCAGGTCAAACAGGGTCGCGGCCGTCGTCGTGTCGCGTGCGGTCCTGCTCGGGCGCCGCACCTTCGGGTGACCCTTGACGCTGCCGAGACCGCGCGGCCCGACGTACGAGCCGCCGGCGACGTCCTCGGTGGCGGCGAACAGCAGCGAGAGCGCACCGTGCTCCGTGTCGTTCAGCAGGGGACCCAGGCGATTGATGCGGCCCGAGGGGGAGTGGCTCGCCAGCTCCGTCCGGGCGATCCCGGGATGGGCCACGATCGAGCGCACGGAGCTGCCTGACGCCTCGAGTCGCCGCTGCAGCTCGAGACCGAACATCGTCAGCGCGAGCTTGGAGTCGGTGTAGCCGTCGATGTCCTTGTACGTGCGGTGCTCACCGGTGAGGTCGTCCTGGTGCACGTGGCCCATCCGGTGCAGCTGGCTCGACACGGAGACGACACGGTCGGTGATGTGGGGGAGCAGCAGGTTCGTCAGGGCGAACGGACCGAGGTAGTTGGTGGCCAGCTGCGACTCGAAGCCGTCCGCGGTGAATGCCAGCGGCACCTGCATGATGCCGGCGTTGTTGACCAGGACGTCCAGGTCTCCGGACCAGGCGCCGGCGAACTCGCGGACAGAGGTCAGGTCGGAGATGTCGAGCCTCCGGACCTCGGTGCTTCCGTCGATGTCGGCCGCGGCCTGCTCGCCGGCCGCGACCGACCGCACCGCGAGCACGACGTGTGCGCCGACGCGCGCCAGCTCGCGTGCCGTCTCGAGGCCGAGCCCTCGTCCGCCACCCGTCACGACGACGACCCTGCCGCTCATGTCAGGCAGGTCCTTGACTGTCCATCTGCTCATGGGTCGCTCCTCGTTCCTGGCGGCCACGCGGCCGCTCGTCCCCATTCCACGGCGGCACCGGGAGGGGGACAAGGGCCCCGTCGAACCACTGATCGCGAGTCTGTGGATGCTCGCCGGCAGGGGTCAGGATTCTTCTCGTCCTGCTCACAGCTCGGGGTGGAGGTCCTTGACGGACCGTGTCCCCTCGAGGAGCTGGGCGACGCGGAGGACGGTCGACTCGGCGTACCGGTTGCCGGCGATCTGCACGCCGATCGGGAGGCCGTCGTGGCTGGTGCCGAACCGCATCGACAACGCAGGCATCCCGGTGATGTTGAACTGGACCGTGAACGTCTGGATGTGGGTGGCGTCGACGGTCCGCCCGTCGATGACGAACTGGGTCCTGCCGTGCTCGTGCGCCGGGATCGGCAGCACCGGCAGCAGCAGTGCGTCGAACGTCGCGAAGAACTCGGCGTATCCGTCGCGGATCTTCTCGAACCCCTGCTCCGCCTCGATGTAGTCGGCCATGGACGTGTCCGGGGTGGCGAGCATGGACTTGGAGATGGCGAACATCTCGTCCTCGTGGCCCGTGGTGACCCCAGCCATGGCGGGCTTGAGCTCCATGACGTGCTGGAGGTTGAACAGGGCCAGCGGGTTGTTCTCGAACAGGGCCGGGATGGTGACTTCCTCGACCTCGACGCCCTGCTGCCTGAGTGCCTCGGCTGCGTCGCGAACGGTTGCGGCGACGTCGGGATCGACCGGGCCGAGCCCCGAGTCCGTGTACCAGCCGACTCTGAGCGGACGGGTGGAGGTGTCGGGGACGCCGGTGTCGTGGCTGGCGGTGGTGACGGAGAAGCCGTCGCGACCATCAGGACCGCTCAGGATGTCGTAGGCGAGGGCGAGATCGCGCACGGTGTGCGCCATGGGGCCGACGTGCCAGTCGCGGCGGGGGACGCGCGGCCACACACCCGTCATCGGGATGCGGCCATGGGTCGGCTTCAGGGCGGAGATCCCGGTGTGGGACGCCGGCCCTCGCACCGAGATCGCCAGATCCGTGCCGAGGCCGATGGGGCTCATCCCGGCAGCGATGGCCGCCGACTCCCCGCCGCTCGAGCCGCCCGAGGTGCGGTCGAGGTTCCACGGGTTGTTCGTCCGGCCGGTCAGCAGGTTGTCACTCTCCGTGGAGTAGGAGAACTCGGGGAGGTTCGTCTTGGCCAGGAGGATGCCGCCGGCGGCCTTCATCCGGGCGACGCTGGTGGCGTCCTGTTCCGGGGTGCGACCGCGGAAGATCGGGGACCCGCGCTGGGTGAGGACACCCGCGGTGTCGATCGAGTCCTTCACCGTGAACGGCACGCCGTGCAGCGGCCCGACCGCTGCGCCGGCGGCCAAGGCCTCGTCGGCTGCCCGTGCTTCGGCGAGCGCGTTCTCGTTCAAGGACACGATCGCGTTGATCGCAGGGTTCACGGCGGCGATCCGGTCCAGGTGCGCCTGGACGATCTCGACCGAGGTCACCTCGCCCGTCCTGATCAGCTTCGCCAGAGCGGTGGCATCTGAGTACAGCAGCTCGGTGTTCATGACTCTCTCCTTCTAGTAGACCAGTCGTCTATCAAGTGACCCGCGAAGACCAGTGCGGTCCTTGGGGGAGTGGGGGCGTTACAGGTGGAGCAGTGTGCGGGTGGTGGTCAGGGCGCGGTCGAGCGCCTCGGGCCGGCGTTGGATCTTGGCCATCACGCTCGCCCCGACCCACAGGTCGTAGAGGGTGGCGGCCATGAACGCGGCGTCGATGTCCCTCGAGAGGGTGCCGTCAGCGACACCGCCGGCGATGAGCTTCTCGATGCGCCCGACGAGTCCGGCGGTGCCGATGTCGAGCTGGACGCGCATCGCCTCGGAGAGGTCTGACACCTCGGCCCCGAGCTTCACGACCAGGCACTTGCCCTGGTACTGGTCGAAGCTCTGGAGGGTGTGGAACCGCTGCCAGTACTCCATGACGCGAGCCGCGCCGTCCTTCGTGGTGTCTGCGATGAGCTCGTCCATGGAGCCGAGGTAGTCGTCGAAATAGCTCTTCAGCAGGGCCTCGCCGAACGCGTCCTTCGAGGGGAAGTAGTGGTAGAACGACCCCTTGGGAACACCTGCCCCCGTGAGGATCTCGTTCAGCCCGACAGCGGCGTAGCCCTTGCGGGCCATGTGCTCCTGGGCGGTGTCCAGGATCAGCTGGCGAGTATCGACGTCGGAGCTTCGCATGACCCGACCATAACCTGGAATAGACCAGTCGTCTAGTCGTGTCGAGAGCGCGACAGGGGAGAGGCGTCGACGCGTGGCGAGGAACGGGAAAGGACGCCCGGTCCGCCGCAGCCTACGGGGCAGTGGCGGCCTGTTCTGCCTGCAGGGGGTTCAGCGCTTGGTACAGCGCGTGGTCCTGCCAGCGGCCTGCGATCTTGAGATACGCGGGGGCGAAACCGAATCGGACGAACCCGTTCTTCTCCAGGACGCGTTGGGACCTGACGTTGTGTGACAGGGTGCCCGCCTCGATGCGGTGCAGTCCGAGGTCATTGAAGGCCAGCTGCATGATCTCGTGCAGCGCGGTGCTGGCAACACCGTTGCCGTTCGCCTGCTCGCTGACCCAGTAACCGACGGTGCAGGACTGGAACGCCCAACGGACGATGTTCTCGATCGTGATGCGACCGACGACCTGCTGCGCATCGTCGAGGATGACGTGTGGATAGGCCAGCTGCTGTGCACGGCGTTCCAGCACGTTGCGGACGACTGACAGCTGCCCGTCGGTCGTGAAGAAGGCCTCGCCGCGATCCGGCTCCCAGGGAGCCAGGAAGCTGCGATTCGTCCGGTACAGGGCGACGAGGTCGGGCACGTCGTCAAGACTCAGCGGTCGGATGGTGCTCATCACTCGATCCTTGCAGGTCGGGGGAAGGGGTCCAGAAGGGGTCCTCCTCGCACTAGTTGACATAATGTGCATTATCGGACAACGACCAGGACGAGTAGGAACAGGTGAGATGCCCCCTCTCAACCCGCTGTGCGGTCTGTCTGGTCCACGCCCCGCTATCGGATCACTGGTGCATCGCAGGCTATGACTCGGAGGAGCCTAACTGGGTCTCGATCGGGACGGTTCCGTCGACGACCACGTCGCCGGTGTGGGCCGTCGTGACGGTCTCGATCAGCACGATGCCGACCTCCTGCTCGGCGACCGGGTTGTGCCGGACACCCTTCGGCACCACGAAGAACTCGCCGGGCGACAAGCGGACGTCGTCCTGGCCCTCCAGCTGGATCCGCAGCTCGCCGTAGACGACCAGGAAGAGCTCGTCCTCGTCGGCGTGGTCGTGCCAGACCAGCTCACCGAGCAGCTTCGCGACCTTCACGTACTGGTCGTTCACCCGTCCCACGACGCGCGGCGTCCAGTGCTCGTGGACGTGCTCGAGCTCGGCGGTGAGGCTCGCGGTGCTCATCATCAGTGCTTCTCCTCGGTGACTGCGGTCTCGACCGGACCGCCCAACCAGCAGCCCTCCGCCACCGAGTCTTCCACGCAGCCGCAGGGACGTCGCGCTGCCAGCTCGGGACCGGTGTGAGGACGCCTGTACGGGCACGTCGTCGATCATTTCTCCGGCTCGTCCGGCACGTCGCCGCGTAGCCAGCTGACGTACCGGTTCAACGAGGCGTCGACCACGGCCGCGGCGCCGGCGTCGATGATCCCGAAGGCGCCGTAGACACGATCGAACGGGAACGGCCCGATGGCCGTCTGGATGCGACGCACCGCGCGCTCTGGCAACGGGATCTTGTTCACGAAGCTGCGCATCACGCTGACACTGGCGCGGTCGGCGCCGACCGCGATCGTGTCGCCCGTGAGCAACGCACCACGCCCACCGGCACCCTCACGCCAATGGGCGACGCTGCTGCCGGCGAAATGTCCTCCGCACTGCACGAAGGTCACACCGGGCAGGACCTGCCTGACCCCGTGCCAGAGCTCGATGGCTGGGTCCGGCCGCCGGATCCACTCTCGATCCGCCGACGCCACCAGCACCGGTGCTCCCCTGAAAGCCTGGCTCCACTGGATCGACGCGCCGGTCAGATGCGGGTGACTTGCGGAGATCACGTCGACGCCGCCCAGGTCACGAAGCGTCGAGATCATGTCGTCATCGATGAAGCCGGGCGGCTCCCACAGCAGGTTGCCCCCGGAGGTGCGCAGGAACAGCCCCCGTTGCCCGATGCCGAGCTCAGGGACCACGTCGACGGCGAACAGATCCTCCTCAAGCTCACCGATCACGCCGTGATGGCCGGCGGCGGCAAGCTCGGCCTGCGTCGTCCATCGTTGACCGGATGCCGGGACGAACTGCCGGTCATCACTGCAGACCACGCAAACCGTGGGTGGTACCTCTGTGTCGGCGTGCTCGATCGCGCACGCCGCGCACGTCCAGATCGTCATGCGGTGACCCTAGAACCTCAACGCGGGTGGAGGTCAATCCGCGCGCACGCGGTCCCGCTGCACCACAAGATCCCAGACGAATCAAACAGGGCCCTTGGGCCCTGTTTCCCGAGTCGACGCAGGTGTGAGGGTTCGGAGGGCGGAGCCGTACGGAGCTTCGCACGCTTGTTTTTACGGGGGAAGGTACATCGCTGTGGAATCCATCCTGAGGAACCGGACGGTGCACCCGCTCCGCGTTTTCGTGGTCCTGCTCATGCTCGCCGGCCTGGTCCTGGTGGGGCGCCCGGCGCACGCCGAGCCCATCGTGGGAGGCGACGAACCAGTCCCGTCGAACTCCCCCTTCACCGAGCTGCAGCTCGGGCCCATCACCGGCGCGCTGGGCGTGAGCAACGTGGACGCCTTCAACGCCCCCGCCACCTTTGACCCGTTCTCGGGGTACCCCGAGACCATTCCGGCAGGATGGGAGACGCACGACGTCGCCTATGCCGGGCTGCTCCCGGCGTCCGACTCCGAGGGCAACGAGGTCTTCACCTACTGCATCGACCTCTTCACGAGCACACAGACGGGCGTGACCTACGAGCGCGGTGAGTGGACCGAGGCGAACGTCCGCAATCTCGGGTACGTGGCCTACATCCTCGAGAACTACTACCCCACCGTGCCGAACGCCCCGGCCGGCGTTGCCAACAACGTCCGGGCTGCCGCGGTGCAGGCGGCGATCTGGTACTTCAGCGACAACCTGGTGCTGGATCCGGACGACGAGCCGCAGCTGTACGGCCTCACGTCGGCCATCGTCGCGGACGCCATCGCCAACGGACCGGCGACCGAACCGGAGCAGCCGACGCTGAGCGTCTCCCCCGAGTCCGCGAGCGCGCCGTCGACCGGTGAGATCGTCGGTCCCTTCACGGTGACGGCCAACGGTCCGTCGGTCCTGCGGCTCGAAGGTGTCGAGGTCTTCACCGACGAGGCCGGGACGCAGCCCCTGGCAGAGGGCGCGACGGTTGCACCCGGGACGCAGCTGTGGGCGCGGTCGACCAGCACGACGGCGGGTCAGGGGTTCTCCTTGCAACGCCTGGAGACCATCAGCGAGTCGACCGTGTACCTCTACGACGGCGCCACGCCCGGGCGGAACACCGCCCAGAAGCTGATCCTGGCGCGGCAAGCGACCCTCGAGGCCGTGGCAAGCGTCCGCATCAACCGGTTCGCGGCCGGTGGCCTGCAGGTGACCAAGACCATCAGTGGTGAGGGCGCTGGACTGCAGGGCGACATCGAGATCAACGTCGTGTGCACCCCGCCCGCAGGTGTGGAAGAGGACCCCGTCGAGCGCACGATCACGATCCCGGCTGGGACCGGGGCCGGGGCGCAGGATCCCGTGCAGGTGACCGGGCTACGTGCCGGGTCCACCTGCACGATCACCGAGCCGGAGGACGGTGACAACGACCAGGTCAATCTGACGGCATCGTCCATCGATCCCGAGACCGTGACCGTCGTCACCAACGTGAACACGCCGGTCGCCGTGACCAACGAGTACGAGCTGGCTGTCGGTGGCCTGGAGGTGACCAAGACCATCAGTGGTGAGGGTGCCGGACTGCAGGGCGACATCGAGATCAACGTCGTGTGCACCCCGCCCGAAGGTGTGGACGTGGATCCGGTGGAGCGCACGATCACGATCCCGGCTGGGACCGGGGCTGGGGCGCAGGATCCGGTGCAGGTGACCGGCGTGCCCGCCGGGTCGACCTGCACGATCACCGAGCCGGAGGACGGTGACAACGGCCAGGTCAATCTGACGGCCTCGTCCATCGATCCCGAGACCGTGACCGTCGTCGACGACACGCTCGCCCCGGTCGCCGTGACCAACGAGTACGAGCTGGCGGTCGGTGGCCTTGAGGTGACCAAGACCATCAGTGGTGAGGGTGCCGGACTGCAGGGCGACATCGAGATCAACGTCGTGTGCACCCCGCCCGAAGGTGTGGACGTGGACCCGGTGGAGCGCACGATCACGATCCCGGCTGGGACCGGGGCCGGGGCGCAGGATCCGGTGCAGGTGACCGGCGTGCCCGCCGGGTCGACCTGCACGATCACCGAGCCGGAGGACGGTGACAACGACCAGGTCAA
Organism: Aeromicrobium chenweiae; assembly: GCF_003065605.1. Lineage (GTDB taxonomy): Bacteria > Actinomycetota > Actinomycetes > Propionibacteriales > Nocardioidaceae > Aeromicrobium > Aeromicrobium chenweiae. Next base: position 1,967,253 of record NZ_CP026952.1, on the reverse strand, counting down.
TCTGACGGCCTCGTCCATCGATCCCGAGACCGTGACCGTCGTCGACAACACGCTCGCCCCCGTCGCTGTGACCAACGAGTACGAGCTGGCGGTCGGTGGCCTTGAGGTGACCAAGACCATCAGTGGTGAGGGTGCTGGACTGCAGGGCGACATCGAGATCAACGTCGTGTGCACCCCGCCCGAAGGTGTGGACGTGGATCCGGTGGAGCGCACGATCACGATCCCGGCTGGGACCGGGGCTGGGGCGCAGGATCCGGTGCAGGTGACCGGCGTGCCCGCCGGGTCGACCTGCACGATCACCGAGCCGGAGGACGGTGACAACGGCCAGGTCAATCTCACGGCCTCGTCGATCGATCCCGAGACCGTGACCGTCGTCGACGACACTCTCGCCCCGGTCGCCGTGACCAACGAGTACGCACGGGCGGTCGGCGGCCTGCAGGTCACCAAGCTCATCGGCGGACCCGCTGCGGGTGAGCAGGACGAGATCGTGCTCGCGCTGGACTGCGACGACGACGGCAACGCGTTCGACCAGGAGTTCACCATCCCCGCGGGATCCGCGGCCGGCGAGTACCCGGTGACGACGGTGACCGGCATCCCGGTCGGTACGGAGTGCGTGGTGACCGAGACCGTCAGCGGTGAGACCGACACGATCGTCCTCGTCGAGCCGACCACCATCGAGCCCGGATCGGTCACGATCGCCGACGGTGAGACCAGCGCGGTGACGGTCACCAACAACTACCGTGAGGAGAACGGCGGTGGTGGCGGCGGCGGTGGCGGCGGCGGGGAGTCCGGTGGCGGTTCGGCCGGCTCCGGCTCCGGCTCCGGCTTCCTGCCCAGCACGGGCGCGCCCTCCGGCCCGCTGGGGCTCGGCTTCGCACTCGTCCTGGCCGGTGCGACGGTGCTGATCGCACGTCGCTGGGCCGCGCGGAAGGGGCTGATCAGCGCTCGCCGCGTGGCGTGACCCGCCGGTCCGACTGCCCGCACAGACGCGCCTCCCGTGACCTTGTGGTCACGGGAGGCGCGTGTGCGTGCCGGGTCAGACCTGTTGGCCGAGCCCGAACTGCACGGATCCGTCCTGCTCGACCTTCGCGTCGAGCACCTTGTCCCCCAGCAGCTCGGCGGCGAGCGCATCGAGGAACACGCGGGCTCCCCCGTCGTCGACGACCTGGTCGCCCGGTTGCGGTGCGTCCACGGGCGTGAGGGCGAGGCCGGCATCCTGCTCGGGCCCGGCCTGGCTGATGCGAAGGCCGGACTCGGCGGAGTCCGGGACCTGGTCGGTGATCTGCTTCACCACATCGGCTGCATTGTCGGTCAGGGTCAACATGTCGTTCTCCCGTTCGTCAGTGTCATGGCCAAACATCCACACTTGCGGACGTTCCGGCACGAGGCAAGTCGGACGGACGGCAGGAGCCGCGTCAGGCCGGTCGTCGTGGGGTGCGGCTGGCGAGGAGCCACGCGGCCAACGCCCCGCCGACCGCACCGAAGAGGTGGCCTTCCCAGGACACTCCCGGTCGTCCCGGCAGCACGCCCCACAGGACGCTCCCGTAGATGACCAGGACACCGAGCCCCACGAGGATTTGACCCAGGCTGCGGTTGAAGACGCCACGGACGATCAGGTAGGTGAGCCAGCCGAACACGATGCCGGAGGCGCCGATGTGGTTGGTCCCGGAGCTGCCGATGAGCCACACACCGGCCCCGCCGACGAGCCACACGGTCGCCGTGACCTGCAGCCAGGTCCTGACGCCCGACAGGCCGAGGAGGAACCCCAGCGCGAGCAGCGGGACGGTGTTGCCGATCAGGTGTGCCCAGTTGTCGTGCAGGAGCGGCGCGAACAGGATCCCGTCCAGGCCGTCGAGGCTGCGCGGGTGGACGCCGTTGCGCTCCAGGTGCTCCGACGTCGCGACGTCGACGATCTCCACGGCGTACAGCAGCACGACGTACGCGCCGACGAGCAGCCCGGCCGTGGTCACGATGTTCAGTGACGGACGTCCACCACGGTTCTCGGTCATCCCCGAATGCTAGGGCCCGTGACCCAAGGTCCCCCGACTGCAAGACTGAGGGCCACTCCCCTCCCCCCGCCAGGAAGGACACCGCATGAGGATCGCCGTCGCCGGCGGGACCGGGCTGGTCGGGACGCTCGTGGTCGAGCACCTTCGCTCCGGCGGGCACGAGCCGGTGGTGCTGGCTCGCGGGGCGGGCGTGGACCTGGTCAGCGGAGCCGGCCTGGACACCGCCCTCGCGGGTGTGGAAGCGGTCGTGGACGTCAGCAACGTGACGACCCTGAGCCGCAGGACGTCACGGCGCTTCTTCGGTGCGGCCACCACACACCTGCTCGAGGCCGAGGGGCGGGCCGGGGTCCCCCACCATGTCGTGCTGTCGATCGTCGGTGTGGACCGGGTCGACAGCGGCTACTACGAGGGCAAACGGGTGCAGGAGAAGCTGGTTGCCGGCGGCGCCGTGCCGTGGACGATCGTCCGTGCGACCCAGTTCCACGAGTTCGCCGGTCAGGTGCTCGACCAGGTGCCCGGGCCGGTCGCCGTCGTGCCCCGGATGCGCACCCAGCCCATGGCAGCGCGCGAGGTCGCCGAGACGTTGGCCGCCCACGCGCTCGCGGAGCCCGCCAAGCGGGTCCTCGAGCTGGCCGGCCCGAAGGAGGAGGACCTCGGCGACATGGCCCGGCGCCTCCTGGCAGCGCGCGGACAGCACCGCCGGGTGCTGTCCCTGCGCCTGCCGGCACGAGGCACCGGTGCGATGGCGTCCGGGGCGCTGCTCCCCCGTTGCGACGGCCCGCGCGGCCGGCAGACGTACGACGAGTGGCTCAGCACCGTCCGCTGACCGCACTCGCGTTCGGCCCGTCTCCGTGGCAGCAGGTCGCGCGACAGGTTGGATCGAGCGCGCCGAGGGTCTCCCGCGGACGCCCTGCGCGGACGTACACTCCGCAGATGACGACCGATCAGGGAATCCACGAGCACATCAACAGCCTCGTCGCCGAGGAGAAGGCCCTCCGCGAGCAGCTGACCAACCACGAGATCAGCCGGGACGAGGAACGCGCCCGCCTCAGGACCCTCGAGGTCGAGCTCGACCAGGCCTGGGACCTGCTGCGTCAGCGCAAGGCCCTGCGGGAGACCGGCGGCTCCGAGGACGACGCCGCGGAGCGCTCGGGCGACGTGGTCGAGAAGTACCTCAACTGACCTGCGCCGGCACGACGCTCAGCTGTCGAGCACACCCGATCGCTTGACGACGGGTGGCTCGCTCGACCACGGGAAGTTGATCCAGTGGTCGGTCCGCTTCCAGGCGTAGTCCGCCGTGATGACCGACTGTGGCTTCTGGTAGATGACCGCGGTGCGGACCTCCGACACGTGGCCGCGGCAGAAGTGGTCGACGAGCTCCAGCGTCCTGCCGCTGTCGGCGACGTCGTCGACGACCAGTACCGAGAGGTCGTCGAGCTCCGTCACGTTGAGCAGCGGCGGCAGCATGACCGGGGCGTCCAGCGTGGTCCCGACGCCGGTGTAGAACTCGACGTTCATCGTGAACAGGTTCTTGCAGTCGAGGGCGTACGCGAGGGACCCGGCCGGGATCAGGCCACCGCGCGCGATGCCGAGGACGACGTCCGGACGGAACCCGCTGTCGGCCACCGCTTGGGCGAGCTCACGGCTCGCCGTGCCGAACATCTCCCAGGTCAAGATCTCGCGCTCCGACATGCTTCCACTGTGCCACGGCCCAGGCGTTCGGACGCGGGTGCAAGATGGGACGCATGCAGATCACTCGCTTCGGTCACGCCGCCGTTCTCGTGGAAGCCGCGGGCTCCCGGGTCCTCATCGATCCGGGAGTGTTCAGCCCCGACGAGACCTTCGCGCTGGAGGGACTCGACGCGATCGTCGTCACCCATCAGCACCCCGACCACCTCGACCAGGACCGTTACGGCGGCCTGCTCGAGCGCAACCCCGACGCGCTGCTCCTGTGCGACCCGGAGACCGCCTCGATCGCCCAGGTCGGCGACTGGTCGACGAACGGTGACGGCGTCGAGACCGTCGTCAGCGACCTGACCCTGCGGGGCGTCGGCGCCCAGCACGCCGTGATCCTCCCCACGATCCCCCGCATCGGCAACGTCGGCGTCATGGTGAGCGCAGCCGGGGAGCCCACCCTGTTCCATCCGGGTGACTCGTACGAGCACGCGCCCGAGGGCGTCGACGTGCTCGCACTCCCCCTGTCCGCACCATGGACCAAGCTCAGCGAGACCGTGGACTTCGTGCAGCGGGTCGCGCCGACGACCCTGTTCCCCGTCCACGACCGCACGATCTCCGAGGCCGCGTACGGCATCTACTGGGGTCAGCTGACCGCGCACAGCGGCGTCCAGGACGCTCGTCTGCTGGGCCAGACCGACGCCACGACGGCGTGATCTTGCGGACGTTGAGTTATCTCATAACTGATATATGGTGATTGGCATGACTGTTCGTGATGACTACCTCGCACGCATCGGCGCCCTCATCCGGGACGCTCGACAGCACAGCGGCCTCACCCAGGCCGAGCTGGCGGCAGAGCTCAAGACGAGCCAGAGTGCCGTCAACCGCATCGAGAAGGGGCAGCAGAACCTGACCCTCGACATGCTGGCCCGCATCGGCAGCGCCCTCGACTCCGAGCTCGTGAGCGTCGGCACGTCCGGCCCGAGCCACCTGAGGGTCGCCGGCGGCACGACGCTCTCGGGAACGATCGACGTGAAGTCGAGCAAGAACGCCGGCGTCGCCCTGCTCTGCGCCTCCCTGCTCAACGCCGGCACCACCGTGCTGCGCAAGGTCGCCCGCATCGAGGAGGTCAACCGTCTCCTCGAGGTGCTGACCTCGATCGGCGTCAAGGCGACCTGGCTCAACGACCAGAACGATCTCGAGCTCGTCGTCCCGGCCGAGCTGGACCTGGCCGCGATGGACGCGGACGCCGCCCGGCGCACCCGCAGCATCATCATGTTCCTGGGCCCGCTGATGCACCGCTACGACGACTTCGAGCTCCCCTACGCCGGTGGCTGCGACCTCGGCACCCGCACGGTCGAGCCGCACATGACGGCGCTGCGCCCGTTCGGGCTCAAGGTCGTCGCGACCGAGGGCAGCTATCACGCCGCCGCCGCTGCCGGGGTCGGCCCCGAGCGTCCCATCGTGCTGACCGAGCGCGGTGACACCGTGACCGAGAACGCGCTGCTGGCCGCGGCCCGCTACGACGGCGTCACCGTCATCCGTAACGCGAGCCCCAACTACATGGTCCAGGACCTGTGCTTCTTCCTGGTCAAGCTGGGTGTCGGCATCGAGGGCATCGGCACCACGACGCTGCGCATCACCGGCGCCCCGGTCATCAACTGCGACGTCGAGTACGCGCCGAGCGAGGACCCGATCGAGGCGATGAGCCTGATCGCCGCCGCGATCGTCACGAAGTCGAGCATCACCGTGCGGCGGGTGCCGATCGAGTTCATGGAGATCGAGCTGGCACTGCTCGAGGAGATGGGCTTCCAGTACGACCGCAGCGCCGAGTACGCGGCGGAGAACGGCCAGACGCGGCTCGTCGACATCACGACGTACGCCTCGGCCCTGCACGCCCCGATCGACAAGATCCACCCGATGCCGTTCCCGGGGCTCAACATCGACAACCTGCCGTTCTTCGCGGTCATCGCGGCGACCGCCGAGGGCCAGACGATGCTGCACGACTGGGTGTACGAGAACCGCGCGATCTACCTCACCGAGCTCAACAAGCTGGGTGCGCAGGTCAAGCTCCTCGACCCGCACCGGGTGCTGATCGAGGGTCCGACGCACTGGAGCGGCGCGGAGCTGATCTGCCCGCCGGCGCTGCGTCCGGCCGTCGTGATCCTGCTGGCGATGCTCGCGGCCAAGGGCACCTCGGTGCTCCGCAGCGTGTACGTCATCAACCGCGGCTACGAGGACCTCGCCGAGCGGCTCAACGCCCTCGGCGCCCAGATCGAGACCTTCCGGGACATCTGAGCACCTCCCGCCGGCCACGGCCGGCGGGAGGTGGACCCCGCCAGGGCATAGCGTGAACATGTGTCCTTCCTCGACCCACCACCTCTGGCCATCGCCCACCGAGGCGGAGCGGCGACGGGTGACAACGTCGGCATCGAGAACTCGCTCGCGGCGTTCGCGCACGCGTACGAGCTCGGCTACCGCTATCTCGAGACCGACGTCCGCACGACGTCCGACGGCGTCGTGTACGCGGTCCACGACGACCGGCTCGAACGCCTGACCGGCAGCCCCGACGCGATCAACGCGTTGTCCTCGGAGTCGATCGAGCTGCAGCGGCTCGACCAGCGCGAGCCGTTCGCCCGCCTCGAGGCGCTGTTCGAGGCCTTTCCGGACGCGCGCCTCATGATCGACGTCAAGTCCGACGAGGCGGTGGAGCCCACGTGCGAGCTGGTACGGGCCCAGGGGGCGATCGGACGCACGTGCCTCAGCTCGTTCTCGCACGCCCGGCTGAGACGAATCCGGCGCCTCCTGCCCGGTGTTGCCACCTCCGCGTCGGTGCCCGAGGTGGTGATGGCCACGCTCCTGCCGGCGCGTCTGCTGCGGATCCTCGGCGCACCTCCCGGTACCTGCCTGCAGGTGCCGCACCGCCAGGGCCCGCTCCCCGTGGTCACGCGGTCCTTCGTCCGCCGGGCGCACGCGCTCGGCAAGCAGGTCCACGTGTGGACGGTCGACGACGCCGACGAGATGAACGAGCTCCTCGACCTCGGGGTCGACGGCATCATCACCGATCGCACGGACGTCCTCAAGGACGTCCTGGTCGCCAGGGGAACGTGGACGGAGCCCGCATGAGCACGACGACCAGGCCGCGGGCCACCGCCGAGCAGCGCGGCTGGTACTTCTACGACTGGGCGAACTCGGCGTACATCACGACGATCGGCACGGTGCTGTTCGCGCCGTACCTGACGAGCGTCGCGGAGAAGGCCGCCTGTGGCTTCGCCGGCGACGACGACCGCAAGTGCACCGAGAACCTGCACGTCCTGGGCCTCTCGCTGTCCGCCGGGTCGCTCGTGTTCTACGTCGTCACGCTCGCGACCGTGCTGTCGGCGTTCGTGCTGCCGATCATCGGTGCGGTGGCCGACCGTGTGGAGTCCAAGCGCCGCCTGATGTGCGGGCTGGCGTGGGCCGGCTCGGTCGTCGCGGCGCTGATGTTCTTCGTCACCGGCGACAACTGGCAGCTGGGCGCCGTCCTGCTCGTCGTGGCCAACCTGTTCTACGGGGCGTCGATCGTGGTCTACGACGCGATCCTGGTCGACATCGCAGCGCCGGACGACCGCGACCACGTGTCCTCCCAGGGCTGGGCGTTCGGGTACCTCGGTGGCGCGCTGCTGCTGTCGCTCAACCTCGTGGTCGTCACCGTGAAGCCGTTCGGGCTGTCGACCGAGAGCGCGGTCCGCATCAGCCTGCTGTCGGCGGCGCTGTGGTGGGCGGTCTTCACGATCGTCCCGTACCGCCGGATCAAGGACCATCCCGTGCGTGGCGCCGCTCCGGTCGAGGGCGTCTCGCTCATGCAGCGCAGCTTCGGCCAGCTGTTCCGCACGCTCCGGGAGCTGCGGGGCTATCCGCAGACGCTGTTGTTCCTCGTGGCGTACCTGTTCTACAACGACGGCATCCAGACGGTGATCTACTCCGCGTCGGTGTACGGCGAGAAGGAGCTCGGCTTCGGGACCAGCATCCTCATCACGACGATCCTCATCGTGCAGTTCGTCGCCTTCGGTGGCGCCCTGATCTTCGGCCGCGTCGCGGCCCGGTTCGGCGGGCACCGCACGATCATGGGCGGTCTCGCGGTGTGGGTGCTCGTGGTGTGCATCGGCTTCTTCCTGCCGGCGGAGCAGGTCGTGCCGTTCTTCGTCCTGGCGGTGCTCATCGGTCTGGTGCTGGGCGGCACGCAGGCGCTCTCGCGGTCGTTCTTCTCCCAGCTCATCCCCCGCGGGCGCGAGGCGGAGTACTTCAGCCTGTACCAGGCCTGCGAGCGAGGGACGAGCTGGTTCGGCACCCTCGTGTTCGGCCTGGTGCACCAGCTCACCGACTCGTACCGGCCGGCGATCCTCGCCCTGATTGCGTTCTTCGTGATCGGTGGGACGCTGTTGTGGAGGCTTGATCCACGCAAGGGGGTCATCGAGGCGGGGAACGTCCCGCCGGCCGTCCTGTGAAGACTGTTCGTGTTCAGGGGAATCTCATGCGTGTCGTCTACGTTGAACACGGTAAGGCACAAGAGAGGGGACGCACATGGCTGAACGTGCATTGCGAGGTGCTCGGCTCGGGACACAGAGCTTCGAGGACGAGCGCGGCGTGGAGATGGCTCCCCGGCAGCAGGTTGAGTACGTGTGCCCGGACGGGCACACGTTCACGGTGGTCATGGCCGACGAGGCCGAGATCCCGTACGAGTGGGAAGACCCCAAGACGGGTCAGATCGGACAGCTTGCCAACGGCGAGAAGCCCGAGGGAAAGGCTGAGAAGCCGGTCCGCACGCACTGGGACATGCTGCTCGAGCGTCGCTCGGTCGACGAGCTGGAGGAGATCCTGACGGAGCGGCTCGAGCTGCTCCGTGGTGGGGAGATCGGTCCGCCGCACCTCCACCGGCCCGCCAAGAAGAGCGCGGCCAAGAAAAAGAGCGCCTGAGGCCCACACGGCCTTTCGTGAACCAGGACCCCGGCTACGGCCGGGGTCTTTTGGCGTCCGGCCTCAGCGGGCCGCTCGGTCGGACGACGCCTGGCCCTGGACGTCGGAGCGTTGCCGGAACCTCCGCGGCACCAGCCGCTCCAGTCCCCAGACGGTGACCCGCCACAGCGCCTCACGCACGATCGCACCGCTCATCTTGGACTGACCGCGCTCCCGCTCGACGAACGTGATGGGCACCTCCACGACGCTCATGCCGGCCGCGACGACCCGGCGAGCCATGTCGATCTGGAAGCAGTAGCCCTGTGACGCGACCTCGTCCAGCGGCAGCCGCTGCAGCGTCTCCTGCCGGAACGCCCGGAACCCTCCGGTGGCGTCCTTGATCGGGATGCCCAGCATGAGGTGCGCGTAGAGCGTCCCGCCGCGGGAGATCAGGCGACGGTGCCAGGGCCAGTTGACGACCCCGCCGCCCGGCACCCACCGGGACCCGAGCACCAGATCGGCTCCCGCCTCGCTCGCCGCGAGGATCTGGGCGAGGTCCTCGGGCCGGTGCGAGCCGTCCGCGTCCATCTCCATCAGGACGTCGTAGCCGCGCTCCAGGCCCCACGCGAAACCGGCACGGTACGCCGAGCCGAGACCCTGCTTGGACGTGCGGTGCATGACGTGCACGCGCGGGTCCGCCGCCGCGAGCCGGTCGGCGATCTCCCCCGTGCCGTCCGGGGAGCCGTCGTCCGCGATGAGGACGTCGACCTGCGGCTGCTGGTCGTGGATCCGCCCCACGATGAGCTCGAGATTGTCCGACTCGTTGTAGGTCGGGACGATGATCAGGGTCCTCACAGGGGCCCGGCCTCCTTGCGTCGTCGCGTGCCGAGCCACCATGCTCCCACCCCCGTGGCCACCAGCAACCACTCGAGGTACCGGCCGATGACCAACGCGGGTGTCCTGCCCGAGGCGAGGGTGACCTGGGTGTTGACCAGCGCGGGCTCGTGCAGGGGCGCGCGCTCGACGCTGCGACCCGACGGGTCCACCACGCCGGTGATGCCGTTGGTCGACGGGACGACGACCCACCGCCCGGTCTCGATGGCCCGCAGACGGGAGATGTCCCACTGCTGCTCGGGCTGCGACGTGCCGGTGAAGGCCGCGTTGCTCGTCTGCACGACGATCATCTGCGCGCCGCCGTCCACCGCCCGCCGGGTCACGTCGTCGTACGCGATGTCGTAGCAGATGGTGTCGCCGATCCGGGTGTCACCGATGGTCAGCGCTCCGGGCTCGTCGCCGGCCAGCATGTCGCGGGGGATGTCACGGGCCAGGCGGCCGACGACCGAGCCGGCCTGCTTGCGGAACGGGACGTACTCGCCGAACGGCACCGGCTTGAGCTTGTCGTAGCGCTCCCCCGGCCCGTCCGCGGTCCACACCACGCCCGAGTTGTACGCGGTGTCGACCGTCGGCCCGTCGAACAGGCCGCCGACCAGGATCGGCGCACCGATCCGGGCCGAGAGCGACTCGATGCGGCCGCGCGTCACGGCGTCGTGGTACGGGTCGATGTCGGTGGCGTTCTCGGGCCACAGGACCATGTCGGGTCGGGGCACGGTCCCGGCCGCGACCGCGTCGGCGAGCCGCTCGGTCTCGGCGAGGTGCAGATCGAGGATCTCGCCCCGTGGCCACGTCAGGAAGACGCCGGGCACGTTGCCCTGCACCAGCGCCACCTGCCGGGTGCCGTCGGAGCCCGCGATGCCGGTCGGCAGCACCGCTCCGACGACCGTCAGGGCGATCACCCCGGCAGCGGCCCCGATCCTGGCCCGACGTCCCGGACCGACCACCACGACGACTAGCAGCGCGGCGACCAGGAACAGCACCGCGCTGGTGCCGGGCATCGCCACGAGTCGGGCGTACGGGGCGAAGGGCGTGTCGATCGAGGTGTGCGCCAGCCGCCCCCAGGGGAATCCGGTGAACGGGAACCGGCCACGGGCCCACTCCCCTGCCACCCAGACGCCGGCGCCCCACAGCGGCCACCAGCGCAGCCGCGTCGCTGCCCGCAGCGCGAGCATGATCGGCACGAAGAACAGCGCCTCGGCGACGAACAGGCCGATGTAGGCGCCCGCGCTGACCGCGTTCATCCACCAGATGCACGGCCCCATGAACCCGAGGCCGTACAGCAGGCCCGTGACGGCGACGACGCGCTTGCTGGCGCCGTCGAGCGCTCGGGCGAGCCACACGAGGCCGGCCACCCCCACGACCATCGCGAACGGCAGCGAGACCGGGTCGAAGTTCAGCGACGACAGCACCCCGAGGGCAGCTGCAGCGGGCCAGGCGACCTTCCACCCGACGCGGGGTCGTGTCACAGGGCGACGAGCCCGCGTGGCGTGTTGTTCAGCACCTCGAGACCGTCCGCGGTGCACACCGCGATGTCCTCGATGCGGGCGCCGAACTGTCCCTCGAAGTAGATGCCCGGCTCGATCGAGAACGCCATGCCCTCCTCGAGGACGAGGTCGTTGCCCTCCACGATGTACGGCTCCTCGTGGGTCTCCTGGCCGATGCCGTGGCCGGTGCGGTGGATGAACAGGTCGCCGTAGCCCGCGGCCGTGATGATCGCGCGGCCGACCGCGTCGACCGACTCGGCGGTCACGCCCGGCCGAGCGTGCTCGCGCTGGGCCTCGTGGGCCTCCTCGAGCACCAGGTACGCGGCGAGGTACTTCGCGGGGGCGATGCCGCCCGCGAGGTAGTTGCGGGTGGAGTCCGAGCAGTAGCCCGAGGGCATGGTGCCGCCGATGTCGACGACGACGGGGTCGCCGACCTCGATGACCCGGTCGGACAGCTCGTGGTGCGGCGACGCGCCGTTGGGTCCCGAGCCCACGATGACGAAGTCGACCGTCTCGTGGCCCTCGTCGATGATCGCGCGGGCGATGTCGGCGCCGACCTCGCGCTCGGTGCGGCCCGGCCGGAGCCACTCGGCCATGCGGTCGTGCACGCGGTCGATCGCGGCACCGGCGTCGCGCAGCGCGGCGACCTCGGTCGCGTCCTTGCGGATCCGCAGCTGCTGCACGAGCGGACCGGCCAGCACCTGACGCGCCGACGGCATCGCGGCCTGCAGCGCGAAGACCCGGGACGCCCACATGTGGTCGTCCACGCCGACCGTGGCGACGTCGCCGACCAGCCTCGCGACCAGCGCGTACGGGTCCTCGGTCTCCTGCCACGACGCGATCGCCGTGTCGACGCCGGAGGCGATCGCCGCCTGACGCTCCAGGTGGGGCACGACGAGGGTGGGCTCGCCCTGTGCGGGCAGCACGAGGCACGTGAGCCGCTCCAGCGGGAGAGCCACGTAGCCCGTGAGGTAGCGGAGGTCCGCCCCCGGTGTCACGAGCAGGGCGTCGATCCCCTGCTGGGTTGCCAGTTCCTGAGCCTTGCGCCACGTGTTCACACCATGACGATACCGGTGGGGTCATGGGCCGATTCGCCTGCGGGAGCACCGAGACCGCTGCCATCATGTGGCGACGCCGACGACAAGGGGACCCGCAGTGCTGTACCTGGACGGAGTGCTCACCCTCGTGGTGCTCCTGCTGTGGATCTTCTGCCTCATCGACGTCATCACGACCGACGAGAGCGTGTGCCGCAACCTGGGCAAGACCGTGTGGCTCCTGCTGGTCCTGTTCCTGCCGGCCATCGGCTCGATCGCCTGGCTCGTGGCGGGACGTCCCCAGGCGACGCCCGACCTGCCGTACAAGGGCAACAGCGGCCCGGCGTTCCCCGAGTACGAGCGTCCCGGCCGCTACGTCGACCCCGATCCGGAGCGCGACGCGGCCTACCTCCAGTCGCTGCGAGACCGCGCCGAGCAGCAACGGCGCGCGTACCAGGAGCGGAAGCGTCGCGCCCTCGGGGACGGCGATCAACCGTCGCCGTAGGGGTGTTCTTCGGCTCCGACCCGACCTAGTGTGATGTGGAACACACCACTCATTGGGGGGTCCCACATGCGCCGAGCGCTGTATTCCACCGCTGCCGTCATCCTGACCGGCAGCCTCTTCGTGGCCGCACCTGCGGACGCGGGCAACAAGCACCAGTCGAAGGCCAAGCCGGTCGACACGAGCCGGCTGACCAAGGCCGTGACCGTCAACGGCCAGCTCCAGACCTTGCGCCAGCTGCAGGTCATCGCCAACCGCAACGGGGGCAACCGTGCCTCCGGCCTGCCGGGCTATGACGCCTCGGCCGCCTACGTGAGGGCTCAGCTCAGGAAGGCCGGCTACAAGGTCAGGACCCAATCGTTCACCTTCGCGTTCAGCCGGGACCTCGCGCCGGCCGAGCTGCAGCAGGTCACGCCGGCCGCGCGGGACATCGAGACCGAGGCGTTCGACTACTCCGGGTCCGGCGACGTCACCGGCACGCTCACGCCGGTCGGCCTGGTCATCCCGCCGGGTGAGCCGGGCACGACGCCGTCGGGCTGTGCCCCCGGGGACTTCCCGGCCGCCGGCGCGGGACCGTCGGTCGCGCTCATCCAGCGCGGCGCGTGCGACTTCGGCGTCAAGGCCGCGAACGCCCAGGCGGCCGGCTACGACGCGGCCATCATCTTCAACGAGGGCCAGGAGGGACGCCAGGAGCTGCTCACCGGCACGCTCGGCACCCCGGTGGACATCCCGGTGGTCGGCATCTCGTACGAGGACGGCGTCGCGCTCAGCGAGCAGGACGACGCCACGGTCCGGGTCTTCGCGAGCACCGAGGTCGACCTGAACCGCACCACGAGCAACGTCATCGCCGACCTGCCGGGCAAGACCAAGAACCCCGACCAGGTCGTCGTGGTCGGAGCGCACCTCGACAGCGTCCCGGCAGGTCCTGGCATCAACGACAACGGCACCGGAACGGCCGCCGTGCTGGAGATCGCCAAGCAGTACACCAAGACCAAGCTGGACAAGAAGGCGCAGCGCCCCGTGCGATTCGCCTTCTGGGGCGCGGAGGAGAAGGGTCTGCTCGGGGCGGAGCACTACGTCGCCAGCCTCACCGACGCCCAGCGGGCCAGGATCTACGCGAATCTCAACTTCGACATGATCGGATCGCCCAACTTCGCGCGCTTCGTCTACGACGGCGACGGGTCGTCGGACGACAACGCCGGGCCCGCGGGATCGGGCGAGATCGAGAAGATCTTCACCGACTACTTCGCCAAGAAGAACCTCGCGTCGGCTCCGACCTCGTTCGACGGACGATCCGACTACGGACCGTTCATCGCAGAGGGCATCCCCGCCGGGGGCCTCTTCAGCGGTGCCGAGGGCATCAAGACGCCGGAGGAGGCCGCGCTGTTCGGTGGTACGGCCGGGGTGGCGTACGACCAGTGCTACCACCAGGCGTGCGACGACATCACGAATGTGAGCACGCGGGCGATCAACGAGCTCGGTGACGCGGCAGCCCACTCGGTCGGCGTCCTGGCCCTGTCGAAGCAGGGTCTGTACGGCGACCAGCGGCGCGCCAAGGTGTCGGCCAAGAAGCTCGCGGCACCACGCAGTCACGGTCACGCACTGACGCGCTGATCCCGGTCCGGCCGTGGGTCATGTCCTAGAGTTCGGGACATGTCCCACGGCCGACTTCTGCTCCTCGACAGCGCGAGCCTGTACTTCCGCGCGTTCTTCGGCATCCCCAAGACCCTGAAGGCGCCCGACGGCACGGTCGTCAATGCGCTGCGCGGCATCCTCGACTTCACCTCGACCCTCACCACGCAGTACGAGCCCGAGGCCGTCGTCGCGTGCTGGGACGACGACTGGCGCCCGCAGTGGCGCGTCGACCTCCTCGACACGTACAAGACGCAGCGGCTGGACGACGAGGGTGGCGAGGCGGACACCACCGAGGGCCTCCTCGGCCCCCAGGTCCCGCTCATCGCCGAGGCATTCGGGCTGTTGGGCATCCCGGTGGTCGGGGCAGCGGACTACGAGGCCGACGACGTGATCGGCAGCCTCGCCGAGGCGTGGGACGGCCCCGTCGACATCGTGACGGGCGATCGCGACCTGTTCCAGCTCGTCGACGACGACCGGGACATCCGGGTGCTCTACGTCGCCAGGGGCGTGTCGAAGCACGACGTCGTGGACAACGCCTGGCTGCGGGAGAAGTACGGCGTCGACGCGGCCGACTACGTCGACTTCGCGGTGATGCGCGGGGACGCGTCCGACGGCCTGCCTGGTGTCGCCGGCATCGGTGACAAGACCGCGGCGGTCCTGCTCGAGGAGTTCGGCGACCTCGACGGCATCCTGGCCGCGGCCGACGACACCTGGTCGTCGATCAAGCCACGGGTGCGTGCGTCCTTGCGCGAGTCCGTCGACTACATCACCGCGGCGCGCGAGGTCGTGGCCGTGCGTCGCGACGTGTGCGAGGTGCCCGACCTCACCACCGCGGTGGACGAGGACGCCTTCACCGCGTTCGGCACGACCTGGGGCCTCGGCGGCGTCACCGAACGCGCCCTCGCCGCCCGCGCCCGCTGGGCCTGACGTTCTGACGGCGACACGCCTGGCGTGTCGGGAGAAACGTCAGGCTCAGCGGGGTCAGGCGGTGATGCTGGTGTAGCTGACGACGCCGTGGCGCAGCAGGTCGAGTGCCTCGCGGGCGGTTGTGCGCAGCGGGCCGGGGCCGGCGGCGTCGGCGATCTGGGCGACGACGTCGATCAGCTGCTTCATCGCCCGGACGAAGTCGCCCGCGGCGAGCTCCATGTCGTTCAGGACGTCGTCGAGCGTGGCGTCCTTGCACCAGGACCACACCGCCTGCGAGAAGCCGAAGTCCGGTGAGCGCAGGAACTTGACCCGGTGCTCGCGCTCGAGCTGCTGCAGGTCGGCGCACAGGTGCGCCATCGTCTCGGCGGTCTCCCGCACGTTCTTGGTCGGGAAGCGGGGCGCCGGCAGCTCGTCGGCCAGCCGCGACGTGTACGTCAGGACGCTGACGACCGCGGCCAGCTCGGCCGCGTCCAGGCCGTCCCACGTGCCCTGACGCAGGCACTCGCTGACCAGCAGGTCCAGGTCGCTGTAGAGCCGCTTGAGCCGCAGACCGTCCGGGGTGACCTCGTCGCCGTCGAGGTAGCCGAGCACGTCGAGCACCTCGCAGACCCGGTCGAACTGCCGGGCGACCGTGTTCGTGCGCTGCTCGATGCGGCCGCGCTGGTTGCGGGTGTCCCGCTCCAGCTTGAGGTACCGCTCGGCCCACCGGGCGTGGGTCTCGCGGTCGGGGCAGTCGTGGCACGGGTGCTCGCGCAGCTTCTGGCGGATCGCCGCGATGCGCGGGTCCTCCCGGCCGGGCTGGTCCCGGTAGGGCTTGTCCCGGTGGAACGACGCCGCGTCGGCACGGCTGCGCAGGGCGGACGCGAGGTCGCGGCGGGCCTGCGGGTTGCGGGGGTTGAACGACTTGGGGATGCGCATCGTCGTCAGCGCCTGCACCGGTGCCGGGAAGTCGATCATCGCGAGCCGCCGCGCGTGCCGGTTGGCCGTCAGCACCATGGGGCGCGGTCCCTCGTTGTCGGTGACCCGTCCGGGGTCGAGGACGACCGCCAGGCCGGCGAACTTGCCGACCGGTACGTGGATCACGTCACCGGGGCGCAGCTTGACCAGCGAGGCGATGATCTCCTCGCGCTCGGCCTGGCGCCGGGCCTTGGACCCGGACGCCTCGATGTCGCTGAGCTCGCGACGCAACGACGCGTACTCCATGAAGTCCCCGCGGTCGCAGGCGATGTTCTCGCGGTAGCCCTCGAGTGCGTCGTCGGCCTTGCGGATCTGACGGGCGAGCCCGACGACCGCACGGTCGGCCTGGAACTGGGCGAAGGACTGCTCGAGCAGCTCGCGGGCGACGCCGCGCCCGACCTGGCCCACGAGGTTGACCGCCATGTTGTACGACGGGTGGAACGAGGAGTTGAGCGGGTACGTCCGCGTGCTCGCGAGCCCGGCCACCTGCTTGGGGTCCAGCCCGTGCTGCCACAGGACCACGCCGTGGCCCTCGACGTCGATGCCACGACGACCGGCTCGGCCCGTGAGCTGGGTGTACTCCCCCGGCGTGATGTTGGCGTGGGTCTCACCGTTCCACTTCGACAGCTTCTCGATGACGACCGACCGGGCCGGCATGTTGATGCCCAGCGCGAGCGTCTCGGTCGCGAAGATGACCTTGACCAGCCCGTTGCTGAACAGGTCCTCGACGCACTCCTTGAACGTCGGCAGCATCCCGGCGTGGTGCGCCGCGATGCCCCGCACGAGCGCGTCGCGGAACTCGTAGTAGCCCAGGACGTGGAGGTCGTCCTCGGGCAGGTGCGAGCAGGCGGTGTCCACGAACGCGGCGATCTCGGCCTGCTCGTCGGGGGTCGTCAGGGTCAGCCGGGCGTCGAGGCACTGCTGCACCGCCGCCGCGCAGCCGGCCCGGCTGAAGATGAAGCAGATCGCGGGCAGGAGGCCCTCGGCGTCCAGCCGCTGGACGACCTCGACCCGGCTGGGCGTGCGGTTGTGGCTGCGGGGCCGCTTGCCGCCCTTGCCCTTGTGGCCCTTCATCATGCGCGTCAGCTGCCAGTCCTCGCGGGCGAGCCGCTCCAGCGCCTTGTTGACCTCGACCCCGCGATCGTCCGAGCTCGGCTCGAACAGGGGGAACATCTTGCGTCCGACCATCACGTGCTGGTGCAACGGGATCGGGCGGCGCTCCTCGACGATCGTGACGGTGTCGCCGCGGACCTCGGTCAGCCAGTCGCCGAACTCCTCGGCGTTCGACACGGTCGCCGACAGCGAGATCACCGACACCGACTCGGGCAGGTGGATGATGACCTCCTCCCACACGGCTCCGCGGGTGCGGTCGGCGAGGTAGTGGACCTCGTCCATCACGACGTAGCCGAGCGTGTCGAGGGTGCGCGAGCCGGCGTACAGCATGTTGCGCAGCACCTCGGTCGTCATCACGACGACGGGGGCCTCGCCGTTGATCGTGTTGTCGCCGGTCAGCAGGCCGACGTTGTCGGCGCCGTAGCGGTCGACGAGATCGGCGAACTTCTGGTTGGACAGCGCCTTGATCGGCGTGGTGTAGAAGCACTTGCGGCCGGTGGCGATCGCGAGGTGGACGGCGAACTCCCCCACCAGCGTCTTGCCGGAGCCGGTGGGTGCGGCGACCAGCACACCGTGCCCGTCCTCGACGACCTTGCAGGCCTCGACCTGGAAACCGTCGAGGGCGAAGTCGTAGAGGCCGCGGAACTCGGCCAGGTGCGGGTACTGCCGGCTGTCACGCGATCGTGAGTACCGCTCGGCCGGGGACGAAATGCCAAGCTCGCTCATGCTCCCAGCCTACGCGGCGGGCGGTGGCGCGAAGACGTGCAACGCGCCCGGCTGGACGGTGGCGGTGATCGGCAGCGGTCCGAGCCGCTCGCCGTCCCCGTACGCCACGATGCCCGGGGAGGACAACGTCACCGTGCGCACGCGATGACGCTCGACCTCCGGGAGGGCCATGTGGGTGCCGCGGTACAGCCGCGGGAACACCCGCAGGAGCTTGCCCTTGCTGACCGGGTTGATGATCACGACGTCGAGCAGCCCGTCGTCGAGAGCGGCGCCCTCGCAGATCCGCAGGCCGCCGCCGAAGGACGGTCCGTTGCCGACCGCGACGAGCATGGCCTCGCGCTCGATGGTCCGCCCGTCGAGGGTGATCGTGAACGCGAGCGGCTGGAACGAGCGCAGCTCGTTGACGATCGCGATGTTGTAGCGCATGTTGCCGCGCGGCCAGGTCATCGCATTGGCCCGCTCGTTCACCTTGGAGTCGAAGCCGGACGCGATGACGGTCGCGACATGGGCCTCGTCGGTGCGGGCCAGGTCGATCGTCCGCACGTGCCCAGCAATGACCAGGTCCACCGCCGCGTCCACGTCCTTGGTCGGGATGCCGAGAGAGCGCGCGGTGTCGTTGCCGGTGCCGGCGGGCAGCAGCCCGAACACGAGGTCGGAGTCCGCGACGTGGTCCAGCACGGCGTGCAGCGCACCGTCGCCGCCCACGACGAGCACGCCGTCCACCCCGTCGGCGATCGCGTGCTTGAGCCGGTCGCGGGCTGCCGCCACGTCCGCTCCCTGGATCGTGACGGTCGTGTGGCCGGCCCGGGCGAGACGTTCGGCCGCCCGGCCGGCGATCGCTTCACCGTGGCGCCGGCCGGAGGTGGGGTTGACGACGAGCGCGAGGTGCATGGCAGAAGCGTACGATCCGCGCGGACGGCCGTGACGCGGCTAGTCGTCGAGCGGGGACAGCTCGTCGTCGCCGAGAGCAGTCTGCGCGGCGACCTTGCGGCGCTTGCGGTCGGTCAGCTTCGCGATGATCTCGGAGAACAGGTACAGCACGGTCATCGGCACCGCCAGGAACAGCATCGTCAGCGGGTCCGTCGTCGGGGTCGCGACGGCCGCGAACACGAAGATGCCGATGACGATCCAGGGCCGCGCGTTGGCGAGCTGGGCCGCGCTCACGGCACCGATGCGGTTGAGCAGCACGACCACCAACGGGATCTCGGCGGCCACGCCGAACACCAGCAGCATGCGGATGATGAAGTTGAAGTACTCCGCACCCGTGATGAGGCTGCCCACGCCGTCGGGGACGAACCCGATGAGGACGTCCATGGCCTTCGGCAGGATCAGGTACGCCAGCGCCGCCCCGGCGATGAACAGCGGTGCGCCCGTGGCGGTGAGCAGCAGCGCCCAGCGCTTCTCGTGCCGGTGCAGGGCCGGCAGGACGAAGGCCCACATCTGCCACAGCCACACGGGGCTCGACAGCAGGATGCCCACGACCAGGGAGATCTTCAGCTGGAACTGCAGCGCACCGCCGACACCGGTGATGACCAGCTCGGAGTCGATCCCGCGCTCCAGGAGCAGGGGCTGGATGGACTCGTAGGGTCGGGTGAGGAAGTCGAGCACCGGGTCGTAGAAGACCAGCGCGATGATCGTGCCGACGGCGATCGCCAGGACGGCGCGCACCAGTCGGGACCGCAGCTCACGCAGGTGTCCCATGAGCGGCATCGTGCCGCCCGGTGCCGGGGGTGGCGTGCCGCGCCTCAGCGCCAAGCGTCAGCCCTGTTCGCGCTTCTTGTCCGCCTCGGACGCCTCGACCGTCTCCAGCGACGCGGGCTTCGCGGGCTTGTCGTCGTCATCGTCGTGCAGCGCCGTGACCTCGGTCTTGAAGATGCGCAGCGCCCGGCCCGATCCGCGGGCCAGCTCGGGGAGCTTCCTTCCGCCGAACAGCAGGACGACGATCCCCAGGATGATCAGGATCTCCGGAGCACCGATTCCACCTCGGAACATGACTGCTCCCTTCCTCTAGCTCGACGTGACGACTTCATCGTACGCCTGCAAGGCTACGCGGGCGTCCTCGATCACCTGGGCGCGAAGCTCCTGCGGCTCGACGACCGTGACCGAGCCGGCGTTGCGGAGCACGAGGCGGCGCAGCCAGCCCCAGTCGGCGCCGTAGATCTTGGCCCGCCAGACGCCGTCCTCGTTCTCCTCGAGCAGGTCGACCTGGTAGTACTCGGTCAGCCAGTGGGCGCGCGGGTGGAGGTCGACCAGGACGTACGGGGTCTCCTCGCCGACGGTGAAGAAGCCGTCGGACAGGTCGCGCGGCTTCGCGTCGTGGTCCTCGGCGTCGGTCTCGGTCGCCCGCGCGGCCAGCACGCGGTCGAGCCGGAAGAAGCGCAGGTCCTGCGCGGTGAGGCACCAGGCCTCCAGGTACAGCTTGCCCTGCTCGGTGAACAGCCGCCGCGGGTCGACCTCGCGGTCGGACTGCTCGTCGCGGGTCGCGGTGGCGTAGGTGATCTCGAGTCGCTTGCCGGTGCTCAGCGCCTGGACGACGGCGCCGTGGATGACCGGGTCGACCTCGTCGAGCAGGACGTCGACGGCCGCGCCGGTGTCGCCCACGGCGCTCTCGAGCTTCGCGAGCGCGCTGTCGATGACGGTCAGCTCGGGGCCGCTCGCGGACGCCCGCAGGGTGCGCAGGGCGACGATCAGCGCGATGCCCTCGCGGGCGCTGATGCGCAACGGGCGGGTCATGAACTCCGCGTCGCGGATGTGCACGATCCCGTCACGCTCCAGCGCGGTGAGGTCGAAGTCGATCAGCTCGCCGGCGTACTCCCCCGTGCCGGTGTACATCAGCAGACGCAGGTCGTCGCGGATGACCTTGGGCGTCACGCCGAACTCGGCGGCCACCTCGTTGACCGGGACACCGTCGTTGCCCTGCAGGTACGGCACGAGGGCGAGCATCCGGATGACCTGCTGACGTGACCGGCTCATGCGCCCAGCCCCAGGGTCCCGCTGGCGGCAGCGCGCAGGCGCTGGATGACCGCCTCGCGGACGTCGGGCGGCGTCACGACGACGACGTCGGGGCCGTAGGACGCCACCTCGGAGGCGAGCTCCCAGCGTGAGGAGTACCTGATCTCGACCTCGTCGACGTCGTCGTCGAGCGCGGTGACCTTCTCGGCCAGGCGGCGCAGCGACTGGCCACGGCCCTTGCGCATGTGCAGCACGGCAGCCTCCACCGGCTCGGGCGGGAACAGCGCCCGAGCGAGGTCCTTCATGTCCGTGCCCTCCGGGATGTCGTACGAACCGGGAGCGCCCGCCGTCTCGACGTCACCGATGACCCGGGAGAGCCGGAAGATGCGCGGCTCGCCGCGATCGAGGTCGAGGCCCCCGACGTACCAGCGGTCGTGCCACGAGATGATCCCCCACGGCTGCAGGTGGCGCTGCATGGGCGCCTGGTTCGGCCGTGCGTACGCGAACGTCACGGGGACGCGCCGGGTGACGGCGTCCCACATCGCGTCGAAGGACGGCTCGTCCGCCGACAGCTTGGGCTCGGCCATGCGCAGGACGCTGGTGTCGACGTCCACGCCGATCGCCTTGAGCTTGACCAGCGCCGTGGTCGACTCGCTCGCCAGCCCCGCGTGCTCCCACACCTGGGTGGCGAGCCCGATCACGGCCGCCTCCTCGCGGGTCAGCTCGAGATCGGGCAGCTCGGCCTCGTCGCGGCGGATGCGGTAGCCCGGCTCGTCGCTGAAGTACTTGTCGATCGAGCCCATCTCGACGGTGATGCCGAGCTCTCGCAGCTCCTCCTTGTCGCGCTCGAACTTGCGGTCGAACGCCAAGGGCGTCGAGTCGCGGTAGTCGGCGATCGACTCACGGATCTGGTCCTTCGTGAGGTACTGACGACTCACCAGCAACGCGAAGATGAGGTTCATCAACCTCTCGGTCTTGCGCTCGGCCATGACAGGAGGATGTCAGGAAGCGTCGAGCAAGTCGATCGCGAAGATCAGGGTGTCGTCCTTGAGCTCGCTCTCGGTGCCGGCGTAGGCGGTGTCGGGCGGGCAGACCAGGACCACGCGGCTGCCGACGGTCTGGCCGGTCAGCTCGGTCTGCCAGCACTTGATGAGCCCGCTGAGCGACTGCGTGAACGGCACGCCCTTGGTCCAGCTGGTGTCGAACACCTTGCCGTCGGGGTAGACCTGGCCGACGTACTGGACCGTGACGGTCTGGTCGGCCTTGACCTTCGGGCCCTCGCCCGTGATCACGGTGTGCGCGCTGGCCTTGGCCTGCTTCTTCTCGGTCTTGCCGGTGGACGTGAAGCCGGACGGGTGCTTGTCGCCGTCGAGCTTCAGCTTGGGCAGCGACGACGGCAGCGCCTTGGCGTCGCCGGTCACCTCGGTCGGGACCTTGGAGCGGATGTCGAAGACCAGGACCATCGTGTCGGCCTTGTCGATCTCGAAGCTCGGCTGACCGTTGTCACCGAAGCCGTCCGTCGGCGGGATCGCGACCAGCACGCGGCTGCCCACCTTGCGTCCCTCGAGGCCCTTGACGAAGCCGGCGAGGATCGTGTCGTTGGACAGGGCGACCGTCTGGGGGCTCGCGGCGTACGTGCTGTCGAACAACTTGGCCGTCGTGCCGTTGACCCCGACGTAGTCGAGCTTGATCGAGTCGCCCTCCTTGACCTCGTCGCCGCCGCCCTCCTTGAGGACCTTGCTCTCGGTCTTGGAGACCTCGAAGCCCTTGTCGAAGGTGACCTTGGGAGTCTTGCCACCGGTCACCTTGATGGCCGAGAGGCCCGCGCCGTCCTTGCCGTCACTGCCGCCGCACCCTGCGAGGACGAGGGTTGCGGCAATGGAAGCCAAGAGAATGCGGCGCACGGAAACGACCTTCGATGAGGGGAACAGATCGTGGGTAATCGTAACGACCGCGCACAAAGCAGCCGCAGTCACATCCCGTCGATCAGCCTCTGCACGCGCTCGTCCTGGGAGCGGAACGGGTCCTTGCACAGCACCGTGCGTTGCGCCTGGTCGTTGAGCTTGAGGTGCACCCAGTCGACGGTGAAGTCGCGGCGCCGTTCCTGGGCCCGCTTGATGAAGTCGCCGCGCAGCCGCGCGCGGGTCGTCTGCGGGGGCACGTTCTTGGCGGTGAACACGTCCAGGTCGTTGGTGACGCGGGCGACGGCGCCCTTCTTCTCCAGCAGGTAGAAGATGCCGCGGTCGCGACGGATGTCGTGGTACGCCAGGTCGAGCTGGGCGATGCGCGGGTCGCTCCACCCCATGTTGTGGGTCGCGCGGTACCGGTCGAGCAGCTTGTACTTGATGACCCAGTCGATCTCGCGCTCCACCAGCGACAGGTCCTCGGACTCCACCGCCTTGAGCGTCCGCTCCCACAGGTCGAGGGCGCGCGTGATGGTGGGGGTGTGGAGCCCGTTCTTGTCGACGAACTCGGCAGCCTTGCCGAAGTACTCGGCCTGGATCTCCAGGGCGGACAGCTCCCGGCCGTTGGCCAGCTGCACCTTGCGGCGCCCCGTCATGTCGTGGGCGATCTCACGGATCGCGCGGATCGGGTTGTCCAGCGTCATGTCGCGCATCGTCACGCCGGCCTCGATCATCCGCAGCACCAGGTCGGTGGTCGCGAACTTGAGCAGGGTCGTCGTCTCGCTCATGTTGGAGTCGCCGACGATCACGTGCAGGCGGCGGAAGCGCTCGGCGTCCGCGTGCGGCTCGTCGCGGGTGTTGATGATCGGGCGCGAGCGGGTCGTGGCGCTGGAGACGCCCTCCCAGATGTGCTCGGCGCGCTGGCTGACCGAGAAGATCGTGCCGCGCGGCGTCTGCTGGATCTTGCCGGCGCCCGTGATGATCTGCCGGGAGACCAGGAACGGGATGAGCACGTCGGCCAGCTTGCTGAACTCACCGGCCCGGCTGACGAGGTAGTTCTCGTGGCAGCCGTAGGAGTTGCCCGCGGAGTCGGTGTTGTTCTTGAACAGGTAGATGTCGCCCTCGACGCCGTCGTCGGCCAGCCGCTTCTGCGCGTCGATCATCAGGCCCTCGAGGATCCGCTCCCCCGCCCGGTCGTGCGTCACCAGGTCGACGAGGTCGTCGCACTCAGGCGTCGCGTACTCGGGGTGGCTGCCGACGTCGAGATAGAGTCGGGCGCCGTTGCGCAGGAACACGTTGCTGCTGCGTCCCCAGGAGACGACCCGCCGGAACAGGTAGCGGGCGACCTCGTCCGGCGACAGGCGGCGCTGACCCTTGAACGAGCACGTGACGCCGTACTCGTTCTCGATACCGAAGATGCGCCGGTCCATGTCGTCCAGCCTAGTCCGGCACGCAGGGCTGCGCGGGATGAAGCGGGCTCGTCGAGCCTCCGCGTGTCATGGCGTCTCCCCACCCGGCTCGCCCAGGGCGGACACGACGTCGGCGTCGCTCAGCCGCTTGAACTTGCGAGGCTGAGGGCGTGCCCGGGTGAGCACGCCGATCTCAAGGGCGGACGCCTCGACCGTGCGTGCGGGGGTGGTGTCCTGGCCCAGCGCGGTCACGGCGACCTTGATCGCCGACGACAGGTCCAGGTTGGGCGTGTAATGCTCGCCCAGGTACGCCTCGACCTGCTCGCTCTGCCCGCCCATCACGCCGAAGCCCTGCACGTCGGCCACGGAGCCGTCGTACATGAGGCGGTAGACCTGGTCGGACGACGCGTCGTCGCCGAGCTCGCCGACGAAGATCTCGACCTCGTACGGCTTCTCGCCGCCGGCGGAGAAGATGGTGCCGAGCGTCTGCGCGTACGCGTTGGCGAGGCTGCGCCCCGTCACGTCGCGCCGGTCGTACGAGTAGCCGCGCAGGTCCGCGAGGCGGACGCCCGCGATGCGCAGGTTCTCGAACTCGTTGTAGCGACCGACCGCGGCGAACCCGATGCGGTCGTAGATCTCGCTGACCTTGTGCAGCGCCTGCGAGGGGTTCTCCGCGACGAAGATGATGCCGTCGGCGAAGTGCACGACCACCACGCTGCGTCCGCGGCTGATGCCCTTGCGGGCGAAGTCCGCCCGGTCCTTCATGAGCTGCTCGGGCGAGACGTAGAACTGTTGCGTCATCGGGTTCCTCTCCTGGATCTACGTCGGGTCAGCTCAGCGGTGCGGCGGGGCCGTCGGGGCGTTCGAGACGTCCACCGATGACGTCGTCGGCGATCGCACCGACCTCGTCGTCGGCCAGGCGACGGTAGCCGTCGGCCGTCACGACGGACACGACCGGGAAGATCCGTCGCGTCAGGTCGGGGCCGCCCGTGGCGGAGTCGTCGTCCGCGGCGTCATAGAGCGCCTGGATCGCGGCCGTCACGCAGTCGCCCTCGGTGAGCTCGCGGCTGTAGAGCTTCTTCAACGAGCCGCGGGCGAACACCGAGCCGGAACCGACCGAGTGGAAGCCGCTGTGCTCCTCGTAGCGTCCGCCGGTCACGTCGTAGGAGAAGATGCGCCCACGCCGCGCCTCGAGGTCGTAGCCGGCGAACAGCGGCACGACCGCCAGGCCCTGCATCGCGAGCCCGAGGTTGCCCCGGATCAGGGCCGCGAGCCGGTTGGCCTTGCCGTCGGCCGACAGGACCGTGCCCTCGATCTTCTCGTAGTGCTCGAGCTCGACCTGGAACAGGCGCACCATCTCGATCGCGAGTCCTGCGCTGCCCGCGATGCCGATGCAGGAGTACTCGTCAGCCGGGAAGACCTTCTCGATGTCACGCTGGGCGATGACGTTGCCCATCGTCGCGCGCCGGTCGCCGGCCATCACGACGCCACCGTCGAAGGTCGCCGCCACGATGGTCGTGGCGTGGGGCGCCAGCTCGGTGTGGGCGCCGTGGCTGCGCGCGGCAGCACCCGGCATGAGCTCGGGAGCGTTGCTGGCGAGGTAGTCGGCGAACGAGGACGATCCGGTCAGACGGGTGCCCTCAGGCAGCATCACTGACCGCCCTTCTGCACGAAGCTGCGGACGAACTCCTCCGCGTTCTCCTCGAGCACGTCGTCGATCTCGTCGAGGATCGAGTCGACGTCGTCATCGAGCTTGGCCTTCGCGTCGGCGTCGACCTCGGTCGCGTCGACCTGGTCCTCCGCCTCGGCGGACTTGCGCGTGTTCTTGTGCTGCTGCTCTGACATGACACAACACTAGCCCCCGAATCCACTCCGCGCGCCGGACAACCACGAGTCGAGCCGACCCCGATGCACGACGGGATTAGGTAAGGCTAGGCTCACCTGCAATCCGGTCGCCTCGGCGACCACCACCTGGTCCCACGCGCCTCCTGGCGCGTCGCCACCGAAAGGAACTCCCGTGCGTCGATCGCGCCTTCTTGCCTGCGTAGCTGCAGCCTCACTCCTCCTCGCCGGCTGCGGCAGCACCTCGGACGACTCCGCCACGAGCGACACCAGCGGCTCCGGTGGCTCCGGCACCCAATACCCCGTCGAGATCAAGCACGCGCTGGGCACGGCGACCATCAAGGAGGCCCCCAAGCGCGTCGCGACCGTCAACTGGGCCAATCACGAGGTCCCCCTGGCTCTCGGCGTCGTGCCCGTCGGCATGGCCGCGGCGAACTTCGGCGACGACGACGGCGACGGACTGCTGCCGTGGGTGGACGACCGGCTGAAGGAGCTCGGCGGCAAGAAGCCCGTCCTGTTCGACGAGACCGACGGCATCGACTTCGAGGCGGTCGCGGACACCGCCCCGGACGTCATCCTCGCCTCGTACTCCGGCCTGACCAAGGAGGACTACAAGACCCTCAGCGAGATCGCTCCCGTCGTCGCCTACCCGGACCAGCCCTGGGCCACCGACTGGCGCGAGATGATCGAGCTCAACAGCACGGCCATGGGCATGGCCGACGAGGGCGAGAAGCTGGTCGCGGACCTCGACGCGGAGATCAAGAAGACCGTGGCCGAGGCCCCCGAGCTCTCCGAGAAGTCGGCGATGTTCCTGACCCACGTCGACACCACGGACCTGAGCGAGGTCAGCTTCTACACGACGCACGACACGCGGGCGAAGTTCTTCGCCGACCTCGGCCTGAAGACGCCCGCGAGCATCGAGAAGGCCTCCAGCGCGACGGACCAGTTCTCGATGACGCAGAGCGCCGAGCAGGTCGACGCGCTCGACGACGTCGACATCATCGTGACCTACGGCGACGACAAGCTCGTCAAGGCGCTCAAGGCCGACCCGCTGCTGTCCAAGATGCCCGCGGTCAAGAACGACGCGATCGTCCTGCTGCCCAACACGCCGCTGGGCACCGCCGCGAACCCGACGCCGCTGTCGATCTCGTACGTCCTCGAGGACTACGTGTCCATGATGGCCAAGGCCGCAGCCGGCGCGTGAGCGCGGACCAGCGGATCGATCAGGTCCATGCCTCGGGCGTCGCCGTCGTGCGACGCCCGAGGCAGCTGCGTGTCGTCTGGATGCTGCTGGCGCTCGTCGTCCTGGCCGCGCTCGTCCTGCTCTCCGTGGCAGTCGGCTCACGACCCGTGGGCTGGTCCGACATCGTGGCCGGCCTCGGAGGCGCCAGCGACACGCTCGGCGAGGCCGCCGTCACCAAGCGCATCCCCCGGACCCTGCTGGCCGTCGTGGTGGGTGCAGCCCTGGGCGCCGCGGGCGCCGTGCTGCAGGGGGTGACCCGCAACCCGCTCGCGGACCCGGAGATCCTCGGCGTCAACATGGGCGCCTCGCTCGCGGTCGTCATCGGCATCGCGTGGTTCGGCATGAGCACGCCGTCGAGCTTCGTCTGGGTGGCGATCGCCGGAGCCGCGGCGGCGGCCGTGTTCGTGTACACCGTCGCCTCCCTCGGCCGCGGGGGCGCGACGCCCCTCAAGCTCGCCCTCGCGGGGACCGCGACCTCGGCGGCGTTCGCGTCGTTCATCACCGCTCTGGTGCTGCCGCGGGGCGACATCTCGGGCAACGTGCGCTCGTGGCAGATCGGTGGCGTCGGCGGTGCATCGTTCGAGACCATCCGGCTGGTCGTGCCCTTCCTGCTCATCGGGTTCGCCGTCTGCCTGCTGACCTCCCGCGGGCTGAACACGCTCGCCCTCGGCGACGACGTCGCGTCCGCGCTGGGCGAGCGGGTGGCGCTGACGCGGGCAGGAGCGGCCGTGGGGGCCGTGATGCTGTGCGGCGCGAGCACCGCCGTCGCCGGGCCCATCGGCTTCGTGGGACTGGTGATCCCCCACCTCTGCCGGCTCCTGGTCGGGGTCGACCACCGCTGGCTGGTGCCGTTCTCCGCGGTGGCCGGCGCCGCCCTGCTGACCGCCGCCGACGTCGCAGGACGCATCGTGGCCAGGCCCAGCGAGATCGACGTGGGCATCGTCACCGCCCTCATCGGCGCCCCGTTCTTCATCCACATCGTCCGCCGGCAGAAGGTGCGTGAGCTGTGAGCAGCCAGACGGTGCAGCACGTCGCGACCAGCCGCGTCCGCCGCGCGGCGCGACGACGGGTGGTCACGTCCGTCCTGGTCGTGCTGGTTCTCGTCGCGTTCGCGGCGAGCCTGATGGTCGGTCACACGTTCTATCCGCCGGCGGACGTGTGGGCCGTCGTCACCGGCCAGGACGTGCCCGGTGCGTCCTTCACGGTCGGCCGGCTCCGGCTCCCCCGTGCCGTGATGGGTCTGGTCGCCGGGCTCTGCTTCGGGCTCGCGGGTGTCACCTTCCAGACGCTGCTCCGCAACCCCCTGGCCAGCCCCGACATCATCGGCATCAGCGCCGGCGCCAGCGCCGCGGCGGCCTTCGCGATCGTCTCGCTGTCGCTCAGCGGTCCGGCGATCTCGTTGTTCGCGATCACGGTCGGACTCGGTGTGGCGATGCTGATCTACGTGCTGTCCTACCGCGACGGGGTCGCCGGCACCCGCTTGATCCTCATCGGGATCGGCGTCGCAGCGATGCTGGAGAGCCTCACCACCTACATCCTGAGCCGCGCGGCCACGTGGGACCTGCAGGAGGCGCAGCGGTGGCTGACCGGCAGCCTCAACGGGGCCGGCTGGGAGGACGTCCTGCCGACGCTGGCCGCCCTGCTGGTGCTGGGCCCCCTCCTGCTGTCGCAGCTGCGGGACCTCCAGATGCTGCAGCTGGGTGACGACGCCGCGTCGGCCCTCGGCGTGCGGGTCGAGCTGACCCGGCTGGTCGTGATCGCCAGCGCGGTCGGGCTGATCGCCTTCGCGACCGCGGCGACCGGTCCGATCGCGTTCGTGGCCTTTCTCGCCGGGCCGATCGCCGCGCGCATCGTCGGCCCGGGCGGGTCGCTGCTCGTGCCGGCCGCGCTCGTCGGCGCGCTGCTGGTGCTGGTGGCCGACCTCTGTGGCCAGTACGCCTTCGGCCACCGCTACCCCGTCGGCGTCGTGACCGGGGTCCTGGGAGCGCCGTACCTCGTCTACCTCATCGTCCGCACCAACCGCGCTGGAGGATCACTGTGACCACGGACCACACGCTCACCGTCGAGGGACTCACCCTCGGCTACCGCGACCGCACCGTCATCGAGGACCTGTCGCTCATGATCCCGACGGGCCAGGTCACCGCGATCGTCGGCGCGAACGCGTGCGGCAAGTCGACGCTGCTGCGCTCGATGTCGCGCCTGCTCACCCCCCGCACGGGTCAGGTGCTCCTGGACGGCAAGCAGGTCCACCGCCTGCCGGCCAAGGAGCTCGCCCGGACCCTCGGGCTGCTGCCCCAGTCGCCGATCGCGCCCGAGGGCATCACGGTGAGCGACCTGGTGGGCCGCGGCCGCCACCCCCACCAGCGGCTGCTGTCGCGCTGGTCCGCCGAGGACGACGAGGCGGTCGCCGCCGCGCTGGAGGCCACCGACACGGTGTCCCTCGCCGACCGGTCCGTCGACGAGCTGTCAGGCGGTCAGCGCCAGCGGGTGTGGATCGCGATGGCGCTGGCCCAGCGGACGGACGTGCTGCTGCTCGACGAGCCCACGACGTTCCTGGACGTCAGCCACCAGGTGGAGGTGCTGGACCTGCTGACGGACCTCAACCGGGACCGCGGGACGACGATCGTCATGGTGCTGCACGACCTCAACCTCGCCGCCCGGTACGCGGATCGGCTCATCGCACTGGCCGGCGGACGCGTGCACGCGGTGGGCGACCCGCACGCCGTGCTGACCGAGGAGGTCGTCCGCGAGGTGTTCGGCCTCGAGTGCAGCGTCATCGTCGACCCGGTGTCCGGGCGACCGCTGATGCTGCCGATCGGGCGCCACCGGACGTCGGCCCGCGTCAGCGGCCGGTGATCGCGGAGAACAGCTCTGCTGCGGTCCTGCTGGTCTCGAACAGCGGGCCGACGTGCTCCGCGGTCCCGCGCAGCGGCTCCATCGTCGGGATCCGCTGCAGCGAGTCGTGACCGGGCAGGTCGAAGATCACCGAGTCCCACGAGGCGGCCGCGATGTCCCGGCTGAACCGGGCCAGGCACATGCCGCGGAAGTAGGCCCGGGTGTCGCGGGGCGGATCGACCACGGACGCGGCGATCTGGTCGTCGGTGAACAACCGGTCCATCCTGCCGTTCTGCACGAGCTGGTGGTAGAGCCCCTTGTGCAGGCGGATGTCGTGGTACTGCAGGTCCACGAGATGCAGCTTGGCGTGGTCCCAGTCCAGGTGGTCGCGCTCGCGGTAGCGCTCCAGCAGGGCGAGCTTCGCGACCCAGTCGAGCTCACGCGCGCACTCCATGGGGTCGCGGGCGAGGCGGTCCAGCACGCTCTCCCAGCGCTGCAGGACGTCGTCGGTCTGCTCGTCGGAGCCCTCCTGGGCGACGAACGCCTTCGCGAGCTGCAGGTACTCCCCCTGCAGCTCCAGCGCCGTGACCGTGCGCCCGTCCGCCAGCTCGACCTTCTGCGTCAGCGTCGGGTCGTGGGAGATGTCGTGGACCGCCGTGACGGGGGCCGCCAGGGCGAGGCTGCGCGTGATGAAGCCGGCCTCGATCATCGCCAGCACGAGCGACGTGGTGCCGTGCTTGAGGTAGATGGCGGTCTCCGAGCAGTTCGCGTCGCCGATGATGACGTGCAGGCGGCGGTACTTCTTCGGGTCGGCGTGCGGCTCGTCGCGGGTGTTGATGATCGGGCGCTTGAGCGTCGTCTCGAGACCGACCCCGACCTCGAAGTAGTCGGCGCGCTGGCTGAGCTGGAACGCGTGCACGCTGCCGTCCTGGCGCTGGCCGACCCGCCCCGCACCGGTGAAGACCTGTCGTGAGACGAAGAACGGCGTCAGGTGCTCGACGATCTGGTCGAACGGAACGTCGCGGCGCATCAGGTAGTTCTCGTGCGAGCCGTACGAGGCGCCCTTGTTGTCGATGTTGTTCTTGTACAGGACGATCGGCGCGCTGTTGGGGATCTGCCCGGCCAGCTCGGCGCCGAGGCGCATGACGTTCTCGCCGGCCTTCTCGAACCGCACGACGTCGAGCGGGTTCGTGACCTCCGGGCTCGAGTACTCCGGGTGGGCGTGGTCGACGTAGAGCCGCGCGCCGTTCGTCAGGATGATGTTGGCCAGGCCCATGTCCTCGTCGGTGAGCTGCGAAGGGTCCGCGACCTCGCGGCTGAGGTCGAAGCCGCGCGCATCGCGCAGCGGGCTCTCCTCCTCGAAGTCCCACCGGGCGCGGCGGGTGAGGCCGTGCGCCGCGGCGTACGCGTTGACGACGTGCGTCGACGCCACCATGGGATTGGCGTGCGGCTGGCCCTGCACGGCGATGCCGTACTCGACCTCGCTGCCTTGGACGCGACGAACAGTCATGACGTCAGCCTACGGTCACCCCGGTGGCGTCACGAGCTGCGACACCGGCGTCCAGGATGCGTCCCACCAGTGCGCGGGCGTCGGTCATCGCGTCGGGCTGCCCGCCCGCGGTGAGCTGCACGGTCGCGCCCTCGTGCACGAGAGCCACCTCGCGGCCCCGGCGATCCGGCTCCGGGACGTCCATCTCGGTGAGCAGCTCGACGTAGTAGTCGCGGGTCCACTGCTTCTCCTCGGTGATGATCGGCAGCGCCGGGTGGTCGGTGCCGCCGAGCTCGGCGTAGGCGTTGACGAATCCGCAGCCGCGCG
This sequence comes from Aeromicrobium chenweiae, assembly GCF_003065605.1. Taxonomy (GTDB): domain Bacteria; phylum Actinomycetota; class Actinomycetes; order Propionibacteriales; family Nocardioidaceae; genus Aeromicrobium; species Aeromicrobium chenweiae. The sequence continues at coordinate 1,935,362 of NZ_CP026952.1, read as the reverse complement.
AGCCCTGGGCCATCCAGGCCTCCAGCGCGTCGAGCACCGCCAGCACGCGTTCGCGCCCCGGCTCGGGTGCGCGCTCGTCCACGTACGCCGTCACGAACGCGTGCCAGCGGTCGCGTCGGTCGCGCAGGTACGCCGTGATCAGGCCGTCCTTGGAGCCGAAGCGGTCGTAGATCGTCTTCTTCGTGGTGCCCGCGTCCTCCGCGATGCGCTCGACGCCGACTGCGCGAAGACCGTTCGCGTAGAACAGGTCCGCAGCGGTGCGCAGGATGCGGACGGCCGTGGGCGTCATGCGGGGCTCGGTGATGGTCGTCATCTGGGTTCCTCCCGGATCTATACTGAAAGTATACCGACCGGTGTGGTTATCTGGGCGCATGTCGCCACAGCTGCTCCGCACCACGGTCGCCCCCTCGGTGGCGCTGGTGATCCTGTGGAGCTCGGGATTCATCGGCGCGGAGCTCGGCACCCGCGAGGCGCCAGCGTCCGCCGTGCTGTGGTGGCGGTACCTGGTCGCCGCGGCGATCCTCGTGGCGATCTGCGCCTGGCGGCGCGTGCGATTCGACCGCCACACCCTCGGCCGGCAGGTCGTGCTGGGGCTGCTGATCCAGGTGGCGTACCTCGGGCTGATCGTCGGCGGGGTGGGGCTCGGCGCGGCGGCCGGCACGACCTCGCTGATCGCCTCCCTGCAGCCGCTCGTGGTGATTGCGCTCGCGGTCCTGGCGCTCGGGGAGCGCGCCCGGAGGGCCCAGCTCGTCGGTCTCGCGCTCGGCCTGGTCGGCGTGATCCTGGTGGTGGGCGGCGACCTCTCCGCCGGCGGAGCCGCGTGGTGGGTCTACCTCCTGCCCGTCGGCGGCATGCTGGCGCTGTCGTGCGGGACCGTGCTCGAGCAGAGGTGGCAGCCGCCGGAGTCCATGCTGGTCTCGCTGACGATCCAGACGCTCACGGGCGCTGTCGCGTTCTCGGTGCTGGCGCTCGTCGACGGGACGACGGGCGTGCCGACAGCCGGGGCGTTCTGGGTCGCGATCGCTTGGGTCGTGCTGCTGTCGAGCTTCGGCGGCTACGGCTCCTACCTCTACGTGACCCGCACCCAGGGCGCGACGCGGGCCAGCACGTGGCTCTACCTCACCCCGCCCACCACCATGCTGTGGGCCGCCCTGATGTTCGGGGACAGGGTCTCGGCGCTGGGCCTCGCCGGGCTGGCCGTGGCCGCAGTGGGCGTGGCAGTGGCCCTGCGCCCTCCAGCGAAGGTGAGGACCGAGGTGCGCGCGTGACGGTCAGGCGATGATCTTGCCCAGGTGCACGCTGTCGTCGTAGTCGCGGTAGAAGCCGAACTTCGGGACCTCGACATAGCCGGCCGAGTGGTACAGGGCGATGGCCTCGGGCTGCTTGGTGCCGGTCTCCAGCACCAGGCGCGTGATGCCCGCAGCGGCGGCCGAGCGCTCCAGCTCGGCCAGGATCTCCCGCGCCAGCCCCCGCCGGGCGTACGCCGGGCGGACGTACATCCGCTTGATCTCGGCGTCGGACTCCCCTGCCGGCCCGCCCCGGCGCCAGCCGCCCATCGCGGCCGGGACGCCGTCGACGTAGACCATCACGAAGTGCCCGCCGGGCGGGTCGAACTGGTGCACGTCGATCGGTGAGACGTCGCCGTCGCCGCCGTAGCGACGACCGTACTCGGCCTGGACCTCGGCGGTCAGCAGCTGTGCGTCGTCGCTCGCGTACGAGACGACCCGGAGGTCGTGCGTCGAGGTGTGGCTCTCCATCGATGCGTCAGAGGTACTGACCGGTGTTGGCGACCGTGTCGATCGACCGACCCGGCTCGTTGCCGCTCTTGCCGGAGATCAGGGTCCGGATGAACACGATGCGCTCACCCTTCTTGCCCGAGATCCGCGCCCAGTCGTCGGGGTTGGTCGTGTTGGGCAGGTCCTCGTTCTCCTTGAACTCGTCGAGGCACGCCTGCAGCATGTGCTGCACCCGCAGTCCGCGCTGCCCGTGCTCGAGGAGGTCCTTGATGGCCATCTTCTTCGCGCGGTCGACGATGTTCTGGATCATGGCGCCGGAGTTGAAGTCCTTGAAGTACAGGACCTCCTTGTCGCCGTTGGCGTACGTGACCTCGAGGAACTGGTTGTCCTCGGACTCGGTGTACATCCGCTCCACGGTGCGCTGGATCATCCCGTCGACAGTGTCCTGACGGTTGCCACCCCACTCGGCCAGGTCGTCCGCGTGCAGCGGCAGGCTTGCGGTGAGGTACTTGCTGAAGATGTCACGCGCCGACTCCGCGTCGGGCCGCTCAATCTTGATCTTGACGTCGAGGCGTCCCGGACGCAGGATCGCCGGGTCGATCATGTCCTCGCGGTTCGAGGCACCGATGACCAGGACGTTCTCGAGGCCCTCGACCCCGTCGATCTCGCTGAGCAGCTGCGGGACGATCGTGTTCTCCACGTCGGAGGAGACGCCGGAGCCGCGGGTGCGGAACAGGGAGTCCATCTCGTCGAAGAACACGATGACCGGGGTGCCCTCGCTGGCCTTCTCACGGGCCCGCTGGAAGACGAGGCGGATGTGCCGCTCGGTCTCACCGACGTACTTGTTGAGCAGCTCGGGACCCTTGATGTTGAGGAAGAACGAGCGACCCTCCTCGCCGGTCTTCTCCGAGACCTTCTTGGCCAGCGACGCCGCGACCGCCTTGGCGATCATGGTCTTGCCGCAGCCGGGAGGGCCGTAGAGCAGCACGCCCTTGGGCGGCTTCAGCTCGTGCTCGATGAAGATGTCGGGGTGCAGGTAGGGCAGCTCGACCGCGTCGCGGATGGACTCGATCTGGCCCCGCAGGCCGCCGATCGACTCGTAGTCGATGTCGGGGACCTCCTCCAGGACGAGCTCCTCGACCTCGGACTTCGGGACCCGCTCGTAGACGTAGCCGGACCGTCCGTCGAGCAGCAGCGAGTCGCCGGCGCGGATCTTCAGTCCCATCAGCGGCTCGGCCAGGCGCACGACGCGCTCCTCGTCGGCGTTGCCGATGACGAGGGCCCGCTGGCCGTCGGCCAGGATCTCCTTGAGCGTGACGACCTCGCCGGTCTGCTCGAACTCCAGCGCCGTGACGACGTTCATCGCCTCGTTGAGGATGACTTCCTGGCCCTTGCGCAGGGCGTCCTTGTCGACCGAGGGGCTGACGTTCACGCGCATCTTGCGACCGCCCGTGAACACGTCGACCGAGTCGTCGTCGTTGCGCTGCAGGAAGGTGCCGAAGCCGGTCGGCGGCTGGGCCAGCCGGTCGACCTCCTCCTTGAGGGTGACGATCTGGTCACGCGCCTCGCGCAGTGTCGTGGTCAGCCGCTCGTTCTGGCTGCTGGTGGCCGAGAGCTTCGCCTCGAGCTCGGACAGGCGCGAGTCGGTCGACCGTTCGGTGCCCAGACGGCGGCGCAGGTGCTCGACCTCCGCACGCAAGTACGCGATCTCCTGGTCCGAACTGCCCGCCGGACCACTCATGCCGGTGTGCTTGTCATCACTCATCAGACACCTCCTGCTCGTACGCACGACCCTACCTGCAGCCACCACAAGCGCGCGGTCATCTCGGACACAGGCCCGAGTGTCGTGCGGCGGAGGTTGCAGGAAGGTCGCTACGCGTCGTCGAGGCCGGCGGGCCGAGGTCCCTTGTAGTCGGGTCCGTACGCGCCGGGCGCCGGGCGCCGCGACGTGCCCATCGAGCGGTAACCGGGAGCCATCCGGCGGGCCGTCACCAGGAACGCGGTGTGACCGTTCATCTTGTGCTGCGGCCGGACGGCGAGCCCCTCGAGGTGCCAGTCGCGCTCAAGCGTCTCCCAGGCGCGGGGCTCGGTGAACCCGCCGTCGGCACGGACCGTCTCCACGAACAGCGACAGCTGCGTGGTCGTCGCGACGTACGCGCAGACGATTCCACCGGGCACGAGACGCTCTGCCGCGAGCGGGATGCACGTCCACGGGTCGACCATGTCGAGGATCAGCCGGTCGATCTCGGTCTCGGTGATGACGTCGCGCACGTCCCCGACCGTCAGCGTCCAGCCCGGCAGGTCCGTGCCGGCGACCTGGTGCACGTTCTTGGTGACGTTCTCGGCGAACTCCTCGCGCAGCTCGTACGAGCCGAGCGTGCCGGTCGGGCCGATCGCCCGCAACAGGTACGCCGTCAGGCTGCCGGACCCGGCGCCGGCCTCGACCACGCGGGCCCCGGGGTAGATGTCGGCCTGCGCGACGATCTGCGCGGCGTCCTTGGGGTAGATGATCGCGGCGCCGCGCGGCATCGAGACGACGTACTCGAACAGCAGCGGACGGAAGACCTGGTACGGGAACTCCATCGACGACTGGATCACGATGCCCTCGGGCTGCCCGATCATGTCGTCGTGCTTGATCTGGCCCTTCTTGGTCGAGAACTCGCGACCGGCCTCGAGCTGCACGTTGTGCTTGCGGCCCTTGGGGTCGGTCAGTCGCACCCACTCCCCCTCGAGAAGGGGTCCACTGCGGGTGAAGGAGGTCATCGGCGGCTCGCTCTATAGGCTTCGTCGACGGCGCGTGTGGTGAGGACACCGAACACGCTTCCGTCGGCTTCGGTCAGGGCATAGGCCTCGGCCGGCCGCGCCGCCATGGCGCGCAGCAGGTCGGGACCTCGAAGATCCGCCGACAACGTCTCGGCGTTGGGCGGCGGGGTGGCGCCGGGGAACCCTATCTCGCGCGCGACCAGCCCGTTGATGCGGGCGGCCTGTCCGACGTTGTGCAGCGCGTCCCCGGCGCCCTGCCAGAGGAAGAACGCGACGAAGACCGCGATGAGGACGTTGATCGCGGTGTCCTGCACGTCGCCGATGAACCACAGCGTGGCCGCGACCAGCGCCACGGCCGCGAACCGGCCGATCCAGGCGGCGATACGGATCCCGCTCTCCTCGTCGCCGGTGACCTTCCAGATGATCGCCCGGAAGACGCGTCCGCCGTCCAGCGGGAGACCCGGCAGCATGTTGAACGCCGCGACGATCAGGTTGACGAACGCGATCGAGTAGATGATGTCGGACGTCGTGTTGATGTCCATCGCGCCGGAGACCGCGAAGGCGCCGAGGGCGATCGCGAAGGACGCGGCCGGACCGGCGATCGAGGTGACCAGCTCCTGGCCCGGCGTGCGGCTCTCGCCCTTGATCAGCGTCTCGCCGCCGAGCAGGTGCAGGGTCACCGAGTCGACCTGCATCCGGTAGCCGCGCGCGACCAGGACGTGCGCGATCTCGTGCACGAGCACGGACACGTACAGGGCCACGACGAACACCGCAGCCAGGACGTAGGGGCTCGTGTCGGACCGGTCCTCGTAGCGGGGCGCGAACACCACGACGAGAGCAGCACCCATGAGCAGCAGCGACGGCTTGATCAGCAGGTCGACGCCGGCGATCCGTCCGATCCGCCACGTGCCGGGTCGTTGGGTGGAGCTCACCGTCCCAACCTAACGGGTGACCGCACGGCCGCCGAGCGGTGCGTACGCCACCGTTTGGGCCCGATCTCCCGGTCGTACGGTGGCAGGACCACCGGCCCCGCGGCGGGGCGGTGCCGCAACGGGCGTCAGAGACCGAAGAGGCCGTCGAGATCGTCCGGGCTGAGCCCGACCAGGGTCGGGATCTGCACCCGGCGATCCGCCTCCGGCACGTGCACGAAGTGCGGGACGACGAGGACGTCGCAGCCCGCTGCGGTCGCGGAGGCGGCGCCGGTGGCGGAGTCCTCGATCGCGAGGCACTTGGTGGCGTCCACACCCAGCAGCTCGGCGGCGCGCAGGTACGGGTCGGGGAACGGCTTCGGGCGGGTGACGGCGTCTCCCGTGACCACCGCGGCGAACGGGAGCGCGGAGGCGATCGGCTCGGCGATCTGGACGTACGACATGGTCACCAGGGCCTGCGGCACGCCCTGAGCGGCCAGCGCCTCGATGAGCTCACGGGCGCCGGGTCGCCAGACGACGTCCTTGCTCAGTGCCGCGGCCAGCCGCTCGACGAGGTGGTCGACGATCTGCTCGGCGGTCATGTCGATCTCGAGCGTGTCGCGGATGTACTCCCCCGACGCGATGAGCGAGTTGCCGACGAGCTGGAGGGCGTCCTCCTCGGTCCAGATCTTGCCGTGCGACGCGGCGAGCTCGTGCTCGGCGGCCATCCACAGCGGCTCGGTGTCGACGATCGTGCCGTCGAGGTCCCACAGGACGGCGGAGTAGGAGGTCACCGGCCCCACGGTAGTCGAGCAGACCGCGTCGCTCGGGAGCGCTGTCCACGCCGGGGTCGATGTCCCCGGTGCCCTTGGCGATCATGCGACAATGGAGCCGTAGTTCGGGAACCCCCGAGGCCCAGGCGAGCCCGCCGCCGGCTGGAGTTCCCCAGCACTCCTTCGCCCATCGCACCTCGAGGAATGCTTGTGTCCCACGCCCCTGATCTCCGCCCCGACGCGACCGACGCGCTGACCGAGCTCCTGCGGAGCCGGATCATGGTGCTCGACGGTGCCATGGGCACGGCGATCCAACGCGACCGTCCCGACGAGGCCGGCTACCGCGGCGAGCGCTTCAAGGACTGGCCCTCGGACGTCCAGGGCAACAACGACCTGCTGACGCTCACGCAGCCCGAGATCATCGCGGGCATCCACCGCGAGTACCTCGAGGCCGGCGCCGACATGATCGAGACCAACACGTTCAACGCCAACTCGATCTCGCTCAGCGACTACGGCATGCAGGACCTCGCGTACGAGCTCAACGTCGAGTCGGCACGTCTCGCGCGGCGCGAGTGCGACGCCGTCACCGCCGAGACCCCGGACAGGCCGCGCTACGTCGCCGGCGCGCTCGGCCCCACGTCCAGGACGGCCTCGATCTCCCCCGACGTCAACGACCCGGGCGCCCGCAACGTCACCTACGACGAGCTCGTCGAGGCGTACCAGGAGGCGGGCCGCGGCCTGCTCGACGGCGGCGCCGACGTCATCTTCATCGAGACGATCTTCGACACCCTCAACGCCAAGGCCGCGATCTTCGCGGTCGAGACGCTGTTCGAGGAGTACGGACGTCGCTGGCCGGTCGTCATCTCCGGCACGATCACCGACGCGTCCGGTCGCACGCTCTCCGGCCAGGTCACCGAGGCGTTCTGGCACTCGATCCGGCACGTCAACCCGCTGCTCGTGGGCCTGAACTGTGCGCTCGGCGCCAAGGAGATGCGACCGTACATCGCCGAGATGTCGCGCATCGCTGACACGTTCGTGTCCTGCTACCCCAACGCGGGCCTGCCCAATGCGTTCGGCGAGTACGACGAGGAGCCCGACCAGACCGCGGCCATCGTCGCGGAGTTCGCCGACGCAGGCTTCGTCAACATGGTCGGCGGCTGCTGCGGCACCACGCCGGGCCACATCGCCGCGATCGCCCGCGAGGTCGAGGGCAAGACGCCTCGCGTGCCTGCCGAGACCTCCCCCGCCCTGCGGCTGTCGGGCCTCGAGCCGGTCACGGTCGTCGAGGACACCTTGTTCGTCAACGTGGGCGAGCGCACCAACATCACCGGCTCGGCGCGGTTCCGCAACCTCATCAAGGCCGGCGACTACGTCACCGCACTGGCCGTCGCCCGCCAGCAGGTCGAGGCCGGTGCGCAGGTCATCGACGTCAACATGGACGAGGGCATGATCGACGGCGTCGAGGCGATGGACCGCTTCATGAAGCTGATCGCCACCGAGCCGGACATCTGCCGGGTCCCGACGATGATCGACTCCTCCAAGTGGGAGGTCATCGAGGCCGGGCTCAAGTGCGTCCAGGGCAAGTCGATCGTCAACTCGATCTCCATGAAGGAGGGCGAGGAGAAGTTCGTCCGCGAGGCGCGGCTGTGCCGCAAGTACGGCGCCGCTGTCGTCGTGATGGCGTTCGACGAGGACGGCCAGGCCGACAACCTCGAGCGCCGCAAGCAGATCTGCGAGCGGGCCTACCGCATCCTCGTCGACGAGGTGGGCTTCCCGGCCGAGGACATCATCTTCGACCCCAACGTCTTCGCTGTCGCGACAGGCATCGAGGAGCACGCCAACTACGGCGTCGACTTCATCGAGGCGACGCGCTGGATCAAGCAGAACCTGCCCGGCGCCCTCGTCTCCGGCGGCGTCTCCAACGTCTCGTTCTCGTTCCGCGGCAACAACCCCGTGCGCGAGGCCATCCACGCGGTGTTCCTGTACCACGCGATCAACGCGGGCATGGACATGGGAATCGTCAACGCGGGCGCGCTCGAGGTGTACGACGAGGTGCCCGAGATCCTGCGCGAGCGCATCGAGGACGTCATCCTCAACCGGCGTCCCGACAGCACCGAGCGCCTGCTCGAGATCGCCGGCGACTTCGCCGGTGACGGCTCCGTGAAGGAGGTCGCCACCGAGGAGTGGCGCTCCCTGCCCGTCGGCGAGCGCATCACGCACGCCCTGGTCAAGGGCATCGACGAGTTCGCCGAGTCCGACACCGAGGAGCTGCGCGCCGAGATCTCCGCCCGCGGCGGGCGCCCCATCGAGGTCATCGAGGGCCCCCTCATGGACGGCATGAACGTCGTGGGCGACCTGTTCGGCGAGGGCAAGATGTTCCTGCCCCAGGTCGTGAAGTCCGCGCGCGTCATGAAGAAGGCCGTCGCGTACCTCATCCCGTTCATCGAGGCCGAGAAGCAGCCCGGCGACGTCGAGCGCAGCAACGGCAAGGTCGTCATGGCCACGGTCAAGGGCGACGTGCACGACATCGGCAAGAACATCGTCGGCGTCGTCCTGCAGTGCAACAACTATGACGTCGTCGACCTCGGCGTCATGGTGCCCGCCCAGAAGATCCTCGACGCGGCCAAGGCCGAGGGCGCCGACGTCATCGGCCTCTCCGGGCTCATCACCCCGTCCCTCGACGAGATGGTCAACTTCGCCAAGGAGATGGAGCGTCAGGGCTTCGACATCCCCCTGATGATCGGCGGCGCCACGACGTCCCGCGCCCACACCGCGGTCAAGGTCGCCCAGCAGTACCACGGACCCGTCATCTGGGTGAAGGACGCGTCCCGGTCCGTGCCGGTCGTCGCCGCGCTGCTGTCCGACGAGCAGCGGCCCAAGCTCCTCGCCGAGACGAGCGCCGACTACGAGGCGCTGCGCGAGCGCCACGCCGCCCGGCAGGACACCCGCTCGCTGCTGTCGATCCAGGCGGCCCGTGAGAAGGCGACCCCGATCGACTGGAGCAGCTACCAGCCGCCGCGTCCCCGCATGCTCGTGCAGCAGGCGCGGGACCTGTGCAGCGGTCCGGGCTGCGACCACCGTCACGGCGAGGCCACGCAGTTCGTCAAGACCTTCACCGACTACTCGCTCGAGGAGCTGCGCTCGTACATCGACTGGCAGCCGTTCTTCAACGCGTGGGAGATGAAGGGCAAGTTCCCCGACATCCTCAACAACCCGGCGACGGGCGAGGCGGCGCGCAAGCTGTACGAGGACGCGCAGACGATGCTCGACCAGATCATCGCCGAGAAGTGGATCCGGGCCAACGGCGTCTTCGGGCTGTTCCCGGCGAGCCAGGTGGCCGGTGACGACATCGAGGTCTACACCGACGAGTCCCGCACCACCGTCCGCACGACGCTGCACGAGCTGCGCCAGCAGGGCGAGGGACGCGAGGGCTCGGCGCGCAAGTCGCTGGCCGACTTCGTCGCCCCCAAGGACACCGGCCTGCGCGACTACGTGGGCGCGTTCGCCGTGACCGCCGGCGCGGAGATCGGTGAGAAGATCGCCGAGTTCAAGAAGAACCTCGACGACTACAGCGCGATCTTGCTGGAGTCGCTCGCCGACCGGCTCGCCGAGGCGTTCGCGGAGCGTCTGCACGAGCGGGTGCGCAAGGAGTTCTGGGCGTACGTGCCGAACGAGTCGCTGAGCAGCGAGGACCTCATCAAGGAGAAGTACGACGGCATCCGCCCCGCCCCCGGCTACCCCGCGTGCCCCGAGCACACCGAGAAGCAGACGATCTGGGAGCTGCTCGACGTCGAGGCCAACACCGGCATCGAGCTGACCGAGAGCATGGCCATGTGGCCCGGCGCGTCGGTCAGCGGGTTGTACTTCTCGCACCCGGACTCGCAGTACTTCGTCCTCGGACGCATCGGCCGCGACCAGGTCGAGGACTATGCCGCGCGCAAGGGCTGGTCCGTCGCCGAGGCCGAGAAGTGGCTGTCGCCCAACCTCGGCTACCGCACCGAGAACGAGTAATAGGCGGGCGCGCTCGTTCCTCGCGCTCATCCCGGGTCTCGCGCAGGCGCTCGACCCGGCCGCCTGCTCGCTTCGCTCGCCATGGTCAGGCCGGGCTAGGGTTGGGACGTGACTTCAAGCGCTGATATCCCGCCGCTGCGCAATCCCTGGATGGTCGCGGCGTTCGAGGGATGGAACGACGCGGCCGACGCCGCGTCGGGCACCGTCGACCACCTCATCGAGGAGTGGGACGCCGAGCTGCTCATCGAGCTGGACCCCGAGGACTTCTACGACTTCCAGGTGCAGCGTCCGGAGGTGGGCACGAGCGACCGCGGCGAGCGGGTCATCACGTGGCCGGCTCCGGCGATCTACCACGCCCGTCCCCGGCGCGGGGACCGTGACGTGCTGCTGCTGCGGGCCCCCGAGCCCAACTTCCGCTGGAAGACCTTCTGCTCGACCGTGATCGGGGTCGCCAAGCTGGCCGGCGTCACCGAGCTGGTGACGCTCGGTGCCCTCCTCGCGGACTCGCCGCACACCCGCCCCGTGCCGGTCAGCGGGTCGACGAGCGATCCCCGACTGATGGAGCGCATGTCGCTGACGCCGTCGCGCTACACGGGGCCCGTCGGCATCACGTCGGTGCTCAACGAGATGGCGGCGGCCGAGGGCATCGCGGCCGCCTCGCTCTGGGCCGCGGTCCCCCACTACCTGGCCGAGCCGCCGTGCCCCAAGGCCACGCTGGCGCTGCTGGGCGCGCTCGAGGACGCGATGGGCCTGCCGTTGCCCCAGGGGGTCCTGGTCGAGATGGCCGAGGCCTGGCAGCGCGGGGCCGAGGACCTCACGTCGCGGGACGACGAGATCGCCGAGTACGTCGAAGCGCTCGAGAACGAGCAGGACACCAGCGAGCTGCCGGAGGCGTCGGGCGACGCGATCGCGCGCGAGTTCGAGCGCTACCTGCGTCGCCGCAACGTCGATCCCGAGTAGAGGCGCCCGCACCGTCTAGGGTGTGGTGGTGTCCACGGATCGGGGTCCGAGCGACGGCATTCGCTCACGGCTGGTCTCGGGCTTCTGCCTGGGCGTGGGGATCTTCTCGACACTGGCCCTGGTCTGGCAGTTCACGGAGGTCTATTTCGTCTTCGGCGAGGTGGCCGACCCCACGGCGTCCCAGGTCCACCGGTACGTGTGGACCGCGTCGATCTGCATCACCGCCATGGTCGTCAGCGCCGTTGCGGCGCTGGTGGCCGGCAGCCGGTGGCTGGGCGTCCCGGCGACGATCGGCGTCGTCCTGGCCGTGGTCGTCTCCTTCGTGTTCGCGGTGCCGAGCGACCGGTGGAAGCCGGACCCGCCCACGTACGAGCTGCCCGCGAACTACGACCCCTGCTACAGCGGGAGCGACTCCTGCGGGCCGGGCGGCTGACGGCCCGGGAGCCGATCACGATTTGCGCCCGCCGGTATCGGTGGGACTCTCGAAGGAGGGGGCGGCATCCCCCGCCCGTGTGACTCGAGGAGCAATCATGAGCACTCACGAGAACGTCACCTCGCCCACCATCCAGCCGGTCAGCGACTGGGCGGACCTGGGCCGCGAGATGTGGAGCTACCTGACCGGCAAGGGTGCAGCGGTGAGCTACGAGTTCGTCGACATGGAGATCGAGGTGCCTCGCGACACCGGTCCGCAGGCGCCCCGGGCGACCTGGAAGGTCAGCGGGACGCTGCGCGTCACGACCAGTGACGACCCGGCGGCGGGCGCCGACCGGCCCGGGGAGTGACGATGTCCTCGGCACTGCACCTCACGGCGGACCTGACGTTCGACATCGACGTCCCGGAAGGTGACGGGCACCCCGCCGCGCACGTGCACGCGACGGTGACGGCCGACGGCAACCGGGTCCGCGTGCACAGCGACGACATCCTGTCGCTCGTCGGCCAGCCTTCGCGCGCAGCCGTCCGGGCGGTGGCAGCGCAGCTCGCAGAGCTCGGCCTCGTCGTCGACGTCTCCGGCCCGGACGGGTTGATCGTCAGCCTGGGGGCCGTGGAGCCCTCCCCCGCGCACCGTCTCGTGACGCGCTCGCGCCACATGCGGCTCGGCAGCTGGACCCGGGCCGCGGCAGCGGCTCGGGCGAGGCTGCGGCCGTCGAGCCGGGCGACCCGGCTGCGGGGCCCCGGTCTGCCTCCGGGCACACCGTGGCCCCCGTTGCCGTCCATGGCGACGCTCCCCCACGTGGCATCGACGACGCACGACCCCGCCGGGGGCGGGCACCCGCGGCTGTACCTCTCGGACACCTCCGACCCGCTGGCACCGTGGCCGGTCGGCGTCTACCACCTGTCGCCGGACGGTGTCACGATCGGCAGCGGTGAGAGCGTCGGTCTCCAGCTGGACGGCATCGACGAGCTGCAGGCCGAGATCATCCGTACCGAGGACGACGAGTACGTCCTCGTCGCCCGGAGCACCCGCATGCTCAGCACGGTCGGGGGCCTGCAGCGGCCCGAGCAGATCCTGCGCACAGGAGCGCGCATCCAGCTCGGGGACTGGCGCATGTCGTACGTCCGCGACGAGTTCGCCGACCACGGACGTCCGTACGGCGGACGCATCGGCGGCGAGCTGGGTCGGCAGCGACGGCAGCCGATCCCCGAGAACCGCCGCGGGCCGAGCTTCTAGTCCCGAGGCTGCAGCGCGACGCCCAACAGCGCGTCGATCGCCGTGCGCACCGTGCGGCCGGCCTGCGGGTCCTCCGCCGAGTCGTCGGCGGCCCACGCGTCGACCGCGGCGATCGCCGCGGGTGCGTCGAGGTCGTCGGCCATCGCGGCGCGGATCTGCTCGAGGACCGCGGTGCCCGACGGCGCGACGGTGCGGGCCACGGCGTCGCGCCAGCGTGCCAGCCGCGCCTCGGCCTCCTCGATCTCGGTGCCGAACCACTCCCAGTCGCTGCGGTAGTGGTGCGCGAGGAGCGCCAGCCGGATGGCCATGGGGTCGTGGCCGGCCTCGCGGAGCTTGGAGACGAGCACGAGGTTGCCCTTGGACTTGGACATCTTCTCGCCCTCGTAGCCGACCATGCCGGCGTGGACGTAGGCCTTCGCGAACGGCTCACCGGTCGCGACCGTCGCCTCGGAGGCGGACATCTCGTGGTGCGGGAAGACCAGGTCGGACCCGCCACCCTGCACGTCGAAGGCGGGGTCGAGGTGGTGCAGCGCGATCGCGGCGCACTCGATGTGCCAGCCCGGACGGCCCTTCCCGAGGCGGGTCTCCCACGAGGGCTCGTCGGGCCGCTCGGCCTGCCACAGCAGGCAGTCCAGCGGGTGCTTCTTGCCGGCCCGGTCGGGATCTCCACCGCGCTGCGGGAAGATCCGCAGCATCTCCTGCTCGTCGAAGCCGGAGACCAGGCCGAAGCCCGGATCGGCGTGCACGTCGAAGTACAGGTCCTCGTCGACGGAGTAGACGGCACCTGCCGTGCGCAGCCGCTCGATGAGGTCGACCACGAGGTCGATCGACTCGACGGCGCCGATGTAGTGAGCCGGCGGGATGATCCGCAGCGCGGTCATGTCCTCGCGGAAGAGCTGGGTCTCGCGCTCGGCCAGCTCCACCCAGTCGACACCGGTTGCCTGTGCGCGCTCCAGCAGCGGGTCGTCGACGTCGGTCACGTTCTGCGTGTAGACGACGTCGAGCCCGCGGTCGCGCCAGGCGCGCTGCAGCAGGTCGAACGCCAGGTACGTCGCCGCGTGCCCCATGTGGGTCGCGTCGTACGGGGTGATCCCGCAGACGTACAGCCGGGCACGGGCGTCGGGGTCGACCGGACGCTTCTGTCCCGCGGACGTGTCGTGGACCTGGACGACCGGACCGGTGCCGAGTCCGAGATCGCCGAGAGAAGGGACCTCAGGAACCGACCAGCTGCGCATGGGGACGAGCGTATCCGTTGGACGGTTGGGTCGACGGCGGGGCCTACCGGCCTCGGGGCAGAATGACCGCATGATCATCGACTGCGCGGTGTACCGCGACGGGGTCCGTGAGACGACCCCGCACGACTCGACGTCGCTCGACGCCGCGCTCGCCGGACTGGGCGAGGACGAGTTCCTCTGGATCGGCATCGCCAACCCCACGTCAAAGGAGCTGCACCGGGTCGCTGACTCGTTGTCACTGCACCCGCTCGCGGTCGAGGATGCGCTCGAGGCGCACCAGCGTCCCAAGGTGGAGCGGTACGCCGACCACACGTTCATGTCGATCCGTACGGTCTCCTACAGCGACGACGACATCACGACGCACGAGGTCAACCTCTTCCTCGGCGCCAACTACCTGCTCACGGTGCGGCACGGCGGTCCCGAGATGCGGGACGCGCGAAAGGCAGCGGAGTCGATGATCGATCAGCTCTCCCACGGCCCGACCGCGGCGCTGTACGCCGTCGTCGACTCGATCGTGGACCACTACGAGGACGTCGCCGCCGAGCTCGAGACCGACGTCCAGGAGGTCGAGAGCTCGGTCTTCTCGGCAGAGCGCTCGAACGACTCGACCCGCATCTACCGGCTCAAGCGCGAGACGCTCGAGTTCCGTCGTGCGGTCTTCCCTCTGCGCGAGCCCATCCACCGGTTCGCGACCTCGTCGGCGCCCGAGACGGCCCGTCCGTACTTCCGGGACATCGGTGACCACCTCGATCGTGCCGCGGAGGCGATCGACTCGATCGACCACCTGCTCGACAACGCGCTGAACGCGCACCTCGCGCAGCTGAGCGTGCAGCAGAACGAGGACATGCGCAAGCTCACGGCAGGTGCCACGCTCTTCGCGGTCCCGACGGCCATCGCGGGCGTCTACGGCATGAACTTCGAGCACATGCCCGAGCTCAACTGGACGTACGGCTACCCGGCCTGCATGGTCGTGATCGCCGGGTTGTGCCTGTACATCTACCGACGGTTCAAGCGGTCCGGCTGGCTCTGAGTGCCTAGCCGACCGTGGTCCCCGCGGCAATGACGCCGGCGCCCACGAGCACGAGCACCAGGGCGCCGAGGCTGATGCGATAGATCACGAACGGCGTGTACGAGTGCGTGCTGACGTACCGGAGCAGCCAGTGGATCACGGCCAGCCCCACCGCGAACGACACGACGGTGCCGACGATCGTGGGGCCCACGCCGTACGCGTTGTCGCCGCCGATGTCCTTGAGCTTGAAGATGCCGGCGCCGACGACCGCCGGGATCGCGAGCAGGAACGCGTACCGGGTCGCCGCAGCGCGCTCGTAGCCGAGGAACAGCCCCATGCTGATCGTCGCCCCCGAGCGGGACACGCCGGGGACGAGGGCACCGGCCTGGGCGAGGCCGAGGAGGATCGCGTGCTTCATCGTCAGGTCCTCGATGGGGCTGCTCTTGCGTCCCACCCGCTCGGCGAGCCCGAGCACGAGGCCCAGGACGATCAGTGTCGTGCCGATGACCCACAGGTTGCGGAACTCGCGGTCGATCGCGTCCTGCAGGAGCAGGCCGAGGATCACGATCGGCACCGAGCCGATGATGACGAACCAGCCCATCCGCCACTCCGGCGCCTGGCGGGCCTCCCGGGAGAACACGCCCCGGACCCAGCCGGAGCCGATGGTCCAGATGTCCCGCCAGAAGTAGAGCAGCACCGCGAGCTCGGTGCCGATCTGGATCACCGCGGTGTACGCGGCCCCGGGATCGTCCCAGCCGAAGAACTTCGGGAAGATCGCGAGATGGGCACTGCTGGAGATGGGGAGAAACTCGGTGAGACCCTGGATGACGCCGAGCACCACAGCTTGTAGGAAATCCACAGCGCGAGCCTACCGGCGGCGCTGGGGACGCCCCACTAGCCTTCAGACATGCAGTATCGCCGCGTCGGTCGTTCCGGGCTGACGGTGTCCCGCCTCGCGCTGGGCACCATGAACTGGGGTGCCACGGTCGACGCCTACGAGGCGCAGGACCAGCTGACCGCATTCCTCGACGCCGGCGGGACGCTCGTCGACACCGCGCCCATCTACGGCGACGGTGCCTGCGAGGAGCTGCTCGGCACGCTCATCTCGAAGAACGGTGCCCGGGACAGCGTCGTGCTGGCCGGCAAGGCCGGGTTCGTGCGCCGTGGTGGCGAGACGGTGCGGGACGGTTCGCGGGGCACGCTGCTCGACCAGCTGGACCTGTCGCTGCGGCAGCTCGGCACCGACCACCTCGACCTGTGGCAGATCCACACGCCAGACCCGAACGTCCCCCTGGAGGAGACGCTCGGGGCGCTCGAGCACGCGGTGCGGACCGGACGCACCCGCTACGTCGGCATCTCCAACTTCACCGGGTGGCAGACTGCGCTCGCCCAGACGTGGCTCGCCGGTCGGGCCGACACGATCCCTCTGGTCAGCACGCAGGTCGAGTACTCCCTGGTCAACCGCGACCCGGAGGACGAGGTCGTCCCCGCGGCGCAGCACCTGGGCATGGGCGTGCTCGCCTGGTCGCCGCTCGGCCGGGGCGTGCTGTCCGGCAAGTACCGCGGCGGCATCCCGGCGGACTCCCGTGCCGCAGACCCGGGGTGGGAGACGTTCGTGGGCCAGTACCTGACTCCCGGCAAGTCCGGTGTCGTCGAGGCGCTGGCCCGGGCGTCCGAGGGCCTGGGCGTCACGATCGCGCACGTCGCGCTGGCCTGGCTGCTCGAGCGGCCACAGGTCGCGGCCGCGATCGTGGGGGCCCGCACGGCCTCGCAGCTGCAGGAGAATCTCGCGGTGGAGGACGTCGAGCTCCCCGCCGAGATCCATCAGGCGCTCGACGACGTGTCGGAGGCAGCACGGTGAGAGGTGAGTCGATGATCGAGTACGAGTTCTGGAACCTCACGATCGACCGGACCAAGTCCCGGTCCGCCGTCTGCCGGATGCTCACCGACGCCGCGGAGTACCAGGGCTGGGAGCTCGACCGTCTCCGCAAGGACGGCACCGGTCAGCGCACCGTCACGCTGCGCCGCAAGATCATCCGCATGCGCAGCACCCTCTGACCCCCCCCACGCTGACGCGCGCCGTGTTGTCGGTGACCCGCGCCGTGTTGTCGAGCGTCACGGGCGATAACCCGCGCGTCAGCGGCGATAACCCGCGCGTCACTGGCAACAACCCGCGCGTCAGCGGTAACAACCCGAGCGTCAGCGTTGGGGGGCGAAGTTGCCGGACTGGATGCGTCGCAGTGAGGCCTCGGTGGTGAGCTCGGCCCGGGCGTCCTCGTGGGACCAGTAGAACTCGATCAGCTGGGCCACGAGGGCGGGGTCTGCTGCCAAGGTCTGGCCGACGATGGTGACGTCCTTCGAGATCGACGGTCCGGTCGCCGTGATGGAGTAGTCCTTGCCGGTGACGTTGGTCAGCATGATCCCGTACATGTCCCGCCACGCGAGCTCGGTCTCCTTGCCGCCTGCCTTGTGGCTGAGCCCCTCGGGTGAAACCCGGAGCCACGGGGTTCCCCGCCGCCACATCTGCGCACCACCGATCACCAGACCGGCCAGCAGAGCCAGGCACAGGACGAAGGTGACGGTCGCATCTGAGCCGCCGTCGTCGAGCGCGCTCCACCCCGACACGATGACAGCGAGGAACGCGAACAGCGCCAGCACGCCGGTGGCCGCGAGGTACACGATGGTGACGAGGCGCTGGTCGTCGACGACGAGTGCGCCACGGTCCGCGTCCCACGAGATCCCCGCGCTGCCGCGGGCATGCACACGGGCCTGCGTCGTCCAGCCCACCCACAGGAAGGCGCCGAACGCGATCCCTCCCAGTGCGAACGGCACCACGAGGACACGATCCGAGCTGAAGAAGGTGGCGACCGTCGCCACCACGACGAGGGCCTCGAACAGCAGTCCTAACACGATCAGACGCCAGACACGTCCCGGTGTGCCCTCGGTCCCCCACTCCTCGGGCCACGGTGCACGATCAGCAGAACCGAGAGAGGCCGAGGTCATGTCAGAAGACCTTGTTCCAGACGTGCCTGGCGCCACCGCCGACGGCTTTGAGACCGCCGTCGATCGCCTTCTTCGCCCCTTCCGGGACCACGTCGTCCCACACCTTGTCTGCGACCATGCTGCCCACGATACCGACGCCGACGGCCCCGGCGCCCACCAGGAGAACCGGCGCGGACACCGGAGCGGACGCCACCAGAAGCGCTCCGGCACCCACCCCCACCCCACCCGACAGGATCGCCTTGCCCGGACCCTTGCCCTGCGCGATGTCCAGCCCCGTGCCCACAAGGGCCAGCGCGGGCCCGCCCTTGTCCAGCTTCGAGGCGACACGGCCCACTTCACGCCACGGGCCTTGGCCTCGGCGGACGCCAGTCTGCTCTCGAAGACACGGCGGTTGTTGTATTTGCTCTCGGGGCTGCCACCCGGCGATTTGAGGTCATGGTCAAGGTGCCGCTTGGCGTCGTCGGCGAGCGCGGCGGCGTGCTTGGTGAGAATGCTCGCGTGCCGACCGGTGTACATGGCTGCCGCGCCCACCACGAGATCCGCTGAGTTGAGATGCCACTTGCCCGTCAGCTCGCTGACGAAGGTCGTGAGGACGCCCTTGGCCGACTCCAGCGCGGTCTCGACTCGGCTGGCCGACGACTGGGCGTGGTCATAGGCCGCAATCTTTTTCTGGTGGTCCTCGTACTCGGCGGTCATCCGGTCGAACTCGCGAGCCTGTTCCGGTGACAGCTCCCCGGACTTCCACGGCTTGCCGGGGCCCGCGCCGGGATCCTGGATCGTGCGTGCCGTCAGCGTCAGACCGGCTGTCGAGGCGTCCGTGCAGATCTGCTGCATGCCGTCCTGCGCGGTCTGGAGCGTACCGCTCGATCTTCGCGCCGACGCGTTCGCCGTCATCACCGATCTTCTGGACGCCGCTGCGACACGACGACATACCGGTGACGAAGGCCGAGCCGGCAGTCCCCTTTCCAACCGGCCTGAGCCTCGGACTCGGCACTGCGCAGCGCACCCATGGCGTCGGTGAGCGCCGGCTGCAGCCGGCCCTTGTTTCCAGACGCCGACCGTGGTGATGTCGTCGGGGGATCCATCGATCCGCGTGGAGATGCTCATGGTTGGGTTCCCGTGCGGTGGAGCCGGGAGAACGCCTGTGCGCTCGCGGCGTCGGTCTCCTCGTATGCCGTACCGCCCATACGTACGGCATCGGCCGCTGCGGACGCGCCTGCGAGATCTCGCCGGAGACCGCGAGCAGGTCGCTGAGCAAGGACCTGATGACGCCACTCATGTCGCCGGCGTCCGGCGCCGCGGGAGCCGACCCCGCCAGCGACTCCAGGTCGTCGCTGATCGACTGCACCCGGGTCGCGATGTTCGCCAGGGTGCCGGCCCCCAGCTCGAGCCGGCTCATGAGGGCACGCCCGTACGGCGGTGCTCAAGAGGTATCTCCATGTCGAGCAGGATCAGGTCGTAGGGCGCTGCTCGGCGATGTCGTCGAGGGCCTAGGTCTCGATCAGCACCCACGGCTGGCGATCGCCACAGCAGTCGACCAGGCGGTCGAGGGCCGTGTAGGCCAGGAGCGCGGTGCGGCCGTCCCGCAGTCCAACGACACCGTGCCGTCGTCCAACACCTCGTCCCCGGGGACGTACAGCACCGGTGGCACCATCGGCGGCTCGTTCTCGGGCGTCTGCTCCGTCGTCATCGTCGTCCCCTTCGGCGATCGGACCGCCCCAGCCGGCAGCCGGGTGCCAGCCTTTCGCAGCATGGCGGAGAAATCGACGTCTTTGGAGCAAGAAGCCCCGTAGGAGGTCGTCGCGTGGCTACGCCAGGCCCAGGAACCCGTCGAGCACCCTCGCGCCGAACTTCAGGGAGTCGACGGGGACGCGCTCGTCGACGCCGTGGAACAACGCGGTGAAGTCGAGGTCCGCGGGCAGCCGCAGCGGCACGAAGCCGTACGAGGTGATGCCCAGCTTGTCCCACGCCTTCGCATCGGTGCCGCCCGACATCAGGAAGGGCGCGATGTGGGCGCCGGGATCCTGCGAGTGCAGCGCGATCGTCATCTTGTCGACCAGATCGCCCTCGAAGGCGTACTCGAGCGCGGGCTGCTCGATGTACGGCTCGACGGTGATCGCGTCGCCGACGATCTGCTGCACGGTCGGCACGAAGCTGTCGGCGTGACCCGGCAGGTAGCGGCCGTCCACGTACGCCAGCGCCTCGCCGGGGATGACGTTGTGCTTGTAGCCGGCGTCGAGCATCGTCACGTTGGTCGTGTTGCGCATCCCCGCGCCGATCATCCGCACGGCCGGGCCGAAGTGCTCCAGCAGCTCCTCGGGCGTGCCGTCCGAGCCGGTCAGCTCGCGGACCTTCGCGAGCAGCAGCTGCATCGACGGACCGGGCTCTCCCGGCCACTCGTGCTCCCCCAGGGCCAGCAGGCCGCGCGCCAGGTGGGTGATGGCGTTGTCGCGGTTGCCCATCGATCCGTGTCCGGCGGTGCCGCGCGCACGCAGCCGCATCCAGGCGATGCCTTTCTCGCCGGTCTCGATCAGGTACAGGCGCTGGCCGCCGACCTCGGTCGAGAAGCCGCCGACCTCGCCGATCGCCTCGGTGCATCCCTCGAACAGCTCAGGGTGGTGCTCGACCAGCCAGTGGGCACCGAGCGGGCCGCCGGCCTCCTCGTCGGCGGTGAACACCAAGGTGATGGGACGGTCGGGGATCGCGCCGGCGCGCTGACGGGCCCGGACGACCGACAGCAGCATCGCGTCGAAGTCCTTCATGTCGACCGCGCCGCGGCCGTACAGGTAGCCGTCCACGACCTCGGCGGCGAACGGGTCGACGCTCCAGTCGGCGGCCTGGGCCGGCACGACGTCCAGGTGCCCGTGGATCAACAGGCCCGGCTTCGGCGAGTCCTGGTTGCCCCAGCGCGCGACGACGCTCGCCCGGCCAGGCGCCGACTCCAGGATCTGCGGCTCGATGCCGACCTCGGCCAGCAGCCCGGCGACGTGCTCGGCGGCCTTGCGCTCCCCCGGGCCCGAGTCGTCACCGAAGTTGCTGGTGTCGATGCGGATCAGGTCGCGGCAGATCTCGAGTGCCTCGGTCTCCGGTGAGTAGCCCATGCTGTGATCGTACGGGTGGTGGTCGGTTCGACAAGCCCACGGCGCGACCGCGCGTCAGGACAGCAGCCCGTCGATGACGCGGGAGAACAGCAGGCGGCTGGACGCGCGAGTGATGCCGTCCATGAACTGCGGCGTGCCGGTCACGTGGATGTCCTCGCGCCACGTCACCCGGCTGCCCCCGTCGACCGGGACGACGCTCAGCTCCGCCCACCCGGTGATCACGCGCCCGCGCTTCTCCAGGCGGCAGAACGACGGCTCGCGCCACTCCACGACATCCATCGGGTCGTGGAACCCGACCCGGCCCACGCCCGTGAACGCGTCGAAGCCGTCCGCCGTGCGGACGACGTGCGTGAGCGGCACGTGGTCGCCGTGGCGCTCCCAGTGCGTGAGCCGCGACCACGCCTCATCGGGTGTGAGATGCACCTCGCGGACGATCTCGATCAGGGCCACGGCATCATCGTAGGCATGCGCACCATGCCGTTCGACTCGATCGCCGACGTCAAGGCCAAGCTCGCCGCCGCGGGCTACCTGGCCTCCGACGCCATTGCGACCACCGTGTTCCTCGCCAGCGAGCTCGGCAAGCCCCTGCTCGTGGAGGGTCCGGCCGGCGTCGGCAAGACCGCGCTCTCCAGCGCCGTCGCCGAGGCCTGCGGGGCAGATCTCATCCGCCTGCAGTGCTACGAGGGAGTGGACGAGGCGCGCGCTCTGTACGAGTGGAACCACGCCAAGCAGCTGCTGCGCATCACGGCCGGCCAGGGCGAGTCGTGGGACGAGGCGCGGGACGACATCTTCTCGGAGGAGTTCCTGCTCCCCCGCCCCCTGCTGACCGCGATCCGCAGCGACAGCCCGACCGTCCTGCTGATCGACGAGACGGACAAGGCCGACGTCGAGATCGAGGGACTGCTGCTGGAGGTCCTCGGCGAGTTCCAGGTGACCGTGCCCGAGCTCGGCACGGTCACGGCGAAGCACCGCCCGTTCGTGGTGCTCACGTCCAACGCGACCCGTGAGCTGTCCGAGGCGCTCCGTCGCCGCTGCCTGTTCCTGCACGTGGACTTCCCCGACGCGGAGCTCGAGCAGGAGATCGTCCGGCTCAAGGTCCCCGATCTCGACGCCACGCTCGGCGAGTCGCTGGTCCGGGTCATCAATGCGCTGCGGGCCATGCCGCTGCGCAAGGCCCCGTCGGTCTCCGAGACGATCGACTGGGCGCGCACGCTCGTGGCCCTCGGGGCCGACATCCTCGACGACGAGGTGGTCAAGGACAGCCTCGGCGTGATCCTCAAGCACCAGGACGACCTGCAGAGGGCGCGCACGCGGCTGGACCTGGACGAGGTCCTCAGCACGCCATGAACGGGTCCGTCGCATGAGCGAGGCGGGGTCGCAGGACCTCACCGGACGGCTGGTCGAGTTCGTCGCCGCGTTGCGGTCCAAGGGGATCCCGGCCGGGACGAGCGAGACCGTCGACGCCGCCGCCGTGGTCGACGTCCTGGGCATGAGCGACCGCAACCAGCTGCGCGAGGGCCTCGCCGCGGCGCTGGTGCGGCGCGGCGGCCAGCGGGACGTCTTCGACATGACCTTCGACCTCTACTTCCCCGCCGGCACCGGTACGCCGCAGGCGGCGATCGAGGCACCGGAGGGCCTGGACGTCGACGCCCTTCGCGACCTCCTGGTCCAGGCGCTCGCCGAGGACGACCTGCGCACCCTGGAGCGGATCGCCTCGATCGCGGTCGACCTCCTCGGACAGGTCGGCACGGCCGACACGCAGAGCGCGGGTTGGTCGGCGTACCAGACGCTCGAGCGTCTGCGGCCGCAGACGCTGGTGTCCCGGGCCGCCCAGATGCGTGGCGAGGGCGGTGGCCAGGGCCAGGGCCAGGGATCCGGTCAGGGCACCGGCGGCGAGTTCACCCAGCGCCTCGAGCGCGACGAGGTCCGCGAGAACGTCGAACGCTTCCGGGCGATGGTGGGCGGCGAGGCACGTCGCCGGACGGCAGAGGTCCGCGGACGGGACACCGTGACGCGCCACGCGGTCCGGTCGGGCACCGATCGGCTCGACTTCCTGAGCGCCAACAAGCAGCAGCTCGAGGAGCTCGGCCGCACCGTGAAGCCGCTGTCCCGCAAGCTCGCGACCCGTCTCTCGGCCCGCAGGCGCAAGGCCAGCCGAGGAAAGATCGACATCCGCCGCACCCTGCGCCGCTCGATGTCCACCGGGGGCGTCCCCATGCACCCCGTCCTGGCCAAGCCGCACCCGTCGCGGCCGGAGCTGGTCCTGCTCTGCGACGTGTCGGGCTCGGTGTCGGGCTTCTCGGAGTTCACCATGCACCTCGTCCAGGCGCTGAGCGGGCAGTTCAGCAAGGTCCGGGTGTTCGCGTTCGTCAATGCGATGGACGAGGTGACCGACCTGGTCAAGGACACGGGAGCGGACTCGCGGCAGGAGGACCTGTCCACCCGCATCGCCCGCGACGCGCACATCACCAAGTGGCACACGAGCAGCGACTACGGCGAGGCGTTCGGCGACTTCCGTGCCGAGCACATGAACGCGATCGGTCCCCGCACCGCGGTGCTGATCCTCGGCGACGCCCGCAACAACAACCAGGACCCCAACCTCGGCGCGCTCCACGACATCAACCAGAAGGCGCGTCGGACCTTCTGGCTCAATCCCGAGGCCACGATCCGCTGGGGGCTGGGCGACTCCGAGGCGCCGGCGTACGCCGAGGTCGTCGAGATGCACGAGTGCTGCAACGTCGACCAGCTCACCCGCTTCATCACGCGACTGCTGCCCGTGTGACCCGCCGATCCGGCGACGCGCCGCACGGCAAGAGCCGCCGTACCCTCGCGGTCGTCCCCCGCAGGTCCTACCGTGGCGGGATGAGGCCCCACACGCGACCCGGCGGAGGACGCGCGCGACGCGCGAGCCTCCTGGGTGTCGCAGCGGTGGTGGCAGGCAGTCTGCTGCTCGCGCCGAGTGGCTCGGGCGAGGCCGTCGAGCGCGCCGCGGCAGCGACCTCGGCGCGGGCCACGATCGCCACCGAGTCCGTCGCCTGGAAGCCCTCGGCGAACGCCCGGACCAGGAACCTGCGCCCCCGGACGTCCGCAGCGACCCTCCACCTCACGCCGCGACGACGCGCGGGTGTCAAGAGCGTCTCGATGCGGTCCCCGCTCTCGACCGGCGCGGTGACGCCGGCCGGGACGACGGTGCGGACCACGGCGCAGCTACGCATCTCCCAGCCCGGGCGCCGGCTCACGTTCCGGGTGCGCGAGGTGCGGGCCGGCCGCGTCGTCGCCAGTCGCTCGGCGACCATCAGGCCGTCGTCACGGGGCTGGCGCCGCGTCACCGTCACGCTCCGGACGACCCGCGCCGGCTCCCGCATCCAGCTGTTCGTCGGCGCACGACGTGTGCGGGGTCTGGCTCGGCTCCGCGTCGCCGACATCCGTGCCACCGTCACCCCGAGGCCCGTCGCGGCCCAGCCGGTCCGGAACACGCCGTGCAGCGACATCGACTACTCCGCTCCCGGCCAGGGAGTCGAGACGTTCCGCGAGGACTTCGACGGCTCCTCGATCGACCGGGCGCGGTGGCGGGTCCGCGACGACACCTTCCTCAACCAGGACAAGGCGTGGATCACGAAGGACGCCGTGTCGGTGCACGACGGCTACCTCGACATCCGGGGTCGCCGGCTCGCCGAGTCGCAGTGGCGGCTCAACCCCCAGGCCCTCTCCCTGGCGAACGTGGTCCGCGACTACTCCACCGGATACGTCGACACGATCGACAGCGCCGGGTACGGGAACGCCGCAGCCAACCGCTTCGGGCAGAAGTACGGGCACTTCGAGATCAGGGCGCTGGTGCCCAGCCAGGCGACGATGTCACGCGGCATCTGGCCCGCGTTCTGGCTGCGGGCGGACCACCAGGCCGGCGAGATCGACCCCATGGAGTCCTACGGCGCCCCCACGATCCGCTCGTTCGACCCGTCGAGCTCGTACGAGTGGAACAGCTGGGCGGACACCGCCGAGGGCTCGATGACCGGCATCGTCAAGCGGCAGACGCACGGACGCGCGGACGTCGGCACCGACAAGATCTGGCAGGGCTGGCACACGTTCGCGGTCAACTGGTCGCCGCGCTGCCTGCGCTACCTGTACGACGGACGGACCGTCGGCATCGTGGACTTCGACGACCCACGGACCGCGTCGTACTTCCGCGAGCGGACGTTCGACGACACCTTCCACATCCGCCTCAACATGCAGATCGGGTCGAGCTACTGGGGCTGGCCCGATCCTGAGCACACCCGCGACGACTTCAGCTACAAGGTCGACTGGGTGCGGGTCCATCAGGGCACGGGACTCGTCGCGGGACGCTGAGCACTGCGGAGACTGATCAGCAGCCACACCCACCCCACCGCGATCGCGGCCATCGACAGCACCCCGCGGGGCCAGTAGACGTGCTCCTCCATGAACCCGAACGCACCGGCGAGCGCGACGAGGGCCCCGGGCAGCGCGCGCAGGCCGGCCACCCGGATCACGCAACCGGCCGCGGCCGCGGTCGCGCCGATGTACGCGATCGAGCCCACCTGACCGAGGTCGGACGCCAGACCGAACACCGTGCCCAGTCCGCCCTCGCGGTCCGCCTTCAGCCCGCCGGCGGCGATGCCCGCGAGGATGTCCAACGCCGAGTAGAAGCAGGCATACACGTAGCCCAGGACGAGGGTGATCCGTCCGTAGACGGGATCGACCGAGCGCGCGAGCAGCCAGGGTCCCACCGCCAGCAGCGGGAACAGCGGCAGCAGGACGACGTGCATGTCCCGCCAGTAGGTGGCCGCCCCCATCGTGAGGTGGTCCGGGTGGGTCGTCCCCACGAGGCCGATCACCAGGGGCGGCAGCAGCAGTGCCGCTGCGAGCCTGACGTCGGGACGGGACATGTCTCGACGATAGGCGCGCAGACCGGGGTCGGCAGGGTGACTCGGGTCAGACCTCGGCCATGGCCGCAGTCGTCGGCCCGACGCCCCGGCGACGCCGCACCGCCGTGTCGAGCGCCAGGCCGGCCCCCATGAGTGCCACGGCAACGATGCCGTCGAGCCACCAGTGGTGCCCCGTGGCCGCCACGACGAACACGGTGACGGGCAGGTGCAGGACCACGAGCCACCGCCATGGGCTCGTCGTCATCGCGAAGGTGCCGAGGGCCACCACGGCCGCCCACCCCACGTGGATCGACGGCATCGCGGCGAACTGGTCGGAGACCCCGGTGCCCACGTCGCCGTAGACCCCCAGCCCGAAGCGGCTGGACAGGTCGACGAAGCCCAGCTCCTCGACGAACCGCGGTGGGGCGACGCGGATGAACCGGATCAGCAGGCACCCGGCCGTCACCGCCACCAGCGCATTGCGCCAGTGCGGGTACAGGTCGCGGTGACGCGTGAACCCCCAGACGAGGAACGCGACGAGTGCCGGCACGTGGACGATCGCGTAGTAGCCGTTGACGAACCGGGCGAGCCAGTCGTGTGCGATGACGAAGTGCTGCATCGCGATCTCGGTCGGCAGGCGGAGCAGGTGCTCGAAGTGCTCGATGTCGCGGGCGCGACCGAGCGCGCCGGCCTCGTGCGTGATCGGGAGCATGCGTGCCAGGCGCCACACGCCGTAGAGCCCGGAGATCAGCGCGAACTCACTGAAGGCGGGCAGCAACGCGTCGCGCCCGCGGCTGCGAGGCAGTCGCCTCAGGACGACCCATGCGACCAGACTGACGAGGCACGCGACGGCGGCTTCCTCCCACGACGGCCACGGCACGCGTCCATTCTTGTCGATGCTCGGCGCGCGCCGGGGCGTACCCCCGGGCGGAGGGGTCAGACCCGGGGCGGGCGGTTCGTGTCGACCGTGTCGTGACCGTCACGCCGGAACAACGGCGGCATGAAGCGCAGCATCAGCGCCGACCACGTCAGGTGCGTGAGCAACGGGGCCTGGATGCCGCCGGAAGCCCGCCGCTGCAGGGCGAACAGCGTGCCCATGGCGGTGCCGGCGAGGACCAGGGCCGGGTTGCGGGTGGCGGTGGTCGCCAGCGCGTAGACGGCGGTCGACTTGGCGACCGGGTGGTGCGTTCCCGCCGCTGCGTAGAGCGCACCGCGGAAGAACACCTCCTCGGCCGCGCCGTTCGCGAACGTCGTGGCGGTGACGAGTGGCGCCGAGCCCTGGTCGGCGAACGCGAGGATGTCGGTGAGGGCACGGTTGAGCACGGGGATGCGGCGGCAGACCAGGGCGGCGCCGTAGAACGCCCCGAAGGCGGCGACGCCGAGCACGACCGGGGTGGCGAGGGGCCGCCGGAGCTGGTTGTCGTCGCCCTGCTCCCAGCCCAGGTGCAGCGGCCCGGACGCGAAGGCGCCGGCCGTCCAGGTGCCCGCGACGCCCAGCGTCAGGGCGTAGAACTCCGTGGAGTCCGGCTCGCTCGCCAGGGACCTGCCGAGCAGCCCCGCACCCGCGACGCTGACCCCGCCGACGACGCGACGACGGCGGTGGAACGCCTCGTCGCTCTCGAGGTGGTCGCGCGGCACCTTCTCGCGCAGCTCTCGGGGCGCGAGCGCGACCAGACGGCGGGCGAGGTCACGCGGCGACGGGCTCATCGTCCTCGACGCTACTGGCTCCCCCGCGGCGCCACACCTCGACGCGACAGGTCCGATAGCCTCGCTGGATGACGGCGACCTTCCGCCTCGGGTTCAAGAACGTGCTCGGGTCCAACTGGACGCGGACCCGACATCGCTGGCCCGGGCGTGCGGTGATGCTCGAGCGCGAGATGCACGGGCCCGACGGCATGCAGGCGAGCGCCTACTTCCTCGTGGAGGTCAACCGGCGGGCGGAGCGCCGCAGCCTGGCGCGGATCCTGCCGGGGTGGGAGGTGGCCCGCTCACGTCGCGGCCACAACGACGCCTACAGCGATCCGTCGGTGCACCGGCTGCTGGACTCGCACGAGCACCCGCTCGGCACGTTCACGCGACAGCAGCGGTACGTGCTCATCGCCCGGTACGAGCACCTGGCGTCCGGCGTCGAGTGGGTGGCGGCGACCACCCACCTGTCGTCCTCGGTCCACACGACGCCGGAGAAGGCCGAGGCGTCACGGGGGCTCCAGGCAGCCCGCCTTGCCGAGCTGTGCGCCGAGCACGGGGTGGACGTCGTGGCCGCTGACATCAACAACGTCGCGGTGCGGCCGGACACCCCCCGCGGCATCCTCGAGGCGGCCGGTTACACCGACTGGCGGGATGCCACGCAGGTCCGCGACGCCGACGTCGACGTGCACCACCGGATCGGCGAGCCCCTGACCCGCACCGGACGCCACCTGGACGCGATCTACCTCGGCGGCCGCGTCACCGCGGTCGACGGCCGGGTGCAGATGACCGAGCCGGACAGCTCGGACCACCTGGGGCTGGTCTGCACGGTGGCGATCAGCCCAGGTGATCGTGAGCCCTAGGCCACGCCGGCCGCGCCCTCGGCCGGGATGTCGTCCTTCTTGGCGTTGATGAGCGTCGCCGCGGTGATCAGGGCGAGCACCAGCAGCATCGCGCCCCAGAAGAACGCCACGTGGTAGCCGTGGACGAACGCCTCCCCCATCACGGCATCGGGGTTGCGGGCCCCGCGCACATTGTCCGCGAGGAACGTGGTGACCGCGCCGGCGTACAGCGTGTTGAGCAGCGCGGTGCCGAGGGAGCCGCCGACCTGCTGCGAGGTGTTGAGCAGGGCGCTCGCGACTCCCGCGTCGTGGGAGCCGACACCGACCAGTGCGGTGCTCGAGGCCGGGATGAACACCGCGGCCATGCCGAGGCTCAGCAGCACCAGCGAGGGCAGCACGTGCGTCCAGTACGAGGTGTTCGCATCGACCTGCGTGAGCAGCAGCATCCCGACCGACGCCGCGACCAGGCCCGGGACCATGAGCGGCTTGGGACCGAGGCGCGGCAGCAGCTGCGAGACCACGCCCGCGCCCAGGATGATGCCGATGCTGAACGGCAGGAACGCGAAGCCCGACCGCAGCGGGCTGTAGCCCAGGGTCAGCTGGAAGTAGAAGGTCAGGAACAGGAACATCGCGAAGAGGCCCGCGCCGACGAACAGGAAGACCAGGTACGAACCACCGCGGTTGCGGTCGAGCGCGACACGCAGGGGCAGCAGCGGGTGGGCCGTGCGGCGTTCCCACAGCACGAACGCCACGAGCAGGACCACGGCGATGCCGAGGAAGGTCAGCGTGCTGCTGTCCGTCCAGCCCAGCACCTCGGTGCTCTTGCCGGGGTTCTTCTCCTTGGCGGCCTCCGTGAAGCCGTAGACCAGCGACACGAGTCCGAGGGACACCAGGATCGCTCCGGGGACGTCGTACTTCGTGTCGCCCTCGGCCTTGCTCTCGCGGACGACACGGGAGGCGGCCAGGGCCGTGACCAGCGCGATCGGGACGTTGACGCCCAGGCACCAGCGCCACGAGGCGTACTCGGTCAGCACGCCACCGACGATGAGGCCGATGGCGGCTCCACCGCCGGAGATCGCGCCGAACACGCCGAACGCCGTGGCGCGCTCCTTGGTCTCGGTGAACGTCACCGAGATCAGCGAGAGCGCGGCGGGTGCCATGAGCGCGGCGAACAGGCCCTGGAGGCCGCGGGCGGCGAACAGCAGACCGGCCGTCGAGGCGATGCCACCGAGAGCGGAGGCCACGGCGAAGCCGAGCAGGCCGATGACGAAGACGCGCTTGCGGCCGGCGAAGTCCGCGATGCGGCCGCCCAGCAGCAGGAGCCCGCCGAAGGCGAGCGTGTAGGCCGTGACCACCCACTGGCGGTCGGCGTCGCTGATGCCCAGGTCCTCCTGGGCCGAGGGCAGCGCGATGTTCACGATGGAGGCGTCGAGCACGATCATGAGCTGGGCGACGGCGATGACCCCGAGGGCCAGCCAGCGCTTGGGATCGGGTTCGCGCACCGTGTCGGGCAGGACGGGTTCAGCAGTGGCCATGGGGGTCCTCAGCGGGTGATCAGGGTGTGGGGGGGCAGTGCTGCGGCGGGGCGGCTGGTGCAGCCGGCGGGCCGGGGCGCGGAGGCCTTGCAGTCGGTCAGCGCCTGGTTCCACGATCGTATTCCGCACTGACAGTTTTCTGCCTCGCCCCGCTCATCCATGGATCGGCGGTCCCCGGTTGTGCAGCCGGGACGGCTGGAGTCACTGCCAGACGTAGTCGGCGCTGTCCTCCGGCGTCCGAGACACCTTCGGCCCCAGCTGCTTCGGCAGGTCGAGCGTCGCGCACTCGGTGTGATCGGACTTCCGCAGCTTGCGGGCCGCCTCGTCGCGGCGGATGAGCACGGGCTTGTCGCAGATCTCGTCGGTCGTGACGTAGTGCTTCGCGATCAGCCGGCGCGTCTCCCCCGAGGCGTCCATCCCGAAGATCGTCGCGTCCTGCCACTCCACGATCCACGTCGGACGGCGCGTCTTGGAGCGCAGCATGTCGCGCAGCCGGTTCTCGGCGTTGGGCACGGTCCGGACCATCTGCGTCCAGGAGTACGGGTACGGCGTGGCCATGTCGGCGTAGTACAGGAGGTTCGCGCGGGCGTAGAGCACGTAGAGCGTGTCGTTCGGCCGGGCGTTGCTGCGCAGGTAGTCCGCGACGGCGAGCGTCCGCTGCTGCGGCGGGTTGACGTTCTGCAGCGTCGTGCCCACCGCGACGTTGCCGACCGCCAGCACGAGCACCATGGCGGCGGTCGCGATGGACAGTCCCCTGCGTCCGGTCGCCGCCAGTGCACAGCTCGAGAGGACCGCGAGCGCCGCGACCGGCTGGATGAAGTAGTGCGGGTAGTAGTTGCCCCCGCCGGCGATGCCGACGAAGCCCACCACGAGCCACGCCGTCAGCGGCAGCACGAGCTGCGGGTCGGTGCGTCGGCGCACCAGCCAGGCCACCGACCACGGCACCAGGAACAGGCAGCCCGAGACGATCAGGATCGGCAGCCCGAGGCGCAGCAGCATGAACCCTGCGCCCTGGTTCCCGCCGCTGATCTCGGCGACGCTGTCGAGGCGGAAGCCCGCCACGGCGTACACGAAGGACCTCACGCCGACCGAGTACGCCTCGAACCACGCAAACGTCACGAGGACCGGCGTCGCGACGCCGCCCAGCCACCACCCCGCCCAGCTCCACCGGAACCCCGAGCGTGCGCGGGTCACCCAGCTGACGAGCAGGAACACGGCGCCGGCGACCAGCACCTCCCCGAACGACTGCTTGACCAGCAGCGCACAGGTCGCGAGGACACCCGAGATGAAGAGCCAGCGGTGCGGCACGACGGCGTCCCGTGCCCGCATCAGCGCCAGGATCGAGTACGTCGCAGGGACGCTCGCGATCAGCTCGTTGTCGGTGAAGACCGCCCCGAGGACGACCGAGGAGGTCATCACGGCGGTGAGGACGCCGGCGATGCGCGCGGCGCGCAGACCGCTGATCCGGTGGGCGATCGCCATCGTCCCGGCCACCAGCAGGATCGCTGCGACCATGCCGACGAGCCGGACGCCGAGATCGCCGCCCAGGACGCCGATCTTGTAGACCAGGACCAGCAGCGGCGGACGGTCGAGCCAGGACCCGCCGTACATCGAGCCGTCTGTCGTGCCCCAGGCGCGGGCGACGAACGAGTCGCCGCCCTCGTCGATGCCGAGGGGGACGTTGATGAACGGGGTGCGCAGGACGACCACCACGGCGGCGCACAGCAGCCACCACCGCACCAGCGAGTCACGCAGTCGGGGGCGGGGGGCCTCGACGCGCTCGTCCAGCGTCGTCACGCCACGGACCTCCCCGGCGGGTAGACCGTGAGCCGGCCCAGACGCACCGCCGCCCAGGCGATCGCCAGCCCGGCCACGTCGTCGAGCACGAAGTGCCAGCCCAGGTAGATCGTGGAGACCATGACGGCGACCAGGTACACGACCATGACGTTGGCGGCCCGCCGGAGCCCGTAGTACCGGAGCATCAGCAGGACGAGGAACGTGAAGCCGGTGTGCAGGCTGGCGAAGGCCCCGATGCTGGCGAACGAGTCGGCCGCGCCGGGGTGCAGCAGCAGCTCCGCCCGCTCGGCCATGTACTTGGCCTGGGTCGCGGTCACGCTGGTCCGGTCGAGACCGGCGAACTCGTCGGGCGCCGAGTCGAACGGGCCGATCGCGGGGATCAGGTAGTAGGACCCCACACCGAGGATCCAGACCCACATCGCCGACGTCAGGAAGACGTACCCCTCGCGGATGCGTGGCGCCAGGACGAGCGCCGCGACGAACGAGATCGGCACCATGATCGAGAACGACTCGTAGATCGCCCGGAACACGTGAGGTGCGACGTCACGCCCGAACAGGTCGTGCAGCAGGACGGCCGGACTGTGCCCGAAGAACAGCCAGCGGTCGGTGTCCAGGAGCGCGTCGTCGTGCTGCGCACGGAAGGCGTTCCAGCTCTTGAGGTTGCGGTAGAACGAGTAGACCAGGTGGTACGCCAGCAGCCCGGTGACGGCGAGCAGGACCCGGTCCGGCGTCCAGCGCGAGCGGATGGCCGCCCACGTGCGTCGCACGCTCCCCTCGCGGCGACGCGCCCGGACGGCGCCGTCCAGGACGATGAGGACCACCAGGATCCCGAGCGACAGGGCGATGCGGGACATGAACACGCGGCCGTCCGGGTCGCGGAGCGGCACGTCCACCTGGTGGGAGCGCCAGAGCGCGACGGCGCCGAAGACGATGACCAGCACCCACGTCCAGATCCACCAACGGGGACCGGCGGACCACGGCCGCACCGTGGTGTCGGGTGCAGAGGCTGCCTGGGGCGCGATGGTGACCACCTCGATCTCGAGCTCCGTGCGGGCGCACGGCGGGCCGGGTTGCGGCCCCGGGATCACGATACGGCCTTCCGCACAAGGTCTGGTGGTGTGCACGGCCGACGTCGTGACGTGCCGTTCGTCCTGCCACACGCAAGGATGGTCCGGTGCGCACCGTCTTCCACACCGCAGACCCCGACGTCGAGCCCTACCGGCTCCTGACCGCGCTCGTCGTGCCCCGGCCCGTCGCGTGGATCTCGACGCTGTCCGCGGACGGGATCGGCAACCTGGCGCCGCACTCGTTCTTCAGCGTCGCGTGCGCGAGCCCGCCGATCGTGTCGTGGACGTCCGTCGGCCGCAAGGACACCCTGGCCAACGTGCTGGCGACCAAGGAGTTCGTGGTGAACCTCGCGACACTCCCCCAGCTCGACCTCGTCAACGCCAGCAGCGCAGCCTTCGCCGCCGAGGACGACGAGGCGAGCCGGCTCAACATCGAGATGGAGCCGAGCGACAGCGTCGCACCCCCGCGCGTCGCCGACTCCCCCGCGTCCCTGGAGTGCGAGCTGCACTCGACCATCGAGCTCGGCGACTCGGTGCTCGTGCTGGGCACCGTCGTGGCCATCACGGTCGATGACTACGCGCTGGTCGACGGCCACCCGGAGATGGCACGCCTCCAGCCCGTGTCGCGCCTGGGCAAGGACGAGTGGGGCCTGCCGCCGACGGTCCACGCCACGCCCCGGCCCCGCAGGCCCGAGGACGTCGGGCTGCTGAGCGAGGCGGACTGACGGCGGCGGGCCGCCACCGGCGTCAGAGGCCGGTGACGACCTCGTTCTCCCCGCCGTCGTACGGCTGACCGGTCAGCTTGGACTTCGCGAGGCTGATGAGGGTCGAGACCTTGCCGCCCGGGTTGTCCCAGTACTCGGCCGTGGTGGCGTCGAACCGGACGAGCACCGCGTTGGGGTCCTGCGGTCCCTCGGGCAGCCACGCCTCCGCGAAGGTGCTCCAGAGCTCCTCCAGCTTCGCGGTGTCGTCGACGATCTCCGCCGTGCCGGCCAGCGACACCCAGGAGGTGTCCGTCGAGACCGTCACTCCGGCCGACGGGTTCGCCCGCAGGTGCTGGGCCTTGCGGGAGTCGCGGGTCGCGATGAACCACATCTCCACGTCGAGGTCGACGTCCTGCCGGGACATCGGCCGGCTGACGAGGGTGCCGTCGGTGTCGACGGTGGTCAGCATGCAGAACCGGGACTCCTTGGTCAGCTCGACCAGCGTGGCCAGGTGCTCGTCACGGCTCGTCATGCACTCAGCACGTCGGACGCCGAGACGTCGCCGTCCTTGTCGTAGATGGCGGCGGCCAGCTTGTCCACGTGCTCCGGTGCCACCTCGATGCCGGCCTCGTCGAAGCCCTTGCGGAGCTCCTTCTCCACGAAGCCCTCCTCCGCACCGTCCTGGTACGCCGAGACGCGGTTGACGACGAACTGGATGCCTTCGAGCTCTTCGCTCTGGTAGTCACTCATGGACGCGACGTACCCAGCCGCCTCCGGGTCAATCCACCCAGAAACCGCGACCCCCGCCGCCGTCCCAGAACGACTCGCCGTCGCCCGACCGGCGTCCTCCCGCGCCCCGCGAGCCGAGGTACGACCCCACGACGGCTGCGCCGAGGTCGTCCAGCTCCGGTGCCACGACCGATCCGCCGACCCGGTCCGCCATGGACTCGATGAAGTGCGCGAGCCCCGGGTCCTCGCCCAGCCGGAAGAACGTGGTCTGGGCGCCGAGACGCATCGAGTTGTCGAGCTCGCGCACGGCGTAGGCGACCGTGACCGGGTGCGGCGGATAGCTGAAGAACACCTCGCCGCTGGCCTCCAGGTGGGACGTGGGCTCGCCGTCGGTCACGATCAGGAGCACCGGCTGGGCGTTGGGGTGCTTGCGGAAGTGGCGATTGGCCAGCAGCAGCGCGTGGTGCAGGTTCGTCCCCTTGTCCCACATCGCGTCGAGGCCGGTGAGCTCCTCGATGTCCATGACCTCGGCGTGCCGGCCGAAGCCGATGAGCTGCAGGTCGTCCCCGCGGAACCGGCTCGTGATCAGTGTGTGCAGCGCGAGGGCGGTGCGTTTCATGGGGACCCAGCGCCCGTCCATCGCCATCGAGAAGGACGTGTCGACGAGCAGTGCCACGCAGGCCTGCGTCCGCGCCTCGGTCTCCTGGACCTCGATGTCGCCGATCTCGATCCTCACCGGCCCGACGCCGTGGCCGGACGTCGCCGCACCGCCCTCACCGGCCGTGCGGGTGATCGCGTTCGTGATGGTGCGGGTGACGTCCCACGGCTCGGTGTCGCCGAACGCCCACTCGCGGGTGGCCCCCGAGCGCTCCCCCGCGGCACCGGCCTGGCGCAGGTCCC
This sequence comes from Aeromicrobium chenweiae, assembly GCF_003065605.1. Taxonomy (GTDB): domain Bacteria; phylum Actinomycetota; class Actinomycetes; order Propionibacteriales; family Nocardioidaceae; genus Aeromicrobium; species Aeromicrobium chenweiae. Next base: position 1,900,051 of record NZ_CP026952.1, on the reverse strand, counting down.
GGTTGCCGGTGCGGCCGGACATCTTCTGCGCGACGTCGCGCAGCAGCGCCTTGCCGAGCTGTCGCATGGCCTTCGGGGTGAGCTTGAGCTGACCGTCGGTGCCGCGCTTCATCGTGCCGGAGTCGCGCAGCGCCTTCTCCAGGGCCTGCAGCGTCTTGGCGTCCACCGCGGCCTCGTCGCCGAGCTGGCGGGCGACCTTGTCGAGGTCGATGTCGTCCATGCGGGACCCGTTGTACGACTGCGCGAGTTGCTCGGCGAGCTCGTCGAGATCGGCGATGTCCTGGAAGACCCCCGTCCCGTCGCCGAGCCCGAGTCCCTCCCCGCCGTCCATCCGCTCCGAGCCGCCCCAGTCCTCGCCGGGGCGCAACGACTGCAGGTTGCCGTCGAGCTCGGCCAGGGACTGCATCAGCTCGGGCGACCCGAAGGCCTGCTGCGCGAGCGCATCGAGCTCGGCCCGCTGCTCGGCGGTCATCGAGTTCCGCATGCGCTGCGCCGCGGCCGACCGCTCGGCCAACGTGTCGAGCAGCTCCTGGATCGTGGTCGGCTGCTCGGGGAAGTAGTCCCCGTGCTTGTCCATGAACTCGTCGAACTGCTCCTGGGTGTCCTCCCCCCGGCGGTGCGCGTCGAGCAGGGTGTTGAGGTCGTCGAGCATCTCCTGGATCGCTGCGCGGTCCTCGTCCGTGGCGTTCTCGAGGGCGTTCTTCATGCCCGCGAACCGCTGCTCCAGCATCTCCCGCCCCAGCAGGTCCTTGATGCGTTCGAAGTCTTCGCGCGCCTCCTGGCTCTGCCAGTCGTAGCCGTTCAGCTCGCTGACCGCGGCTGCCGGCGACGGCGGCAGGTTGTCGAGCTGCATCTCGGCCAGCATCCGGTCGCCGTCGTCCATCGCGACGTCACGGGCCAGCTGCTTGCGCTCGGCCAGGACGGCGCGGTCCAGCAGCTCCTTGACCTCCTGGAGCGTGCCGTCGAGATGGTGACGATCGGCCAGCTCCCGACGACGCTCCGCCACCCGGCGGGCCAGCTCGTCGAGGCCAGCCTGGTCCTTGCCGCCGCGGCGCAGGAACTCGCGCATGGCGCGCTCCGGGGAGTAGCCGGCCATCACCTCCTCGCCGATCGCGTCGAGAGCCTCGCTCAGGTCGACCGGGGGCGCCAACGGGTCCGGTCCGTCGACGTACTTGCCGTAGCGCGCGTCGCGGGTGAGCCGCCGGTTCTGCCTAGCCATAGATGGTCTCCCCGCCTCCGCTGTCCTTGCTGACCTTCCGCGCGAGGTAGAGGCCCTCCAGGGCCAGCTCGATCGCGCCGGCACGCTGTCCGTCGTTGCTCGCACCGAGACGGTCGCACACCTCGTCGTACAGCTCGGACTCCCCGAGCACCGGCAGCCCGGCCAAGAAGTCGCGAGCGGTGACCTGCTCGCCGGTCGAGACCATCGCCCCGCCCTCGATGGCGTCCACCAGCACCGCGAAGTCGACGCCGCGGAAGTGGTTGCGGACCGTCTCTGCCGTCGCGGTGCGCAGCAGGTGGTCGAGGATCTCGTCCTCGCGGCCCTCCTCGCCCGACTCGAACTCGATCTTGCCGCCGAGCACGTCCACCGCGGTCTCGAGGTCCACGGGGCGCGCGACCGGCTCGTCCTCGCCCTGTCGAGTCGCGCGGTGCAGCGCCGCCGCCGCGATCGTCTCGGCACCGGCGATCGCGAAGCGCGCGCTGACGCCGCTGCGCTGGTCGACCGCACTGGAGTCGCGCAGCGCCCGGGTGAACCGGGCGAGGATCTCGACCAGGTGGTCCGGGACGTCCGCGACGAGCTCGGCCTCCTGGCGGATCACGGCCACCTCGTCGGCCAGCTCGGTCGGGTAGTGCGTGCGGATCTCGGCGCCGAAGCGGTCCTTCAGGGGGGTGATGATCCGCCCGCGGTTGGTGTAGTCCTCGGGGTTGGCGCTCGCGACGACGAGCACGTCCAGCGGGAGCCGCAGGACGTAGCCGCGGATCTGGATGTCGCGCTCCTCCATGACGTTGAGCATCGCGACCTGGATGCGCTCGGCGAGGTCCGGCAGCTCGTTGATCGCGACGATGCCGCGGTGGCTGCGCGGGATCAGGCCGAAGTGGATCGTCTCGGGGTCACCCAGGCTCCGGCCCTCCGCGACCTTCATCGGGTCGACGTCGCCGATGAGGTCGGCGACGCTCGTGTCGGGCGTGGCCAGCTTCTCGGCGTACCGCTCGTCCCGGCCCCGCCACGCGACGGGCAGGTCGTCGCCCATCTCGGCGGCACGCCGCTGGCTGGCGGCCGTGATCGGGTCGTACGGGTGCTCGCCGAGCTCGGATCCCGCGATGACCGGGGACCACTCGTCGAGCAGGCCGACCATCGTGCGCAGGAGGCGGGTCTTGCCCTGGCCCCGCTCGCCCAGCAGGACGATGTCGTGGCCGGCGATGAGGGCGCGCTCGAGCTGGGGGATCACCGTGGCCTCGAAGCCGTGGAGCCCGGGCCAAGGGTTCCGCCCTTCGCGCAGGGCGTCGAGCAGGTTGGTGCGGATCTCCGTGCGGAGCGAGGTGAGGACGTGGCCGGAGGCGCGCAGCTCACCGACAGTGGCGATGGAGGGAGGATTGGTCACGTGATCCACGCTACTGCGGGACACAACGGTGGAGCGGGCTCCAAGGACGAGACCGTCGCGACGGCAGCCGCTGGTGGCTCGAGATGCCTCCCCCTCGCAGGACGACCGGGACCTTCGGCCCTCGCCTCGGGGGGTGCGTCGTGACAGCCGGCGACGCAGTTGATTGCACCGTGATTTCATCTCAGCCACGGTCGGGAATCGGGCGTAGCCTGATGACAATGTGTCGGGAGTGACACGACGAGGGAGTGACCAGTCATGGACGTTTGGAGCTCGGGGGCATCGAGGCGGCCACGCGAGACGGACCTGGAAGAACGAGTCGACGAGGCGGCGGACGCGGCCTACACGCAGGCCCGACTGCGGGACCTGATCCGCATCAACCATGAGCTGACCAGCAACCTGGACATGCCCAAGATCCTGCAGCGCATCGTGGAGCTCGGCCGGGAGCTCCTGAACGCCCGGTACGTCGCGATCGGGATCCTCGGCGACGAACGACGGATCAAGGAGCTCATCCACGCCGGGATGGACCAGGAGGTCGTGGACCTCATCGGGCGGGTTCCGGAAGGACGAGGTCTTCTGGGCGCGCTGATCGACGAGCCGGGACCGGTCCGGCTGGAGTCGCTCGAGGACGACGACCGCTGGATCGGGTTCCCGAAGGGCCATCCCCGGATGCGGAGCTTCCTGGGCGTCCCGATCAGGGTCCACAACTCGCTCTACGGGACTCTCTACATCGCCGACAGTCTCACCGGGTCCTTCTCCGCGGCTGACGAGGAGCTCGCCGAAGCCTTGGCGGGCACCGCCGGGATCGCGATCCAGAACGCCCGGCTGTTCGATGCGTCGACCTACCGGGCCACCTGGTCGGCAGCGCTCGCGGACCTGGCCCGCAGCATGGACAACGACGACGAGGACCATCTCGGACACATCGTGGACGAGGTGCGCAGGCTGGCGTCGGCCGACCTGGCGTTCGTCGCCCTGGTGCCTCCCGACGGTCAGGCCGTCGTGGAACGCGCCGCCGGCACCGAGGCCTGCGACCTCAGCGATCTGTCGTTCCCCTTGGACGACCTGGTCCTCACGGAGGCGATCTTCCGTGGCGAGGCGGTCCTGGCCGAGGGGCTCAGCCGGGCGGGGACCGGCGGCCTGGCGATCCCGGCATTGTTCGGGCCCTCGATGCTCGTGCCCTTCACCCGGCAGGACGAGTCCCTCGGGGTCCTGGCCGTGTGCCGCGAGATCGGCAAGGGCCCGTTCACCGCGCGCGACCTGGAGATGGGCAAGGCATTCGCCACGCACATCAACGTCTCGTTCCAGCGCCGCGAGCTGCTGCGGACCCGACAGCGCGTGGCCGTCCTGGAGGATCGGGGCCGCATCGCCCGCGATCTCCACGACCACGTCATCCAGCGCCTGTTCGCCACCGGCCTGAACCTCGAGGGCGTCGCGGCGATGGTCGACGGCGACGCGGCCGTGCGCATCGCCGCCCAGGTGGACGACATCGACAGCGCCATCGCGCAGATCAGGCACAGCATCTTCGCGCTGCGGCACGAGGCCGGCCCCGGAACGGTCAATCTGCGGACCCGCATCCTGCAGATCATCGACCGGGTGACGGGGCAGTCGCCGGGCACGACGCACGTGGTCCTGGCGGGTCCCGTCGACACGGTCGTCTCCGGCAGCTGCCGCGAGGACGTCGCGGCAGTGGTCACCGAGGCGCTGATGAACGTCGTCCGGCACGCGGAGGCCACCCGGGTCGACGTGGCCGTCTCGGTGACGCCCGACGCCGTGAGCGTCGAGGTCACGGACGACGGCATCGGACCCGGCGCCGGCCAGGAGCTGAGCGGCCTGGCGAACCTGCGTCGACGGGCCGAGTCGCAGGGGGGCTCATTCGACCTGCAGCCGGTGCCCGGCGGGGGCACCCAGCTGGCGTGGTCGGTCCCGGTCTGACCACGCCGCGAGGCTCAGCCGAAGCCTGAGGCCACGGCGGGCACCGACCAGCCGCGCGGGTCGGAGACCCGGAGGACCACACCGCTGTCGTCGACCTCGACCAACGGGCTGTGGGTGCTCCTCCGGAGGTCGCGCAGCACCTGGTGGGCGTCGTCGCCGACCTGCTGCGCGACCATCCGGTCCGAGCTCGTGCTGATGTCCAGCAGGGCCGCGAGCGGACTGTCGCCCAGCTCCTGGACCGGGATGGGACTCGGTCGCGCCATGCCGGGCACGGACCCCGCCCGAACCGCCCGCACGGCGGCAGGCATGAACAGGGCACACTCCAGCGCGTACGCCAGGGCACCCAGGAACTCCTCGCCGAGCACGACCACGGTGATCAGCGGCTGGCGCCCCGCGCTGGGCCGGGCCGTGAGCATCCCGGACCACTGACGTCTCTCAGTCATGCCGCCATCCGCTGGGTGAACCCGAGGACGACCCGGGCCCGTCCGGCTCGTCCAGCAGCCGGCTCGCGAACACCGCCGCCTGGGTGCGCCGCTCGAAGCCGAGCTTGGCCAGGACGTTCGACATGTAGTTCTTGACCGTCTTCTCTGCGAGCTTCAGCTGCTCGCCGATCTGCCGGTTGGTCAGTCCCTGGGCGACCAGCACCAGGATCCGACGCTCTTGAGGAGTGAGGCGCTTGAACTCGTCGGGCTCCTCGGGTCCGCCTCCGCGGAGCCGCTCCATGACCTTGGCCGTGGCCAGCGGGTCGAGCAGCGAGCCGCCGGCGGCCACGTGGCGCACGGCGTCGACCAGCTCCTGGGCCCGGATCTGTTTGAGGACGTAGCCGGCCGCCCCGGCCATGATGGCCGAGAAGAGCGCCTCGTCATCGTCGTACGAGGTCAAGATGATCGCGCCGATCTGGGGCAGGTTCGAGCGGATCTCCCGGCACACCTCGATGCCGCTGCCGTCCGGCAGGCGCCCGTCGAGCACAGCCACGTCCGGCATGACCGCGGGGATTCGCGACAGTGCCGCTGCGGCAGTGCCGGCCTCACCCACCACCGTCATGTCGCCGGCCCGCTCGAGCAGGTCCTTGACGCCGGCCCGCACGACTTCGTGGTCGTCCAACAAGAACACCCTGATCATCGCGGTGCTCCCTTCTGACGGTGGCGGACCTTGGAATGACTCTGACATCACGGACACGTATCGGCATCCGGGCCGCCGAGCCCGGGGTGCTGCATCCAGCGGACCGCACGGCGGTCCGGTTCCGTAGGGCCCAACGTCCCGCCCTGGCCGCGGTCGTCGTCCGTGTGGCTCCCGGACCGGGCGCGACGTGGTGCCGTGCCATTGGTCCCTTGCCCGGAGCGGTCCGGCCGAGGACATTGGAGGGTGAGACGAGCGGCAGTCACGGAACGTCCAGCTCCCCTCGATCTCCGCGAACGCCTCGCGTGCCTCTCCCTCGGAGCCCGCGGGGCGTTCGTGCGTGCCTGTCCGGACGACGGCCCGACGGAACAGGGTCCACGGTCCCCCGCGGCGGGGACCTGCGGCCGCTGCCGGGGCGGGACTGCGGTGCGAGCGTGGAGCGAGGGCGCACGCACGTGCCCCTCCCCGCGAGACAGAGGACCATCCATGAGCAACAGCATCGTTCGTCGTCCGCAAGGCCCCTTCACCGATCTGGTGGACTGGCTGGAGACCGAGGTGCGGCGCGTCGGCATCAGCCCCTCGGTGCCGGTCGAGGACTTCGTCGAGGACGACCAGTACGTCGTGCGTGCCGAGCTGCCGGGCGTCGACCCGGACAAGGACGTGACCGTGATGATCGAGGACGACGTCCTGACGATCCGCGGCGAACGCCACGAGGACAAGAAGGAGAAGAACCTGCAGGAGCACCGGTACGGCTCGTTCACCCGCACGGTGCGCGTCCCGGCCGGCACCTCCGCGTCCGAGGTGAAGGCCTCGTACACGGACGGGATCCTGGAGGTCCGCGTCCCCGTCAAGGCCGCCGAGAGCACGGCGCAGCAGGTCCCCATCGAGAGAGCCAAGTAGGCCGCCATGAGCGAGTCAACGGTGGATCGTCCCGTCGTCGTCGGGGTCCGCGACGAGCAGCCCGGCCTCCTGGACTTCGCGTGGGGACTGGCGGAGCTGTACGGATGCCGTCTCCGTGTCGTCCACGCGTGCCAGGTGCCGTACCCGTACGCCTTCGCGCCGCTGTCCGCCGGGGACCTCCCCGAGGCCATCGCCAGTGCGGCGCGCCGCACGCTGAAGGACGCCGAGAAGCACCTGGAGGCCGGTGGCACGAGGGCCGACATCGCGTACGAGCTGGTGGCCGGCTTCCCGCCGGCGGTGCTCGGGTCCGAGAGCGACGGCGCCAGGTTCGTGGTGGTGGGCACCGACGACGTGGGGTGGCTGGACCGGCTCACGGGCGAGGCCGTCACGAACTTCCTGGCCATGCACGCGCGCAGCCCGGTCGTCGTGGTCCCCCCGTCGGTGCAGTCCTTCGCGATCGAGCAGATCGTCGTCGCGGTCGACGCCCGCAGCACCGAGAAGGGCCCCTTGCAGTTCGCCTTCGAGCTCGCGGACAAGATCTCGGTCGACGTCGAGGTCCTGCACGTGATGAGTCATCGCGAGGCCAAGCACGTCGACGAGGCACGCGTGGCCATGGCCGAGACGCTCGCCGGATGGTCGGAGAGCTATCCCGACGTGACCGTCACGACCGCGCTGGTCGAGGGGCACGACCCCGTGGACGAGACCCTGGCGGTGGCCGGCGAGGGCGCGTTGGTGGTGGCCGGGCGTCCCCACACCGGTGCGCTGCGCAGCTGGCGGGCCCCGGTCGCGCGAGCACTGGCCCGGGCCGGCCAGCGCCCGGTGGCCGTGATCCCGCCGGACTACACGGTCTGAGGACACTCGCCCGGAACGGCACCCCGTCGCACCGACGGGGTGTCGTTCCTCAGGTGTGCCGGACGCGGCGGATCGCCATGTGCTTCATGACGGCCACGACGGCGGAGACCACCGCGGCGACCACCACGATCCGCAGCCAGCTGTCCCAGCCGATGGGCGCGGTCTGGAAGAGGGTGTTCATCGCCGGCACGTACGTCAGGGCCAGCTGCCCGACCGCTTGCAGTGCCACCCCCACGATCAGGTACGGATTGGCCAGCAGACCCGCCTGCCATCCGGGTCGGGTCAAGGTGCGGCAGCTGAACAGGTAGAACGCCTCGACCATCACGAACAGGTTGACGGCCGCGGTCCGGCTGACGTCGAGCGAGGCCCCGCTGTCGATCTCGTACCGGTAGACCCACCAGGTGCCCAGGACGAGCAGGACCGAGACCAGCACCGTGCGGACCGCCAGTGGACGTCCGAAGAGCGGGGCTCGCGGGTCTCGGGGTGGCCTCGCCATGATCCCGGGCTCCTTGGCCTCCCACGCGAGGGTGAGCCCCAGCGCGACCGCGGTCGTCATGTTGATCCAGAGGATCTGCGTGGGCAGGATCGGCAGGTCGGTGCTCAGGAGGATCGCGACCAGGATGACCAGACCCTCCCCCAGGTTCGTCGGCAGTGTCCAGACGATGAACTTGGTCAGGTTGTCGAACACGCCGCGCCCTTCCTCGACGGCGGCCTCGATCGTGGCGAAGTCGTCGTCGGTCAGCACCATGTCCGCGGCGTCCTTGGCCGCCTCGGTGCCGACGAGGCCCATCGCGATGCCGATGTCGGCCTGCTTGAGCGCGGGGGCGTCGTTCACCCCGTCGCCCGTCATGGCCACGACGTGGTGGTGCGACTGCAGTGCACGCACGAGCCGGAGCTTCTGCTCCGGCGTGACCCGGGCGAACACCGACGCGCGGTCCGCCGCGTCCGGCAGGGCGGCGTCGTCGATCCGTGCGAGCTCCGCGCCCGTGAGGACACCGTCGACGTCGGCGTCCGCCAGGATCCCGATCCGGCGCGCGATCGCCGCCGCGGTCGTCGCGTGGTCGCCGGTGATCATCTTCACCGCCAGCCCTGCCTCGTGGCAGGACCGCACGGCAGCGGACGCCGTGGAGCGCGGCGGGTCGATCATCGCCTGCAGCCCCGTGAAGATCAGTCCGTCGGCCTGCCCGGTCATGAGGCGGTCGAGCGCGTCGTCGTCGGGTTCCCTCTGCACCGCGGTCGCCAGCACCCGCATCCCCCGCGAGGCGAGCTGCTCGGCCGCGGCCAGCACGGCACCCTCGTCGAGCGGCTGGGTCGCGCCGTCCCCCATCATCTGCAGGGCGCTCACCGCCAGGACCCGCTCGACGGCCCCCTTCACCATCAGCAGGTGGCCTCCGGCATCCGGGTCCGTGTTGGTCGTGGCCATGATCTGCCGCTCGGAGCTGAACGGCAGCGTCCCGATCCGCTGGAGGCCTCTCGCCGCGACGCCGTGCCGCTCGGCGACCGTCAGCATGGCTGTCTCGGTGGGATCGCCCCGCGGGGACCCGTCCTCGGCGAGCCATGCGTCGTTGCAGTTCGCCCCCACCAGCAGGCACCACCGGTACGCACCGCGCGGCTCACCGGACGCGTCGGTGTCGTCCGTCTCCGTCGCGAGCTCGCCGCCGGCGGTCCAGACGAGCTGCACGGTCATGCGGTTCTCGGTCAGGGTCCCGGTCTTGTCCGAGCAGATGACCGTCGCGCTGCCGAGGGTCTCCACGACCGGCAGCCGGCGAATCACGGCCCGCCGCTGAGCCATCCGGGACACCCCGATCGCCAGCGTGATGGCGACGGCGGCCGGCAGGCCCTCGGGGATCGCGCCCACGGCCAGGGCCACGACCGCGACGAACATGTCCGCCGCCGGCTCGCCCTGCGCCACGCCCACGACGAACGCCAGGATCGCGAGCCCGAGGATGACGATAGTGAGCTGGGCGCTGAACCGTCCCAGCTTGCGTGTGAGGGGGGTCTCCACGGCCTGCGCGCTGCCCACCAGCCGGTGGATCTCGCCCAGCTCGGTGTCCCCGCCGGTGGCTACCGCGATGCCCGACCCGGACCCGTTGGTCACCAAGGTGCCCGAGTAGACCATGTTGACCCGGTCCGCCACGGTCGTCTCCGTCGGCAGGAGGGCGTGGTTCTTCTCCACCGGCAGGGACTCCCCCGTCAGCGCAGACTCGTCGACCTTGAGCTGCGTCTCGCTGATCAGCCGCAGATCGGCCGGCACCCGGTCGCCGGCCTCGACGAGGACGAGGTCGCCCGGGACCAGTTCCTCCGACGGGATGCTCTGCTGGGTCCCGTCACGGACGACCGTGGCGCTGGTGTGCACCATCGACCGCAGCGCCTCGAGCGCCGACTCGGCCCTCGCCTCCTGCACGTAGCCCAGGATGGCGTTCACCACGACGACCGCGAAGATGACCGCGGAGTCCACCAGCTCGCCGAGGAGCAGGGTGACGATGCCGGCCACGATCAGCACGTAGACCAGTGGGCTGTTCAGCTGTCCCAGGAACCGCAGCACCGCACTGGGGCCCTTGCTCTGCGGGAGGCTGTTGGGTCCGAAGCGGTTGAGCCGGTTCCGCGCCTCGTCCTGGTCAAGTCCCGTCCGGTGGTCGCTCTCCAGGAGGAGCAGCGTCTCGTGCGACGTCAGGTCGTGATAGGTCTGCACGTGGTCGAGTGCGGTGCCCTGGGCCATGTCTCAGTCCACCGGCGGCCGCGGAGCAGCCACAGAGTCGATGGTCCTGGGCGGGGCGCCGTACCCCCTGCGACGACAGGCCGTTTCGTCCAGACCCCGCATGGCACCGCAGGGCCGTTGGTCACTGGGGCGCGTCCGATCCGTGACGGACAATTGAACGTCCGACCCCGACCTAGGGAGTGCTGTGATGGACGCCATGACCCACCGCCTCGACATCGCCGACCTCGCCGGCCGCCTCGTCACCGAGTTCGCCGGCGTCCTCGTGCCGGGACAGGTCATGCGGCTGGTCTACCAAGCGGACCGCCTCGTCCGGCGCTCCGCGGCCAGCGCCGACGATCCGGTGGTCCTGTGCGAGCAGATCGCCCGCCGCCTCCTGGACGACCGGGTCGTCCACGAGGCGCGTCGCGGACGCGTCGCGTAGACCGGCTGCCCGGCCCGGCCGGACGGTCCTCGTCACAGCGAGCCGATGACCACGAAGATCAGGCTCATCACGAGCAGGATCCCCACGAGAGGCATGACGAACCGCAGGTACTGGTCGTAGCGCACCTTCGCCAGTGCGAGGCCGCCCATGACCACCGCCGAGGTCGGGGTGATGAGGTTCACGAGCCCGGACGCGGACTGGTAGGCGGTGACCACCATCGCCCGCTCGACACCGGCGAAGTCCGCCAGCGGCGCCAGGATCGGCATCGCGAGAGCGGCGTGGCCGGACGAGGACGGGACGAGGAACGCCAGTGGCAGGTTGATCAGCAGCATGACCGCCCCGAAGACGCCCGACGACGTGTCGCTCACGATGTTCTCCATCGAGTGCAGGATCGTGTCGGTGATCTCGGAGTTGTTCATGATCGCCGTGACACCACGCGCGAGTACGATGATCAGCCCGACGCCGATGAAGTCGCCGGCCCCCGACACGAGGGTGTCGGTCAGCCGCTTCTCCCCGAGGCCGCCGATCAGCCCGACCACGATGGACATCGTGAGGAACAGGGCGGCCAGCTCGGGAAAGTACCAGTCCAGCTGCCAGGAGTAGCTGGCGGCGTCCGGGCCGTCGATGATCTGGGCCCACGGCACGATCGCGAAGATCATGAACACGAACGTCACGCCCACGACCGCCAGCACGGTCTTCTCCCGACCGGTCAGCGGGTCGACGTCCCGGAGACCGTGCGCGCGGGTCTCCTCGTCGCCCTCGGCCGGCCCGACGAGGGATGCCGACGGGTCGGCCTTGACCTTGCGGGCGTACCTCAGCACCCACCAGACGCCGATCGGCACCAGGACGACGTACATGATGAACCGCTCCACGATGCCGTCGCCGATCGAGATGTCCGCCGCGCCGGAGGCGACTCCGGTCGCGAACGGGTTGACGGTCGACGCGAGGGTCCCGATGCCCGCGCCCACCATGATGAGCGCTGCCGCCACCAGCCGGTCGTAGCCGAGGGCGAGCATCAGCGGGACGACCAGGGCGTAGAACCCCAAGGTCTCCTCGGCCATGCCCTCGACGGTGCCGCCGATCGAGAACAGCACCATCAGCACCGCGATCAGCACCGCGCCGCGCGAGCTCATTCGCTGGGCGACGCGAGCGACACCGTTGTCGATGGCGCCCGTGGCCATCGCCATGGTGATGAAGATGCCGATCGCGAGGACGAACAGGAACACGCCGGCCGCGCCGTACAGCTCGCCGGTCTCGTTGGGACCGATGAACCCCTTGTCGTTCAGGATCCCGTAGAGGCCGTTGACCGGCGCGAGGAACAGCTGCATGAGGCGGTCGATGAACGACAGGCCGGCGTCGGTGCGCTCGTAGCTGCCGGGCACGGGACGCCCGTCCTCGGTCTTGTAGCTGCCGGTGGGGATCACGAAGGCGAGGAGCCAGACCGCGACCGTGACCCCGAACAGCACCGTGAACGCGCTGGGGAAGCGCAGGGTCTTCCCGGTCCCCTCCTCCGCGGTGCTGTCCGTGCCCCCTCCCGGGTCCGCCGGACCTCCCGCGCCGGCCGGGTCCGCCGGCGCCGTGGGGCTGTCGTCGTCCGGCGTACCTGAGGGGCGCTTGTGCGTGGCTGCCATGGTGCGGTCCTCTCTCGTGCGCCGATGGTCGGCTGCCGTTCAGGCAAGCAGCGGAGACAGCCTGAGACACGAGGCTTTGCGCCTCTCCCCCAAGGACCTTCGGCCCTCGCATCCCCCTCGCGCGGCCGCGAGGCTGGCGGAAACGAGATGGGAATAGACATGGACCTGCACGTGGACTCTGAAGTCGGACTGCTGAAGCAAGTGATCCTGCACCGCCCCAACCTGGAGCTGAAACGGCTCACCCCCAGCAATCACGACGAGTACCTGTTCGACGACGTCCTGTGGGTCAAGAAGGCCAAGCAGGAGCACGACGCGTTCGCGGACACGCTGCGCGACGCAGGGGTGAAGGTGCACCTGCTCGACCAGCTGCTCCGCGAGACGATCGCCATGCCGGAGGCGCGCAAGTTCGTGCTGGAGCAGACGCTCGACGAGCGGGTCTACGGTCCGCTCGCCGTCGGCGCGCTCATGCCGGTGTTCGACCGGCTCGACGACGCCACCCTCGTCACGCACCTGATCGGCGGGATGACCAAGCGCGAGCTGCTGGAGCTGACCGAGGAGCCCTCGTCGCTGGTCCTGCAAGTTCTCGGCCTGGACGACCTGCTGCTGCCGCCCCTGCCCAACCACCTGTTCACCCGGGACACCTCGGCATGGATCTACGGGGGCGTGTCGATCAACACGATGCGCAAGCGGGCCCGTGCCCGCGAGACGGTCCACTACCAGGCCATCTACCGCTGGCACCCGATGTTCACGGACTCCAAGTTCGACGTCTGGGCGGACGGCACGGCGGCCGATGCCACGACCGAGGGCGGCGACATCCTGGTCCTGGGACGCGGCGTCGTCCTGATCGGCATGAGCGAGCGCACGACGCCACAAGGTGTCGAGCGCCTGGCGCGCCGGTTGTTCAAGGCAGGCAGCGCAACCAAGGTCGTGGCCATCTCGATGCCGCAGCAGCGTGCCTTCATGCACCTCGACACCGTCATGACGATGGTCGACGACCACACCTTCACGAAGTACGTCGGGATGGGGATGCTGCCGTCGTACACCGTGGAGCCCGACGACAGCGAGGCCGGCCTCCGGGTCACCGCCCACGCACCGGACGAGATGCACGACGCGATCGCGTCGGCGCTGGGCCTGGACTCCATCCGGGTGCTCACCGCGGTCCAGGACGTGCACGCGGCCGAGCGCGAGCAGTGGGACGACGGCTGCAACGCGTTGGCCCTGTCCCCCGGCGTCGTGGTCGCCTACGAGCGCAACGTCACCACCAACACGTATCTGCGCAAGAAGGGCATCGAGGTCGTGACCATCCAGGGCAACGAGCTGGGACGCGGCCGTGGAGGTCCGCGCTGCATGTCCTGCCCCATCGAACGTGAAGGGATCTGAACCATGGCGTTCAACCTGCGCAACCGGAGCTTCCTCAAGGAGATCGACTTCACTCCCAAGGAATGGAAGTTCATGATCGACCTGGCCGCGGAGCTCAAGCTGGCCAAGTACGCCGGCTCCGAGCAGCCCCGGCTGACCGGCAAGAACATCGCGCTGATCTTCGAGAAGACCTCGACGCGCACCCGGTGCTCGTTCGAGGTCGCGGCGTTCGACCAGGGCGCCCGGGTGACCTACCTCGACCCGCAGGGCTCGCAGATCGGGCACAAGGAGTCGATGGCGGACACCGCCCGCGTGCTGGGCCGCATGTTCGACGGTATCGAGTACCGCGGCGCGGCGCAGGCCAACGTCGAGACGCTCGCGGAGTACTCCGGCGTCCCGGTGTGGAACGGGCTGACGGACGACTGGCACCCCACGCAGATGCTGTGCGACATGCTCACGATGCGCGAGCACTCCCCCAAGCACGACGCGGAGATCGCGTTCGCGTACCTCGGGGACGCGCGCAACAACATGGCGAACTCGCTGCTGGTGACCGGGGCGATGATGGGCATGGACGTGCGCATCGTGGGGCCCGAGGAGCTGTGGAACCACTCCGAGATCATCGACAAGGCCAAGGCGATCGCCGCCGAGACGGGTGCCCGGATCCTGCACACCGCGGACGTGAGCGAGGGTGTGGCCGGCGCCGACTTCCTCTACACCGATGTCTGGGTGTCGATGGGCGAGCCGGTCGAGGCGTGGGAGCCGCGCATCAAGCTGCTCAAGGACTACCAGGTGAACGCGGCCGCGATGAAGGCCACGGGCAATCCCAACGTCAAGTTCATGCACTGCCTGCCGGCCTTCCACGACCGGAACACCAAGGTCGGCGAGACGCTGTTCCAGAAGACCGGCATGGATGCGCTGGAGGTCACGGACGAGGTGTTCGAGTCGTCTGCGTCGATCGTGTTCGACCAGGCCGAGAACCGCATGCACACCATCAAGGCCGTCCTCGTCGCGACGCTGGGGGCCTGAGATGCGGATCATGGTCGCCCTGGGGGGCAACGCCCTGCTGCAGCGGGGGCAGAAGCCCGACGCGGCGATCCAGCAGGAGAACGTGCGGCGCGCGGTCGCGGCACTCGCCCCGTTGAGCGCCCAGCACGAGCTGATCGTGACGCACGGCAACGGGCCGCAGGTCGGCGTCCTGGCGCTGCAGTCGGCGTCCGACCCGAACCTGACGTCGCCGTACCCGTTCGACGTCCTGGGCGCACAGACCCAGGGAATGATCGGCTACTGGCTGCTGCAGGCGATGCAGAACGAGCTGCCGGGTCGTCAGGTCGCGGCGGTGATCAACCAGACCCTCGTCGAGGCCGGCGACCCCGCGTTCGACAACCCGACCAAGTTCGTCGGCGAGATGTACACCGAGGAGAAGGCGAAGGCCGTCGCTGCCGAGCGCGGCTGGGTGGTCAAGCCCGACGGCTCCACGGGCTGGCGTCGTGTCGTCGGGTCCCCGAGGCCGCAGCGGGTCGTGGAGACCCGGCTCATCCGGCTGCTGCTGGAGAGCGACGCCGTGGTCGTGTGCGCGGGCGGCGGCGGCGTGCCGGTCATCCGCGACGACGACGGGCGTCTGCGCGGGGTGGAGGCGGTGCTCGACAAGGACCTGACGAGCTCGGTCCTCGCCGAGGCGCTGGACGCCGACTTCCTGATCGTGGCGACCGACGTCCCGAACGTCCTGAAGGACTACGGCGAGCCCACCGAGGAGGCGATCCTGCGGGCGACCCCCGGAAGTCTCCGGGCGCTGAACTTCCCGGCCGGCTCCATGGGTCCCAAGGTCGAGGCGGTGTGCCGCTTCGTGGAGCTGACCGGCGGCGCGGCGGCCATCGGGGCGCTGGACCACACCGTCCAGATCCTCGCGGGCGAGTCGGGCACCATCGTGACGCCGTCGGGCACGTACGACCCCGCCCTGCTCCGCGCCACGAAGTCGCACTCCACGGTGTCGGCCTCCCAGGGAGGACTGGCCAGCTGAGGCACCGCTCGCCGAGGTCCCCGCTCCGAGAGGGGCGGGGACCTCGCTGCGCGGGCCGACGGGCTCAGCGGTCGGCGGCCCGTTCCGCCGGACGTGACCGCCACGGCGGGTCCAGGGGCAGGAACCGCAGGCTCAGCAGGGCCTCCAACGTGAAGTAGCTGCGGACCAACCGGAACGCCAGGTACTCCGGGACGTACAGCACTGCCCGCGGTCGGCGCAGCAGGAAGCTCACCACGATCGCGACCAGGGCGGGAAGGCCGATCACCACCGCCAGCACCGGCTGCCAGTGCAGACCGTGGAACGTCGGGGAGAACACCCCCAGGACCAGGAGCGCGAAGACGAGCACCGGCGCCAGCATCGCGCGGCGTGCGGAGTTGACCAGCCCGAGCGGGAGGACGACGGCGCTGGCCATCGAGACGCCATGCAGCAGGACGTGCCGTTGGCGGGCCGCCACGTGGTAGGTGCTGCGGAACCAACGGAGCCGCTGCTCCCGCAGCTGGGCCCAGCTGTCCGGGGTCTCGGTGCGGTACTGCGCCGCGGGGTCGACCAGGCACCGATAGCCCAGTGAGCTCAGCCGCATGCAGATGTCGGTGTCCTCTCCGTTGATGCCCTGCGCGATCGGGCCGGCCTGGACCAGGGCGCTGCGCCGGATGGCCGTGAACATGCCCGGCACGCCGACGATCCCGTCGTAGCCCGTCCGCGAGACCTGGTGGAAGCCGTGCCGCACCAGCACCTCGACGTACCGCACGCGGTCGATGAAGGTGCCGGTGTGCGCGGGCAGCGGCATCCCGCCGACGGCTCCGACCCGGTCGTCCGCGAAGTGACGCATCGTGTCCCTCAGGCAGTTCTCGCCGATCACGGCGTCCGCGTCGATGCGGACCACGAACGGCTCCTCGACGTGCCCCAGCCCGTAGTTCAGTGCCGGCGCCTTGCCGGGCGTGCGGCACGACAGCAGCGTGCCGCCGAGGTTCCCGCTGGCGTCGATGGCGTTCTGCGCGACAGCCGCGGTGTCGTCGCTCGAGACGTTCTCCACGACGTACAGGCGTACCGACCCGCGGTACGCCCCGGCCGCGCGGTCGAGCGCGGCGATCGTCCGCGCGATGCCGTGCGCCTCGTTGTGCGCCGGAACGATGACGGCCACCGGTGGCGCGAACACGGACCGCCGGGACATCCCGATCCGGACGACTCCGATCGCGCCGGCGAGGAGGACGAACAGCTGTTGGACCAGGAACACGCCCGGACCCACGCCTCCGAGGAGGGCGACGTCACGCAGCCAGGTGACGACCGGCTCGGCCTGCGTCGCGATGACCCGGGCGAGGACGATCGCGGCGACCATCGGCGCGAGGAACCGCAGCCAGGCGCTCACGCTGGTGACACCCGTCGCCGGGGTCGTGACCGGGTCAGGAAGCTGCGCATTGCGCAGGATCACCACGGGGAACAGTGCCAGGGCGAGCACGGCCGACACGGCCTGCTGGTCGACCGTCGGGACGTCCACCGACCAGAGCCGGCGGATCAGCAGCGCCACCGTGTCGACGGCCAGCGAGATCACGATCAGTCCTGCGCACAGTTCCGCGAGCACCAACGCGCGCCGCCAGGCGTTCGTGCCCAGGTGGAGGCTGAACACCACGAAGAAGACGACGAGGAACAGCCGGACCGGGATCAACGTCTCGTCCCCGGAGGCGCCGAAGACGACGACGTCCCGGTGGTCGCCGAGCGGGCCCTCCCGGGCGAGGAGGGTCACGGCCAGCAGGACCAGCAGACCCAGCGCGACGAACGAGACGAAGAAGCCGTTGACCACGCTGGCCGGCCGGTCCAGGGAGAACTCGACGGGCGCGCTGTCGACGGACCGGTAGTGGTTGCGCACCGCCTGCGGCACGTCCGGGGCGTCGGTCCGTTGGGGCTCCGACGCGCGACGCGCAGCACCACGAGCGTTCACTCCGTGCCCTCGGCACGCACCGCGGGAGCGCTCACCACCCGTCCCGCTCCGCTGACCACGAAGCCGCCGCCCCCGGCGGTGACCAGGCGGGCCGACTCACGCCCGTAGTCGGGGACGACGTCACCGGGTCTGCCCACCGGCGTGACGACCAGCCCCTGCGTCCGGCCGGACGTCACGCACTGGACGACCAGTCCGTCCTTGAACGCCGAGAGGTCGAAACCCTTGGCGCTGAGCCGCCCGTCACGGACGGTGACCGGCGCGGTGACACCGGTCGGTGGCGACCCCAGCGCGAAGTAGGCGCGGTCGCCGGGGGTGCCGTCCCACCGGTAGGTGGGCTGCTGCCGCCAGCCGTCGAACTCCGCGAGGGTCGGGACCAGCTGGGCGAGCGCGGTGGTCGGGTCCTTGAGGCTGGACGACGGCACGAGGACGTCGAACCCGGCCGCGAAGGCGCGGGGCACCGCCGTGAAGCCGGCGCCGTCGGTGCCGATCGTGAGTGCGGACTCCGGGAGCAGCTGGACGTCGTACGGCGTCTGGCGCACGTTGCAGCCGCCGACGTCCCGGTCGCGGACGAGGGTGACCACCAGCTCGTTGCGCACCAGCTCGCGTCCGCCGGGGATCTTCGCCACGACCGTCTGGCGTCCCACGTCGGGAAGCAGCAGGCTGTCGACCAGCTCGTCGTTGAGCCGGACCTGGACCAGCCAGCGGGCGTCCTCGGTGGTGGGCGGCACGAGCATCCGCAGCCTGACCGAGGTGGGCACCCCCCCGCCCGGCAGGTCGCTCAGCGCGTAGGGCACGCGCCAGCTGCGACGGTCGATGATCTGCTGCACGGAGGTGTCGGCACCGAGGGCCTCGAGCGTGACCTGGTCGCCGGTGGCCCGCTCGAGCTGCTCGCTCCTGGGGGCGCTCGAGCCCGTGTCGGCGGTCGTGACCGCCGAGGTCGTGAGGAAGGCCGGCACGACGTCGGGGCTGGGATCGACCACGCCGAGCAGGGTCTGGTCACCACGCTCACCGACGCGTATCGACCCCTTGTCGCCGGTGGCGTTCCAGCCGAGATCGTCCAGCGCATCGGCGGGACCCACCAGCACCGGCGTCCCACCGTCGTCCTCGTCCGGCAGGTCCTCGGTGTACGAGACCTCGTGCCCCTGCTGGGTGAGGAACGCTGACAGCCGCGCGGCCGTCTCGAACCAAGCCGTGCTCTTCGCCTCGGTCGGCAGCACCACCGTCACGTGGTGGTCGAGCTCGGCGACCGCGTCACGCACGGTGTGCGTCCGCTCGTCCAGCTCCCCCTTGATGCGCGTGCGCGCGTCCAGCACGACCAGCGCCCCGAGCTCGGTCGTCAGGTTGCACCGCCGCTGGTCGAGGCTGCCGGTCGTCCGCACCTGCACCTTCACCTCACCGTCCTCCACCGTGGACTCCGGCAGGCCGATGTCGACGTCCAGCTTGTGCTCGCCCTGGGGCAGCTCCTTGACGTACACCGACTCCCCGTTGACCAGCGCCCGCAGGAAGATCGTGCTCGACTCCGCGACCTCGGTGCGTCCGCGGAGGGCCAGCACGGGCCTCTCCACGCGGGAGTCGATCGGCACCGGGACCGTGAAGGTCTGGGTGGTCGCG
The DNA here is from genome assembly GCF_003065605.1 of Aeromicrobium chenweiae. GTDB lineage: Bacteria > Actinomycetota > Actinomycetes > Propionibacteriales > Nocardioidaceae > Aeromicrobium > Aeromicrobium chenweiae. The sequence goes on along the minus strand of NZ_CP026952.1, from coordinate 1,880,957 downwards.
TTGTCGTCACTGAGGCGGAGCCCGTCCGTGGAGCCGATGTCGCGCAGGGTCTTGTCGAACGCCCGGTCCGCGGCACGCTTGTCGTCGTCGCTGCCGAACCAGGACGGGTTGGCGATCGCGAACGCCGCGACGAGGAGCACCGCCACGCCGAGCAGCGCCAGGGCGCCCTTCGGCACCCAGGAGCGATCCATCACACGTCCCGGGCGGCGTCACGCCGTTTGTCGTTCCAGTACGACTGGGCCAGGATCTTCGAGCGGTCGCAGCGGTCGGCGTACCGGGTCGCGATCTCGACCGACTCGGTCATCAGCCCTTCCTCGACGAGGATCGGGTCGAAGCCGAGGGCGCGCAGGTGGTCGTTGCGCATCAGCAGGTCGTTCTCGGCCGCCTCGGTGCGCGGGTTCGAGACGTACTGGATGGTCGCGCCCAGCTTCTGCTCGATGAGGTGGGCCAGGTCCAGGACCCGCAGCGTCTCGGCCAGCTGGTTCATGATGCGCGGACGTCCCCTGACCTGGTCGCCGGACTCGACGGCCATGCGGACGCAGCGGACCGTGTCCTGGATGTTGATGAACGCGCGGGTCTGGCCGCCCGTGCCGTGCACCGTCAACGGGTAGCCGATCGCCGCCTGCATGAGGAAGCGGTTGAGCACGGTGCCGAAGTCGCCGTCGTAGTCGAACCGGTTGATGAGCCGGTCGTCGAGACGGGTGTCATCGGTCTGGGTCCCCCACACGATGCCCTGGTGCAGATCGGTGATCCGGACGTCGTCGTACTCGGCGTAGAACTGGAAGAGGAGCTGGTCCAGCGACTTCGTGGTGTGGTAGATGCTGCCGGGGCGGCTCGGGTAGAGGATCTCGCGGGTGACCGTCCCGCCCGAGCGATCCGGGTAGCTGACCTCGAGATACCCCTCGGGCAGGTCCACCGGGGTGGTCTCGTACCCGTACACGCCGGTCGTGCCGAGGTGCACGAGGTGCGCGTCGAGATGCGCCTCGACCAGGGCGGCGAGCACGTTGTGGGTGCCGTTGACGTTGTTGTCGATCGTGTAGCGCTTGTGGGCGCTGTCCTTCATCGAGTACGGCGCGGAGCGCTGCTCGGCGAAGTGCACGATCGCGTCGGGGCGCACCCCGCCCAGGACCGCGAGGAGCCGGTCGTATTCGTGGGCCACGTCGAGCTCCTCGAACCCGATCGTCAGCCCGGTCTGCTCGCGCCAGCACGCCAGGCGCTCGGTGAGCGTCGTGATCGGGGTGAGCGACTGGACCCCGAGCTCGTCGTCCATGCGACGGCGCACGAGATTGTCGACGATCGTCACGTCATGGCCCGCGCGTGAGAGGTGGACGGCGCTGGGCCACCCGCAGAATCCGTCTCCGCCAAGCACTACAACCTTCATGAGCTCTCCCCAGGTCGACTCGAACACCGAACGTATTTCCCGTCCCTCCGGACGACCACGGGACAGCGACCCCGTGCCGAGGGACCATGTGCCCTAAGCGCCCCTCGGGGGCCGATGCGGCGGGCCCTTTGGCCCCAGACGCCCTGTCCGGGCGCGGTTAGCGTCGGTGCATGGACATACGCCCCCTGTGGCTCGTCGCGCTCGGCGGCGCGGTCGGCGCGGCCAGTCGTGAGGGCCTCTCTCTGGCGATCCCGGAGCTCGACGAGGTCCCCGTCTCGATCGTCATCATCAACGTCATCGGCGCGTTCCTGCTGGGCTATCTGTACCAGGCGGTGACCCGGCTCGACGGGTCCCGGGCCAAGCAGCTCAAGCTGCTTCTCGGGACGGGCTTCTGCGGGGGGTTCACCACGTACAGCTCCCTGGCGACGGACGCCGCCGTGCTGCTGCGCGACGACCGCGTGGCGACGGCGGTCACGTACGCACTGGTCACCGTGCTGGTCGGTGCCTGCGCCACCTGGCTGGGCATCGTCGTCGCGGCGAGGAGCAATCCGTCCGACGGTGCGCGACGTGGGACACGAGGCACGTCATGAGTCCCCTGGACTTCGTCCTGCTGACCGTGATGGGCGGCGTCGGCGCGTCCCTGCGCTACACGGTCGACGCATACCTGCGGGCCCGCATCACGCACGGCTTCCAGTGGACGACGACGATCATCAACGCGTCCGGCTCGTTCGTGCTCGGGTTCCTCACGGGCCTCACGACCGTGGACCTGGTGTCCAGCAACGCGAGCATCGTCATCGGCACGGGCCTGCTGGGCGGGTACACGACCTTCAGCACCGCGAGCTACGAGACCGTCCAGCTGATCGAGAAGCGCCGGTACGGCCAAGCGTTCGTCAGCGGCATCGTGATGCTGGTCCTCTGCGTCGCCCTCGCCGCCCTCGGACTCTGGATCGGCGACTCGATGTAGGTCCGCTGGGGCGGCTGCCCCACGGGGTGGTGGTTCCTCCACCGTATGAGCGCGTGTCCGGCCCCCATCGGTGGCGTACGCACCGCGCGAGGGGGAAACGGTGGCGTCAGCACCGCGCCCGCCCGGGGGGCTAGGTGCGTTTGGCGGACGGCAGGTAGTGGGCGATGACCAGGAAGACCCAGGTCGTCAGGATGTACGGCCAGGTGTAGGTCGGCACGTCCGCGCGGTGCATCAGCAGGGTGACCACCGCCGTGACGATCGTGCCGATCACCGCCAGCGCCCAGGAGGTCGGGCTGTTCTTGAGCAGCACGACCGCGAGGGCGATCGCGGTCAGCACGCCGGAGTAGCCGGCCAGGCCGTTCTCGGTCTCGGTGAGCGTCTCGTCCATCGCCAGCGCGCTGAGGCTGCCGATCGCGCTGCCGAGCACCGCGGCCAGGCCCACCCTCCAGTTTGCGACGAACAGCCCGATGAGGATGAGCGCCCCGGCCCACGGGTTGTCCACCAGGACGACCTGGGAGACGTTGGACAGCAACGACCGGAAGAACGCGACGGTCGTGGAGTCGGTGGTGGTCTCCGCGGCCGCCTTGGCGTGGATCGGCACGGTGCACACCAGGATGAGGGTGGCCACGATGCAGAACGGTGCCGTCGTCGACGGCAGACCGTACTGCTTCAGCGGGGGCCGGGCGAAGAGCGTCTGGACCGCCCAGATCACCGGTCCGCACAACGCGGCGCCCGCGACCGCGATCGGGTAGGACTCCCACTGCCCGCCGAGGATCGAGAACGTGGCCGCCCCGACCAGTGCGCCGCAGAAGCCCTCCATGCCCGCGGTGACGTCCTTCTGCGGGACCCCACGCAGTCGGCCGACCACCGCACCGGTGGCGGAGCCGAGCAGCACGAGGACGGCCATCCGCCAGTCCGCCACCACGAAGGCCGCCAGGATGAGGACGCCGGTGACGAGGTTGGACTGGAAGAAGATCTGCGACAGCCCCTGCCCGACGGCCGTCAGCCAGTCGGACGCCGAGGCGTCCCGGGTGGCCCTGCTGCTTCGGGTGCCGGCCATGTCACTGCTCGCTCTCGCGGGCCGGTGGTCCTGGCGCCGGACCGGACGTGTTGCCGGTCCAGCGCTCCTCGACCCGGCCGATCCGCCAGTAGGACGTGGACACGACCCAGGCCAGCAGCAGCGACCCGACGATGATGTAGCCGACGTTCTCCAGGTCGATGGCCGCGACCCAGCCGGTCACCGGGTCGCGAAGACCCAGCTTCTCGTTGAGGAGCCCGACCAGCTCGATGCCGCCGATGAGGACGGCCACCATCACCGAGATCCCGGTGACGGTGAGGTTGTAGTAGACCTTGCGGATCGGGTTGACGCTGGCCCAGGAGTAGGCCTTGACCATGGCAGCGGAGTCCAGCGTGTCGAACAGGCTCATGCCGGCGGCGAAGATGATCGGCAGGCACAGCACGGCGTACCAGGGCAGCCCGGTCGCCGCGCCCGTCCCGGCGAGCACGAGCAGCGCGATCTCGCTGGCGGTGTCGAAGCCGAGACCGAACAGGAAGCCGACCGCGTACATCTTCCCGGGCCGGTCGATCGTCTTCATCAACGGACCCAGGATTCGCGAGATGTAGCCGCGGCCCTGGAGGTGACGCTCGAGCGCGAGCTCGTCCAGGTCACCGTCCCTCGACGCCCGCCACACCCGGTAGATCCCCACGAACGCGACGGCGTTGATGAGCCCGATGATGAGCAGGAAGATGCCCGAGACCATGGTGCCGAAGACGCCGAGCGCGACCCGGACGCTGTCGCTGTCGGCGGTCAGCCCCACGGCCCACCGCACGCCGAGGGCGAGCAGGCCCGCCATCAGGAACACGACCGTCGAGTGGCCGAGGGAGAAGAACAGCCCCACTCCGACCGCGGGCTTCTTCAGGTCGACCAGCTTGCGCGTGGTGTTGTCGATCGCCGCGATGTGGTCGGCGTCGAACGCGTGCTTGACGCCGAGGACGTACGCCGTGACCGCGACGCCCACCCCGAACACGGCCGAGCCGAGCTCGAGATGGCGTGGCTCGACCAGGGCGAAGAACAGCCCGAACCCCAGGACGTGGATCAGCACGACCGGGAGGAAGGCGATGATGACCTGTGCCAGGTAGGAACGTTCTTTCGTCACGGTCGCGACCTCTTTCACTCGGTTCAGCACTTGCGGATGGGAGGGGCGGGGTGTCCCGTCAGGAGCTTGTGGACGACGGCGCTGACGAGGGCGGTCGCGTGGGTCGTGACGACGGTGTCGTCACCGACCAGGCGCAGGCAGATGCCCGCGTCTCCCGGCAGGGCGCTGACCCCGAACACGAGGTCGTCCTGCTGGAGGCCGGTCAGGGTCTCGTGCACCGCGTCGGCCAGCACCTGGGTCGCGGCGGCGTCCGGCGGCACGAAGACGTAGAGCATCGAGAGCACGTCACGGCCGGCCAGCACACCCATCCCGCCCACACCGGTGTCGGCCGGGCAGAGACGGACGCGGTCGAGAGCCGCGAGCGATCCGTCCGGGCGCCTCACCTCGAGGTCGGAGGCGTACACGTCGTACTCGTGCCGCTCACCGCGGGCCAGTCGACCCGCGTAGACGGTCTCGCTCAGCACCAGCGTGGCCGACTCGTCGAGCACGACGGCGGTCCGCTGGTACAGGCGCGAGCGCTCGAACGGGATCACGGGGTCGGGCAGGTACTCCACGAACGCGCCCTCGCCGACGGTCAGGTTCATGAGGGACGTCGCGTAGTCCCGGTCCATCTTGTAGACCTTGCTGTGTGCCTGGCTCGTCACGTGGGTGGCCGAGTGCGGGCCGAACGTGAGGTCCGTGCGCAGCCGGTCGCCCTGCAGGATGCCGCCGCCGGTCGAGGTCAGGTAGACGTACGGCATGTCGGGGCGCGCGGGGTCGAAGTACAGCGGGCGCATGATCTGCAGCGGTGACTTCTGGTAGTGGTGCGTCAGCTGGGTCGTGCCGCCGTGCAGCTGGAACTCCAGCTGCAGGACACCCACCTTTCCCGGGCTGCCCACCCGGAGGGTCGCAGGGCGTCCGGCGTGGCGCAGCACCTCGGCGGGCACCCGCGCGGGCTCGTAGAAGTCCGGCTGCAGCCGGTACCCGCCGTGGTTCGCAGGTGCCGGTGCAGCCTCGAGCGGCAACCGGCTCACGGAGGCGAGGGCGGGCGCGGACGTGACCTCGGTCCGGGGCGCGCCACTGGCTTCGGAGAGGGTCATCGGACCAGCTCGGCCTGGGACCCGCTCCAGATCGTCATGATCTGCTGGTGGAGATCGGCCAGCCCCTCGCCGGTGAGCGAGTTGGTCAGGACCACGGGCTTGCCGCCCCGCACCCGGTGCGCGTCGCCCTCCATGACGTCCAGGTCGGTCCGCACGTACTGCGCGATGTCGATCTTGTTGATCACCAGGATGTCGGACTCGGTGATCCCCGGACCCCGCTTGCGGGGCATCTTCTCCCCTTCGGCGGTGTCCAGGACGAACACGAACACGTCGGCGAGGGCCGGCGAGAAGGTCAGGGTCAGGTTGTCGCCCCCGGACTCGTAGATCAGCGTGTCGATGTCGGGGAAGCGTTCCAGCATCTCGGCGCCGGCGGCCAGGTTCATGGTCGGGTCGTCGCGGACGGCGGTGTGGGGGCACGCCCCCGTCTCCACCCCCACGACCCGGTCGGGGTCCAGGACGCCGTCGAGCTCCCGCCGCACGTGCTGGGCGTCCTCCTGCGTGTAGATGTCGTTCGTGATGACGCCCGGCGTGCGGCCGGCTGCGATCAGGATCGGGACGAGCGCCTCCGTGAGAGCGGTCTTCCCCGAGCCGACGGGACCGCCGATGCCGATCCTCAGTGCGTTGTCGTTCATGAGTCCTCTTCCATGGTCGTGGTCGTGGTCGACGTGCGGTGCAGCTCAGCTGGCGAACAGCCGCGCGTCGGCTCGTTCGTGCCGGGCCGACATGATGTCGGCGACGGGGGCGCATCCCCCGAGGTCCTCCAGGTCCCGGTCGAGCGCGTCGATGGCGACGCGCTCGATCACCGGGGCGATGTCGTACAGCACGACCTGGGCGTGCCGGTGGTCGGTCAGCCGGAGCCGCAACGCCGCACCGACGAAGCTGACCGCGTACGCGAACAGGTCCGACGCGACCGCCGACCGGGTGGTGAGCCCGGTGGACGCGTAGACGACGGCCGTCGCGACCGGCTGGCATCCCGGTGTCGTGCGGGCGGTCACCCGGCCGGCGTACTCCGCGATGCCGTCGCCGCCGACGACCTCGCCGGCCATGTCGATGAGCTGATGTCCGCTGCGCACCGAGGCCCGGCGCATCTCGGCCGTGAGCTTGGACGCGAAGAGGCGTTGGTCGGCCTCCTGCACCCCGTCCCAGTCAGTGGCCCTCGCGGCCCGGTGCGCGACGGCCAGAGCCGTCGCGTCCCCGGGACCGACCGCGTGCACGAGCAGGTCCTCCAGCAGGTCGCGCACGTCGCCGCGCTCGACCAGCCCGGCCTGGCTGTAACCCTCGAGTCCGTGCGACATCGTGTAGAAGCCGCTCGGGAAGGCCGAGTCCGAGAACTGCAGGCTCGCCAGGAGCTGTCGCAGGTCCGATGCGTCCATGGCCATCTCACGCGAGGAAGAACAGCTGCGTCATGGGCAGCGTCTCGGCCGGTTCGATCGTGGCAGCGGTCCCGTCGTAGGTCACGGCGTAGGTCTCCGGATCCACGTCGATGACCGGCGTCTCGCTGTTGCGCACCATGTTCTCCTTGCCGATCATGCGGGTGCCGTGAACGGGCAGGACCTGGCTCTCCAGGCCGAGCTCCTCGGGAACCCCTGCGTCGATGCCGGCCTGCGACATGAACGTGATGCGGGTGCTGCGCTGTGCCTTGCCGTACCCGGCGAAACCGGGACGGTAGTAGACCGGCTGGGGCGTCGGCAGGGACGCGTTGGGGTCGCCCATCAGCGTCCAGCTGATCATCCCGCCCTTGACGATGGCCTTGGGCTTGACCGCGAACGAGTCGACCGGCCACAGCACGATGTCGGCCATCTTGCCGACCTCCAGCGAGCCGAGGTAGTCCGAGATGCCCTGCGCGATGGCCGGGTTGATCGTGATCTTGGCGAGGAACCGCAGGACGCGGAAGTTGTCGTTGTCCGGCGAGTCCTGGGGCAGCTTGCCGCGCTTGTCCTTGCAGTGGTGCGCGATCTGGAACGTCCGCAGGAACGACTCACCGATGCGTCCCATGGCCTGGGAGTCCGAGGAGACGATCGAGATGACGCCCTCGTCGTGCAGCACCGTCTCGGCCGCGATCGTCTCGGCGCGGACGCGCGAGTCGGCGAACGAGACGTCCTCGGGGATGTCGTGCGAGAGGTGGTGGCAGACCATCACCATGTCCAGCAGCTCGTCGACCGAGTTGACCGTGTAGGGAAGCGTCGGGTTCGTCGACGACGGGAGGACGTTCGGGTGCCCCGCGGCCTTCAGGATGTCCGGCGCGTGGCCGCCGCCGGCACCCTCCGTGTGGTACGTGTGGATCGTCCGGCCGTTGATCGCGTCCAGGGTGTTCTCGACGAAGCCGGCCTCGTTCAGGCTGTCGGTGTGCACCGTGATCTGCACGTCGTACTCGTCGGCCACCGACAAGGCGTTGCTCAGCGCCGCGGGCGTCGTGCCGTAGTCCTCGTGCACCTTCAGACCGGCCGCACCGGCCTCGATCTGCTCGATGAGCGCCTTGGGCAGCGAGCCGTTGCCCTTGCCGCAGAACCCCATGTTCACCGGCATCGCCTCGGCCGCCTCGAACATGCGCTTGAGGAACCACACGCCCGGGGTGGTCGTGACGCCGTTGCTGCCGTCCGTGGGCCCGGTGCCGCCGCCGAACAGGGTCGTGATGCCGTTGGACAGTGCGGCCTCGGCCTGCTGGGGCGAGATGTAGTGCACGTGGGCGTCGATGCCGCCGGCGGTGGCGATGAGGTGCTCCCCCGCCATCAGCTCGGTGCCCGGCCCCACGACGAGGTGCGGGTCCACGCCGCTCTGCAGGTGCGGGTTGCCGGCCTTGCCGATGCCCGCGATCTTGCCGTCCCGGATGCCGATGTCGGCCTTGATCACGCCCAGCACCGGGTCGAGGATGATCGCGTTGGTGATGACCATGTCCAGCACACCCTGCGCGTGGGTGGCCTGCGGGTCCGCCGCCATGCCGTCGCGGGCGGTCTTGCCGCCGCCGTACACGACCTCGTCGCCGTAGTGCCCCTCCGCGTAGTCCTTCTCGATCTCGATGACGAGGTTGGTGTCGGCCAGCTGGACCCGGTCGCCGACCGTGGGCCCGAACAGGTCGGTGTACTCCTTGCGCGAGATGATCGCCATTACTTCTTCCCCTTCTTGGCAGCGCCGCCGGACTTCCCGGACTTGCTGGACTTGCTGGACGTGCTGGACGTGTTGTCGGCCTTGCCACTCGGCTTGCCGTTGGCGTAGCCGAGCTCGTTCATGCGATCGATCGCTCGGGTGCGGGTGTCCTGCGACTCGAGTCCGCCGTCGACCAGGTTGTTGAAGCCGATGAGGTGGCGGGAGCCGGCGTACGCGGTGAGCGTGACCTGCTTGGTGCTGCCCGGCTCGAACCGCACGCCGGTGCCGGCGGGGACGTCCAGGTGCATCCCGTAGGCCTTCTCCCGCTCGAACAGCATCGCCTTGTTCACCTCGAAGAAGTGGAAGTGCGAGCCCACCTGGACCGCACGGTCCCCGGTGTTGCTGACGTTGAGGGTGACGGTCTCCCGGCCGGCGTTGATCTCGATCTCGTCTTTTCCGTGGTCATACTTCGGGCTGCCCAGCATGATGTGTCCCTTCGACCTCAGTGCGCGTGGATGAACGTGTGGTGGTGGTCCCGCTGCTGCGGTTCCTGATCAGGCTCGTGGGTGTGCCCGTCGAATGCGTGCGAGTGTGCGTACCCGTGACCGTGGTCGGCGCTGAGACCGGCGGCGATGCCGGTGTCGCCGTGCCCGAGCGCGTGGAGGGCGGCGTCGTGCCGCTGACCGACGACCTGCGCGACGGCGTGCGCGGACATGATCGGTCCGAAGAAGCTCACCCGGGCGGTCGTGTCGCCGGTCCAGGTCGCGCCGCTGTGGCGCTGGAACCCTGCGGGGACCAGCACGATGTCGGAGAACCCGAGCCGTTCGAGCCGCGACACCGTCGGCTGCGTCCCGCGGTCGTCGACCAGTGCGACGTCGACCTCGTTGCCCGCTCCGAAGGTCCGGACGAGATGGGCGACGCGGTGGAGCTCGGCGTCGTCGAAGGGGTTGGCCACATCCGCGGTGAGCACGACCGCAGCATCGGGAGACCCGCTCCGGACCTGCGTCGCGGCCCGCCGCAGCCAGGCGGTCAGGTGGTCAAGGGTGCCGAAGGGCTGCGCGAGCGCGACGCGAGGCTCGCTGTCCACCGAGAGCCAGCTGAGCGTCTTGGCGGCGTCGGCCACCATGCGGGGGTCGCGGCCGAAGGTCATCGGCACGACGACGACCGGGCCGGTGCCGGAGTCCAGGAGATGGGTGACGACCTGGTGCAGGGGCCTGCCGGCCGGGGTCGTCATCAGGGGACCTCCGCGGGCGGGCAGGCCGGAGAGCGCGGCCCCGAAGGAGCTCTCGTGCCCGGCGACCAGCACCAGGGCGCCGGTCGAGCCGTCGGCTGAGTCCACGTCAGACGCCGATCGGGTCGTGGCAGGAGACCAGCTTGCTGCCGTCGGGGAACGTCGCCTCGACCTGCAGGAGGCTGAGCCGTGCCCGCACCCCGTCCATGCACTGCGCCTCGGTCACGATGGTGGTGCCCAGCTCCATGCACTCGGCGACGGACTTGCCGTCACGGGCCCCTTCGAGGATCGCCTCGGTGATGAGGGCCTGGGCCTCGCTGAGGTTGAGCTTGGTGCCGCGATCGCGGCGCATGCGCGCGAGAGACGCGACCTGGTAGACGTAGAGCTTGTCGATCTCGCGTGGAGTGAGGTTCATGGGCGTCTCCGGCTTTCTGCTCCGACGGACCGAGCGGGGAACTCCCCCGACGGGTTGCCACACCGGAACTCTCGTCGGCGACCGGTTCGCTCAGTAGGGCACTAGTGCCCGCAGGGCAAGGCCCCCTGTCCTGCGTCCGGCTCAGGCCCCGGCCTCGCCCGGTTCCTCGGGCTGGGTCACCGTGTCCGACGCGATGATGGCGACCGTCTGGTTCGCTCGTGCGAGCGACCGCAGCGCTCGGCGCGTCACGTCGGACTCCCCCTCGTCATCGAGGTCGACCAAGGCCAGATCGGGGTCGATCGCGCCCGCCGGCCGCGCGTCGTACGCCGCCTCGAGGGCATCGAAGTTCTGGCTGGTCTGCGTCTCCAGCTGCGCCCACTGCTCGGCGGTCACGTGGGTGTCGTCCGTCCGGGCCTGTTCGGTCGTCGTCACGAACGACTTGACGTGGTAGACGAGCTCCCAGAAGCGGCTCAGCTGGTTCTGGATGCCTGACGGGTCGAACGCCCCGGGCCCGAGCCGGACCGAGCTCACGGTGTCGTGCAAGGCGCGCAGGTCCGCATCCATCTTCTCCACGTCCCGAGAGAACGCGGCCGCCTCCTCGACCGACACCGGCCGACCCCGCCTCCAGACCTCGAGCGCGTCGCGCGCGGTCGACCGGACGGTGCCGATCAGCGTCGTCGCCTGCTGGCTGAGCCTGGAGCGGGCGCGGGTGGGCAGCACGACCGCGGACACGACCAGGGCGACGACGGCGCCGATCGCGGTCTCGACCACCCGCACCCCGACGGCCTCGGCGTCGAGGCGGCCGAGGTACTCGTACAGCTGGGCGAACAGCATGGTCTGCCAGAAGGCAGCGAGCGGCACCGACGCCTGCCGGAAGTAGGTCGCCGCGAACACGCACAGCGCCAGGACCGGCAGCAGCACGGCTGCGCTCCGGTCGGACTCGATCGCGATCGCGAACCCGACGATCGCCCCCAGGATCGTGCCGACGACCTTGCGGACACCCTTGGTGAACGCTTCGCCGTCCGTCCCGCCGATGACCTGGTAGGCCGGCATGCCGGCCCAGTACTGGTGGGTCGCGGACACGAACGAGGCCAGGAACAGGGCCACGGCCGTGGCCGTGCCGGCCTGCACGCTGCGCCGCAGGAGGGGCGCGGCCTCGTCCTTCGTCACGCGTCGGGGACGTCGGGCGGCCGCAGACCGCCCGGTCGTGAAGGGCGGGTCGAACGACGGCAGCAGCGCCTTGACCTCCCCCTCGGTGAGGAACAGGTCCCCCGAGCGCGCCGAGTGGAGGCCGTCGGTGGTCTCCTGGATCCTCTCGGCGGCGAGAAGCACCCGCCGCGCCGAGCGCGGCCACCGGGAGAGCTCCTCACCGGTCGGCACGACGGGTCGAAACGGCTCGGACCGGTGCGACTCGGGCGGCGATCCGTCGGCGGACGAGGTGACCCACGCCGCCCTGCCCGGGTAGGCGGCCACGTGCTGCTGCATCGCCTCGAGGGTCCCGGCGAGCTGGGCACGGACGCTGAGCGGCATGCCGGCGCCGGTGGCCATCCTCGCCACGGCGACCAGGTTCTCCAGCGCGAGCTCGGCGTCGTGCACCCGCAGGCACACCGCACGTGCCTGCTCGGTGGTGAGCCCGACATCCGTGGTGCCCTGGGTGAGCTGGCCGACCAGGAACGCGGCCATGTGATGGGTCTGGTTCATCTGGCTGCGGATGCGGTGCTGCAGGTCGGGGTCCCAGCGGGACGCGGAGACGGCGTCGATGAGTGGGTCGAGCGACCGGGCGAGACGCTCCTCGAAGGCGGTGACGCCCCCTGCGACGACCCGGGCGCGTGCACCGCGATCGGGCACCATCCGGGCCAGCGTCGAGCACACCACGCCCACCACCGCCGGGATGGTGAGGAGCAGCAGATCGCTCCGCTCGAGACGGAGCAGGACCGTGAAGTAGTAGATGATGAAGGCCAGCACCCCCAGCCTGCCGATCCGTGGTCCGTACAGCCCGGCGAGGACGCTGAGGACGGCCACCACGACGAGGGCGGTGCTCGAGGAGAGGGTCCCGTGGCGGACGACTGCGTCCAGCACGAGGGCCAGAAGCACCGGCACGAGGGCCACCAGGTCGACGAGCCGGCCGAGCCCCCGTCCTCGGCCCACGGAACCCGCTGACGCGAGCATGGCGACGAAGCCTGCGAAGACCGCCCCCGGCATCAGGGGCTCGTCGGCGAGGGAGAACCCGATCGCCACGACACCCACCGCCAGCACCGTCCCGCACATCACGCGGAACGCATCGAGGAGTCGCACGTACCCCGGGTCGATGAAGGTGACCCGGTCGGCGAAGACCTCCTTGGCCCTCACCACCGCGCGACGCAGGGAGGACGCCGTCGGCCGTGCTGGAGAGACGACCGGGACGTCGTTCTGCGGCCCCGAGTAGAGCGGCTGGTAGTCGAGGTCGTGGGCGACCGCAGCGCCGAACTGCTGGGCGCGGTACGCGAAGGGCAGCCACTCGACGTACCGTTCGTACGCCTCGTTGAGGTCCGTCAGTGGCCTGCTCCTGACCAGCTCGGCCATCGCGACGTTCATCTGCACGAACCCCCGGACCCACGGGTCGGGTGCGGCGGTGCGCCACGGCACCGGGTCCGCTCCGGGGTTGATCCGCAGATCGGTGACCTGCTCGGCGAACGTCGAGGCGTCCACGGTCTCCGGCACCCCGGTGCTCTGCCACTGCAGGAGCTCGTGCAGGTACTCCTCGAACCGCTCGAACTGGTCGGTCAGCGGGAGCAGCGTCGGCTCCTGGGCCACCGGATGGGATCTCGGCAGGCCCCATCGCAGGGCCTGTACGACACCCCCCAGCATGTGGATCGAGTACGGGAGCGAGAACGTGTCCCGTCCGCTCTGGAAGTAGTAGGCAGCATGGTGCAGGCGGATCCCATCCATGTAGGCGCCGAAGCTGTCCGAGAGGCTGTCCAGGTGCGAGTCCAGACCCCGCTCCTCCCCGTTCGGAAAGTACGGCGTCAAGGTCGCAAGCGGGTCGCCGACCCCGGCTCCGGCGTTGTAGAACTGGGACGACAGCGACCTCAGGCTCGAGATCACGTCGTAGACGCCGAGCAGGAACGTCAACGTGAGTGACACCAGCACCACGCCCGTGAGGCTCTCCGCAATGATGAGTGCCTCCAGCAGCGGCGTGTCGGGCATCAACAGCCCGGTGCCGCCGACCGTGGCGAGCTGGCCGGCGCTCAGGTACAGGGCGCTGAACAGGTCGGCGCTTCCCCCGGTGTACTTGAAGCTGTTGCCGTGCATGTGACCGAGGTAGATCAGGGCGTAGCCGATGATCACGCCGGCCAGCCAGGCCGCGACGGTGATCATCACCTGCAGGCCGATGACCTGGCGCAGCACGACAGGACGCCAGCGTCGCGGCAGTCGCCGGGTGAACCGGCGCACGAGCCTCCACTGCCACGAGGCGAGCCGGCCGGCGAGGAAGCCGGCCTCGTCGTAGTTCAGCGCGGTGAGGAACACGTCCAGGAGGGTCAGCAGCAGGACGACGGTGCCGAGTCCGACCCAGAGCGCGTCCACGCCTCACCGTAGATCGGCCGCTGCGGGGGTTTCGAGGCCGAAGGTCCCCCTCCCCGTCGGCCGCCGGACGGTCGGAAGGTCAGTCGTCAGGCGGTCCCGAGCGGGCGCCTCGGATCGGCCGTCCACGCGTTCATGGATCCGTCGTAGACCGCCACGTCGTCGCGTCCCAGAGCCGTCAGTGCCAAGGTCACGGCCGTCGCCGCGATGCCTCCGCCGCAGTACGTCACCGGCCTCACGTCGGCGTCCAGTGCCCCGGCCGCCGCGAAGATCTCACGCAGCTCGTCGAGGCCTCGAAGCCGACCGTCGGCGTCGACGAGCGACCCGAAGGGGACGTTGACGCTGCCGGGGATGTGACCCTGCGCGAACGTCTCCGGGTCCAGCGCGTTGACGAGCAGGACCGACTCGTCGGTCGTGGCCGCCTCCACGTCAGCGGTCGAGACGACGACGTCGTCGCGCCGGGTGGCCGTGAAGACGGCCGGTTCGTACGTGGTCACCTCCGTGGTGGTCGGAAGTCCCGCAGACCGCCACGCCCCGAGACCGCCGTCGAGCACCTCGACGTCACGGCCCTCGAGCCGGAACTGCCACCACAGCCTCGTGGCCCAGATGCCGTTCACGGTGTCGTAGACCACGACGCGTGAGTCGTCCCCGATGCCGTGGGCCCCCACGGCGCCGGCGAACGCCTGGGAGTCGGCAGCCGCGAAGGCCGCCTCGCCTGCGGGGTTGCTCAGCTCGGTGATCTGGTCGATGAACACCGCACCCGGCAGGTGTGCCGCCGCGAACGTCGTCGACCCCGACTCGACGTGGGCCCCGTCCTGGTCGAACGTCAGGTGCACCGTCGCATCGACGATCCGCAGGCGCGGATCGCCCAGCAGATCGTTCAGGTCGGCAGTCGAGATCAGGGGCGGGTTGGTGGTCATGTGGCAGACGCTAGCCGCACGCCGGCCCGGATCGGGGCCGTCTCAGTACGCGGGCACCGGGGGTGCTCAGGCGGTCAGCGCCGCCCGCACGAAGGCGGTGATCAGATCGTTGTCCTTGCGACCGGGTGCGGTCTCGACACCGCTGGAGACGTCCACGCCCCACGGACGCACCGATCGCACCGCGGCGGCCACGTTGTCCGGCGCGAGCCCTCCGGCCAGCAGCCACGTTCCCTCCGGTGCGTCAGCGGCGAGCGTGGAGGCGTCCCACTGCTCGCCCGATCCGGGACTCGGCGAGTCGAGGAGGAGGACCTCCTCACCGCTGGCACCGACGCGAAGCGACGGATCGGCCGACAGGGAGGTTGCGCGCCACACGCGCGGCACGATCGCCAGCGCCGTGGCGAAGTCGGCGGGTCCGTACGCCGGGCCGTGCAGCTGGAGCACGTCGAACCCGAGTCGCCGTGCGGCGCGGGCGGCGTCCTCGGCCGGCATGTCGTTCACGACGAGGACCGTGTCGACCCGGCCCCCGGCGGCGGAGACCACCGCCATCGCCTCGTCGTCGGTCGCGCGTCGCGAGCTCGTGCGGTTCATCACCACGCCGACAGCGTGCGCGCCGGCGTCCACGGCGACATGGACGTGCTCGGGCTCGCGCAGACCGCAGATCTTCACGTACATGCTGCGATCCTCCCGCACGGCCGCCCGGCGAGGAGCACTCCCCTCCCCGGGCCCGGCTCCGGTCCTCCGCCGCTACGGTGTCGGCATGGGTGCGCAGCGCTGGGTCACGAACGTCGAACGGCTCCTGGAGTCGACACCCCTGCTGTCCCCACGGTCGACGCCCACCAGCTTCCGGATCGAGTCGTACGGCGGGCACGGCGGTCCGGCCGGTGTCATGGTCCGCGGCCGCGTGCTGGACAACCCGGCACCGTCCCGCGCCGCCGAGGGTGAGGGCGTCGGCGCGGCGGTCCGTCGCAGCGTGCAGAACTTCTTGACCCGTGAGCTCGCCGGTGTGCCCCTGACCGTGGAGATCGGTGGCACGCGGGTCCGGACCGTGTCCGACGACGACGGCTACTTCCTGGTGAGGGCATCGGGTGCCGATCGGCTCGGATCGCCCTGGGCCTCCGGATCGGTCTCGCTCGACGGGGACTACCGCGGGCTGACATCGGGGGCTGCCACGACCACGTCCGTGGACGTGCGGGTGCCCGGTCCCGAGGCCCGGATCGGGATCATCTCCGACATCGACGACACCGTCATCAAGACCGGCGTGCAACGAGCAGGACAGATGGTGCTGCAGACCCTGGCCGGCTCCGAGCTGACCCGGGAGGCGTTCCCGGGGGCCGCCGCGCTCTACCGTGACCTCGCGGCCGAGGTGAATCCGGTCTTCTACGTCTCGTCCAGCCCGTGGAACCTGCACGCGTTCCTCTCGGCCTTCCTGGAGCACCACGACTTCCCGCGCGGTCCCGTGCTGCTGCGGGACCTGCTCGGCACCCGCGTGGGGCGCGAGCAGAAGCACGGGCGGATCCGCGAGATCCTCGACCTCCACCCGGACCTGCGGTTCGTCCTCATCGGCGACTCGGGCGAGAAGGACCCCGAGATCTACGCCGACATCGTGCGCTCCCACCCCGGCAGGATCCTTGCGGTCTACATCCGCGAGGTCCGACTCGACCCGGGTGACGGCACGGTCGAGCAGGTCGCCCAGGCCTGGGCGCCGGACGTGCCGTTCGTGCTCGCAGCGGACAGCCAGGCGGTCCGGCGGCACGCGCAGACGCTCGGCCTGCTCTGACCCGGCAGCGACGCGGCAAAAAAAACAAGACCCCCACACCGGCGAGAGTGTGAAGGTCTTGCAGGAACAACTCTACAGGTGGCGATCAGCCGCGGGTCACCCGCGGGTCGTCAGGCCAGGTCGGGCGACACCAGCAGCTCGCCGGCGAGCAGGCTCACCGAGACGGGGCTGCCGACGCGAAGACCCGGCACGGTCGACGCCGGCACCTGGACGAGCAGCTCGGTGCCGTCAGGACGGGCGACCGTGATCCGCGAGTACGAACCGAGGAAGCTCAGGTGCACCACGGTCCCGTCGGCCCCGCCCGCCGCCTCGCTGACGGACATCTGCTCGGGACGCACGAGCGCCGCGCCGCTGCCTGCGTCGACCGACCCCGGCAGGGTGGCGACCGTCCGACCCAGCACGTCGGCACGCCCGCCGCTCACCTGGCACGGAACCCGGTTCATCAGTCCCACGAACGACGCCACGAACGCACTGGCGGGCCGGGAGTAGAGCACCTCCGGGGCGTCGAGCTGCTCGAGGCGACCCTGGTTCATGACGCCGACGCGGTCGGCGATGGCCAGGGCCTCCTCCTGGTCGTGGGTGACGAACAGCGTGGTGGTGCCGACCTCGAGCTGGACCCGCCGGATCTCGTCGCGCAGCTGGGCGCGCACCTTGGCGTCCAGCGCGGACAACGGTTCGTCCAGGAGCAGCACGGAGGGCTCGATCGCCAGCGCACGGGCCAGCGCCACGCGCTGCTGCTGCCCACCGGACATCTGCGCGGCGTACTTGTCCTTGTGTGCCGAGAGCCCCACGAGCTCCAGCACCTCCGAGGCACGGGTGCGCCGGCCGCGACTGTCGCGCCCGCGGAGCTTGAGCCCGAACTCGACGTTCTGCTGGGCCGTCATGTGCGGGAAGAGGCTGTACGCCTGGAACACCATGCCCATGTCGCGCTTGCTGGCCGGCACATCGGTCACGTCGTCGTCACCGACCACGACCCGTCCGCTGTCCGGTTCGTCGAGGCCGGCCACGATGCGCAGCGCTGTCGTCTTGCCGCAGCCGGAGGGACCCAGCAGGGCGACGAGCTCACCGGGCGCGAGGGTCAGGGAGAGCCCGTCGAGGGCGGTCACTCCCCCGAAGCTCCGCTTCAGCTCCTCCAGGCGGATCTCGAGACCCTCACGCGTGGGCGTCGTCGGGGCGGTCATGGCTCAGCCTTCTTTCATGGATGGTTGCGGCGCCGGCACGAGGTCGCTCGTCGCACGGCGCGCGCTCCGACGACGTCCGACGAAGGACAGCAGGATCAGCAGCAGGAACGCGAACACCAGCGAGGCGAGCGACGCCGCCACGGACGTCTGGCTGTCGCTCTTGCCCAGCAGGTTGATGACCACCTGCAGGTTGTCGTAGTTCAGCAGGGACGCCAGGGTGAACTCGCCGAGCACGAGGGCGACCGAGATGAACGCCGCGGACAGCAGCGCCGCGCCGATGTTCGGCACGATGACCCGGGTGATCACGGTGAACCAGCTCGCCCCCAGGCTGCGAGCGGCCTCGGACAGCGTGATGACGTCGATCGACGCGAGTCCCGCGTCGATGGCCCGGTACGAGTAGGGCAGCACGAGCACGACGTACGCGAAGGTCAGCGTCAGGCTCGTGTCGCCGAAGAAGTACGCCACCCAGGCGTAGACGCCCTTGAGCCCGACCACCAGGACGATGGCCGGGATGGTCAGCGGCAGGAGGCACAGGAACTCCACGACCCGCGACATCGACGGCACCCGCAGCCGCACCCAGATCATGGTGGGGACGAGCAGCACGAGCATCAGGACGACCGTCAGGAACGCCAGCTCGAGCGACGTCACGATGGCGCTGCGCAGGTCGGGGTCCTGGCCCAGCTGCTTCCAGAACTCGAGCGTGCGACCGCCGCCGGGCACGCGGACGCTGTAGGCCGCCATCGAGGCGAGCGGCACGACGAAGAACAGGCCCAGCACCACGAACACCGCGATGCGGAACGCCTGCAGCCGGCGACGGGCGCGGACGCGCGCGGTGCTCATCTCAACCACCTCGAGGTCCGGCGCAGCAGCAGCGCGTACAGGGTCATCACGATGACCACCACGACGATCATGTCGAGCGCCAGGGCGAACGCCAGGTGGCTCTGCCCCAGCACGATCTCGCTGGTCAGCGCGTTGCGGATCAGCAGCGGCAGGATCGGGCTGCCCTGGCTGACGAGCGCCGCCGCCGTCGCGTAGGCCGCGAACGCGTTCGCGAACAGCAGGAGCATCGAGCCGAGGAACGCCGGCAGCAGCAGCGGTCCGGCGATGTACCGCCAGAACTGCCACGTGGAGGCGCCCAGGCTCTCGGCGGCCTCCCGCCACTGCACCCGCATGCCGTCCAGCGACGGCAGGAACACGATCACCATGAGCGGGATCTGGAAGTACGTGTACACGAGCGTCAGGCCGTTCAGGCCGAACAGCCAGCCGTTGCCGAACAGGTCGATGCCCAGCAGGTCACGACCGGCCTCGGTGACCACGCCGGAGAACCCGAGCGTGGCGATGAACGCGAAGGCGAGCGTGACGCCGCCGAACTGCGCCAGCACCCCGCACGCGCTGGTCACTGAACGTCGGAGCAGGCCGTCCGGCCTGCCGGTCACCACGGCGTACGCCAGCACCGCACCGAGCACGGCGCCGATCACCGCGCTCTCGGCGGACAGCACGATGCTGTGCCACAAGGTGCGCATCACCACGCCGTCCCCGAGAGCCCTGATGTTCGACAGGCTCGCCCGGTCGTTCTCGACGAAGGCGCCGACCACCACCGCGACGGTGGGGATCAGGAGGAAGATCGTGAGGTAGCCGAAGAACGGCACCAGGCCCAGGACGGGGACGAGGCGCCGGATCCTCCGGCCCATCACCTAGAACTCATCAGCCGGCGACCTTGGACCAGTTCTTCGACAGGTAGTCGGCCGCGGTCTTGGTCTGCTCCTCGGTGAGCAGGACCGGATCGCCCTGGACTGCCGGCAGCTTGCTGTACAGCTCCTCGTCGAGAGTCCCGTCGGCCTTCATCGCGTCCGCACGCACCGGTCGAGCGCCGCCGCCGAGGTACAGGTTCTGGCCCTCGTCGGAGTACAGGAACTCCTGCCAGAGACGGGCGGCCGCCGGGTGCGGGGCGTCCTTGTTGATCGCCTGGTAGTAGTAACCGCCGACGGCTGCGCCCTCGGGGACGACGACCTTCCAGGACGGCAGCTTGGCGGTCTCGGCGGCGTTCGTGTAGTCCCAGTCGATGACCACGGGCGTCTGTCCGGACTCGATCGTCGCGGGCGTCGGGTCGACCGGCAGGAAGTTGCCGGCCTTCTTCAGCTTCTCGAAGAAGCTGACGCCGGGGGCGATGTCGTCCGCGGAGCCCCCGTTGGCGATCGAGGCCATGACGACGCCGCTGAAGGCGGCGCCCGCCTGGGTCGGGTCGCCGTTCAGCGCGACCTTGCCCTTGTACTTCGCACCGAGCAGGTCGTCCAGGCTCGTGACCTCGGGAACCTTCTTGGTGTCGAAGCCGACGGACATGAATCCGCCGTAGTCGTTGACCCAGGTGCCGTCCGCGTCCTTGAAGTCCTCCGGGATGGAGTCGAACGTCGCCACCTTGTACGGGGCGAACATCGAGGTGTTGGCCAGGGCGACCGACTGACCGAGGTCGAACACGTCAGGGGCGCGCTTCGTGCCCTTCAGCGTGTTGGCGGCGTTGATCTCGTCCTGGCTCGCCGCGTCTGGCTGCGCGGAGTTGATCTTGATGTCGTACTTGTCCGAGAACGCGTCGATGATCTTGCCGTAGTTGGCCCACGTCGGCGGCAGCGCGATGACGTTGAGCTGGCCCTCCTTCTGCGCGGCCTTGACCAAGGCGTCCATGCCGCCCAGGTCCTTCGCGGACGTGGCGGTCGCGGCCTTCGTGGTGCTGCCGGAGTCCTTGTCCGGAGGGCCGCCACAGGCTGCCGCGCCGAGGCTGATGGCAGTGATGGAGATGATGAGGGCGGTGGTTCTGATGGATCGCTTCACTGCTGTCTCCCGTTCTCGTCCCCGGGGTGGGACGGGCACATGGTGCCGCTCCAAGACATCTGGTGCGGACACGATGTCTGTCTGTGGAGTGAATCACACGTTGCCGGTCGGTGACGCGGCGCCCACGCCCAGCGGCGGCGCGGTGTCAGAACCGGTCGCTGCCTCGCAGTTGCCGCGGCCGACCGTCGGGGTCGTGCAGGACGCGGTACGGCACGGCCGCGAGAGCGCGGCTGATCAGACCGATCTGTGGCGGCTCGAGCCGGCGGAGCCGCCCGGCGGGCCGGTCCCCCACCTGACCGGCCGCGTGCCAGCGGTCGAGATCGGCTGCCGCGCGGGCGTAGGCGGCGAACATCGTGGCCGGGTCGGCACAGTCCGCCACGTCGTCCCGGTCGAGGTGCTCCGCCGCGAGCGTCAGCCGCAGGTCCCGGGCGAACGACGCGTCGTCGGCGAGGTCGATCACGGCGGCCGACAGCTCCGAGTCGTGCGTCCACGACCGTCGGTTGAAGTTGTCCGAGCCGATCGTCGCCCATGTGTCGTCGACGATGCATGTCTTGGCATGGACGTAGACGGGCGTGCCCGCATGGTTCTCGATGCCGTAGACCGCGACCCGTCGCGGCGCGACGGCCAGCATCTCGAGCATCGCCCGCCGGCGACCGAGGAGCTGCGCCGTGCGGGAGAAGCCCTCCTTGTCGGGGTGGATCGGGACGACGACGATCACGTGGAGGTCCTCGTTCTCGCGCAGAGCCTTCGTGAAGACGTCGCCGATGCGGGTGCCCCAGAGGTACTGGTCCTCCACGTAGACCAGGCGCCGCGCGTTGGCGATGGTCTTGCTGTAGCCGCGGGCCACGCTGCGCTCACCACCGTGAGCGAAGTCGTAGTCGCGGTCCAGCCGCAGGTCCGGGTACGTCCTCAGCAGCTGGACGGCATGCGTGCCGCCCTCCACCTTTGGAGGCGCGGGCTGCTGCGCGGGCAACGGGTCGGGGCTGCGGTCCAGGCGGCGGACCCGGTCGGCCAGCAGGTTGATGGGGCTGCGGCTCAGCGGTGTCGGGTCCTGCCACCGCTCGCGGAAGACGGTCTCGACGTCACGGACCGCCGGCCCGGAGATCGCGGCCTGGATGTCGTGCCACGGCGGGGTGGGTCCGTACTCCTCGGCCAGCTCGAGGGCCTGGGGGTCCCCGCGGTGCTCGACGTTGTCCCGCCGCGAGTGGCACAGGTCGATGCCGCCGACGTACGCGACGTCGCGCGTCGGGTCGTCCCGGTGCCGGATGACGACCATCTTCTGGTGGTGCGAGCCGCCCATCCTCACCCGCATGTCGAGCAGAGCCTCGGCCCCCCTGTCCTGCAGGGCCTTGCCGAGGCGCCGGTTCTCACCGGAGGAGAACCCCAGCGCCTCGGAGTGCGAGCGCCACACCAGTCCGCGCACGTCGACTCCTCGCTCGTCGGCACGACCCAGGACCTCGACCACCTCGCTGCCCGGCTCGCCGGTCAGGCGCTCGTCGGCGTCACCCTGCC